>CAZQUA010000070.1:2688-10469 GCA_964596455.1 uncultured Isosphaeraceae bacterium
GGCGGTGAAGCCGCGAGGTCCCGGGCGGCGGCCGGGCTCGCCATGAGCAGCAGCGTCAGGGCGGCGATCGGAAGGGGCATCGCGTTCTCCAGGCGGGCCAGGCAACTCTACGCCCCGCCGGCGGCGGCGACCCCCTCGGAATCTACCGTGCGGCGAGGCTCTCCACGCACGCCGCGAGGTGCTCGTACTGCCACGGGCGGTTGTAGGGCGCCGCGGAGATCCGCACGAGCAGGCCCCCGGACCAAGGAATGACCGGCACCTCGATCCCGCCGCGGCGGCGGAGCTCCGCCTGCACCGCCTCGGCGTCGCCGAAGCCCGCCGCGGCCGCGGGCGGCAGCGGAATCGCCGCCATCGAGCCGAGCATCGATCCATCGAGGGGCGTGAGCGTCTCGACCTGCCATCGCGCCGCCAGCATCGCCTGCGCTGCGGTCGCGAGGGCATGGTTGTGCCGGCGGATCGCCGGCCATCCCCACCGCCGCCCTGCCTCGATCGCCTCGCCCGCCACGATCCACGGCGTGACGTCGCGGGTGCCCTGCCAATCGAACTCCCTCGCGAATCCCTCGCCGAAGAAGTGGCTGGTGACGAGCGGATGCACCCGCCCGCGGACCCTCGCATGGGAGAACAGGAATCCCGCGCCCTTGGGAGCTCCCACCCACTTGTGGAGATTGGCCGCGTAGTGGTCGGCGTCGAGCGACGCGAGATCGAGCGGCAGCATGCCGGGGCCATGGGCGCCGTCGACGAGCACCTCGATGCCCCTCCGGCGGCAGCAGGCGACGAGTCGTTCCACCGGAAAGACCACCGCGGTGGGCGAGGTCACATGGTCGATCACCAGCAGACGGGTCGCGGGCGCCAAGGCCTCTTCGACCCTCGCCGCGATCTCCGCGGGCGAACCGAACGGCGCCGGCAACGGCACCTCGACGAGCTCGGCGCCGCTCTCCGCGGCGATCCGCCGCAGGGTCTGCCGCACCGCGTGGTAGACGTGATCGGTGGTCACGATGCGGTCGCCCCGCCGCCACGCGATCGATCGCACCACCGCGTTCACGCCCTCGGTCGCGTTGGTCACGAAGCCGATGCCGGCCGGATCGGCGCCCACGAAGGATGCGACCTGCTCCCGCGAGGCCGCAAGCCACTCCCGAACCCCGCGCCCGAGACGCTCGATCGGATCGGCCTCGATCCAACCCCGCCAAGCGTCCTGGCGGGCGAGCACCTCCCGGCGGGGACTGCCGAAGGAGCCGTGGTTCAGGAAGCAAGCGGCGGCATCGAGCGGATACGCCGCCGCATCGCTGCCTTCGAGCGGTTCAGGAGCGCCGACAAGGCCGGCGGAACGGAAGGAGGACATGCCCGCCACGCTACCGCCGCCGAGCCGCTTCGGCGGCGGCGATCGAGCCGACGCCGCGGTCCTCGACCGGTCCGAGCGGCGATTCGGAGCGGCAGGAGGCGATCTTTCGGGACCTTCCGCCCGACCGGCCCGGCAAGGGTTCGAAGGAGGGATCCCCTTGCCATGATCGGGTTCTGTTTGGTAGAACAAGTCCCGAACAAAATGTGCCGCTCCTCCTCCCATCGTGCCGAAGACCTGCCTCCCGAGACGGGGCGAGCCTGCCTCGCCCCGCCACGAGAACCGGCGGGCGGGCACCGTTCGCCTCCGCCGCCGCGAGATCCGCCGGGGACTCGCCGGGGCGGAAGCAGGCCCGGCTCCCGGGCCGCGAAGGAAGGAGCATCCGATGCAGCAGGTCGCACCCCCGCTTCTGCAACTCGGCCCGGGCGGCTCGGCCATTCGCCGCTACCACGGATCCCGTGCCGGAATCGTGGTCGTCAGCGGACCGCAGCGGCCGCTGGCCCCGATCTCGCCACCTGCCGCCGCTCCACCCGCCCCGCCGCGGCGAGGCCTTCTGGGAATGGGCGACGCGATCCTGGCCGCCTGCGGCCGCGCCTTTGCGCACCTGCTCGACCGGATGACCTCGCCTTGGGTCGCGGAGGACCCCGGCGGCACCGATGCGACCGCCTCGGCGTCCCGGCGGCATCCGCTGCCGGCCGACCCGCTCGACGCCATGCTCCGGATCCGACGCGTGCGGGTATCCGCCAGCGAGGCGGCAACCTCGCTGGAGCGGCCACGGCCGGCCGCCCCGCTCCCGCCATCCCGGAGGGAGGAACGGGCCGCGGCCATCCCGGTCTCGCTCTGGAAGCCCGGGCAACCGCTGCCGATCGCCGCGTTGCTGCGGGACGAGGCCCTGCACGAATCCTCCCGATCCCGCGATCGCGGTCCGACCGCCCCGCCACGACCCCCGGCTCCTTCGGAGACCCCGCATGCTGGCCAACCTGACTCCCAAGCAGCTCCGCATCATCGAACTCATTCGGGAGTGCCGCGAGGAGCACGGCTATTCGCCGACGATCCAGGAGCTCGCCGACGCTCTCGGAATCGCCAAGGTCACCGTCTTCGAGCATGTGGAGGCGCTCATCCGCAAGGGAGTGCTCCAGCGGGAGGCCAACAGGGCTCGCTCTTTGTCGATGCCGGATGAAGTGGTCCTGCCGGGGGACCGCCCCCGCGCGACCTTTCCGCTCGTGGGACGGATCGCCGCCGGCCTGCCGATCGAGAAGTTCCCCGTCGAGGAGCAGCTGAGCCTCGAGGAGGTCTTCGGGCCCCGCCGCGGGCAGCGGGGGACGACCTTTGCCCTGCAGGTCGAGGGCGACTCGATGCGGGACGAGGGGATCCTCGATGGCGACTACGTGATCGTGGAGCGGCGGCAGACCGCTCGCGATGGCGAGCGGGTGGTGGCCCTGCTGCCCGATGGCGAGACCACCCTCAAGACCTTCTTCAGGGAGCGGGACGGCTCGATCCGCCTTCAGCCGGCCAATCCCGCGTTTGCGCCGATCATCGTCCGCGACTGCACCGTGCAGGGCGTGGTGATCGGCGTGCTGCGACGGTACTAGGAGCGCGTCCCGAAACGGCACCGGGCAGCCACGCCCGGCGGCGGCGTCTACGCGGCGTCTACTTGGTGCCGGCCGGACCGCCGTCGGCGATGTACTTCGCCTCGATCGCCCGCTCAAGATCGACCTCGCAGATGTTGGCGAGGGTGGTCAGCCATGCGAGCACGTCGGCGAACTCCTCCTCGAGGTTGGCCCGGTCCTCGCGGCCCCGCTCCCGCTCGCCGAGGGCATGGGCCAGTTCGCCCACCTCCTCGCTCAGCCACAGGAAGGTCCCGGGCACGCCGCGTGCGGAGTCGGTCGCGTGGTAGCGATCTCGGATCAGTTGCTGCAGTTCGCCTAGTCGCATCGGAGTCGCATCGGACGCTTCGCCTCTCGGGAGTTCCCCTCAACGGAACGCCCCGCCAAGCGGCGGGGCGAAGCGTCCACGGCGGGGCTCGAACCTGCAACCTCCGCCTTCGGAGGGCGGCGCTCTATCCAATTGAGCTACGTGGACCGGAGCGAAGATGGTAGCAGATGCACCTTCGCCGGTCCTCCCGCCGGGGCGGCCGACTCCGTAGGATCCGCCCCCTGTGTCCTCCAAGACCGCCCTCCCCGCCGCCGCCACCGCCTCCTCGGCGGTGCTGCTGACCATCAGCTTCCTCGCAAGCTTCGGCACCGGCGTCGTCTGGAACGGCCTCGCCTTCATCACCCGCGACAGCTACGGCTACGGCGAGTTCGAGAACCTTCTGCTGGCGATCTTCAACGGCGGGTTCTACATCGCGGTGGCGTTCGCGGCGGGGCCGATCGTGCGCCGCCTTGCCGCACGACTCGACGCCCGTTCGATCGTGGTGCTGGTGCTGGCGGTGCAGGCGGCTGCCTGCCCGATTCCCCTCGCCGTCGAGTCGCCGCTGGTGATCTGGCCGGTCGGCGCGACGATCAGCGCGGCGTCGGCGCTGCTGTGGCCGCTGATCGAGAGCTACCTGACCGCGGGCCGCCACGGCGAGCGGATGCGCAACACCATCGGCTGGTGGAACCTGGTGTGGATGGCCGCGGTGACGCTGGCGATGCTCCTGATGGGGCCATTCCTCGCGGCGGGCCGCGCCGAATGGATCCTTGCGGCCCTCGCGGTCCTCTTCACCGTCTCCGCCGTGGTGTCGCTGGCGTTGCCGTCGGTGCCGCCCCCGCACGCCGAGGACGCCGCGTCGGTGCACACGACCCCGGCCTACCCCCGCCTGCTCGCCTCCTGCCGCGTGCTGCTGCCCACGAGCTACGTGGTGGTGGGGGCGATCTCGCCGCTGATGCCCTACCTGCTCGACGGACTCGAGGCTTCGCGAGCCTCGCAGACCCCGATGACGAGCCTGTGGCTCGTGGCGAGGATCGTGGTGGTGGCGATCCTCTGGCGGACCGGCTTCTGGCATGGCCGCTGGAGCACCCTGCTCGCGGCGACGGTGCTGCTCGTGGGCGGCTTCGGGGTCATGGTGCTCGCCGACTCGATGCTCGCCATGGGCATCGGCCTCGTCGCCTTCGGCACCGGGCAGGGCATCATCTACTACACCGCGCTCTACTACGCGATGGCGGTGGGACGGGCGGAGGTCGATGCCGGCGGGACCCACGAGGCCCTCATCGGACTCGGCTACGCGGTCGGCCCGGCCCTGGCCTTCGGCGGCAGCGTGCTTGCGGGCGGCCCCGGGATCGTGGCGGCGGTCTGGCTGGCGATCGCCGCCGCGTCGCTGCCCGCGGCGGCCCCGTGGTGGCGAGATCCCTCGCGAGGCCGCCGACGGGATCCGACCGCGGTACGCTCCCGGCGATCATGACCCCTCGATGCCGATGGCCGCTGCCGATCGCGGCGGCCCTGCTGCTTGCCGCCCCGCTGCCGGCCTCGCCGCCTGCGGGTCCGCCCCTCGATCCCGATGCGGTGCTCGCGGCGACGCCTCCGCCTCAGCGGGAGGCGATGGCCTGGCTGCTCGCGCGGATGCCCGCGAGCGACCGCGACCGCGTGGACGCGGCATTCCTGCTCGAGCACTGCGATCGTGCCCATGAGGCCTGGGCCGACGCGCCCTGGGCGGATGCGGTCCCGCCGGAGATCTTCCTCGACGCGATCCTGCCCTATGCAAGCGTCAGCGAGACTCGGGAGCAGTGGCGTCCCTCGCTCCGCGAGCGGACCCTGCCGCTGATCGAGGGGATCCGCTGCCCCGCCGCGGCCGCCGTGGCGATCAACGCCGGCCTCTTCGCCGAGCTCGGCGTCCGCTACTCCACGAAGCGCCGTCGCGCCGATGCGAGCCCGAGCGAGTCGATCGAGAGCGGCCTCGCCTCCTGCACCGGCCTTTCGATCCTGCTCGTCAACGCCTGCCGCAGCGTGGGCCTGCCCGCGCGACTCGTCGGCACGCCCCTCTGGAGCGACGGCAGCGGCAACCACTCGTGGGTGGAGATCTGGGACGGTTCGCAGTGGCGATTCACCGGCGCTGCCGAGCCCACCGGCGATCGCCTCGACGAGGCCTGGTTCACCGCCCGCGCCGCCGCCGCGGTCGAAGGCGATCCCCGCCACGGGATCTACGCGGTCACTTGGACCGACTCGCCGCAGCGGTTCCCGATCGCCTTCACCGACGAACCCTCGCCCGCCCGGGCGATCGAGGTGACCGCCCGCTACCGCAGGGACGCTCCCCGCGAGGAC
This sequence comes from uncultured Isosphaeraceae bacterium, assembly GCA_964596455.1. GTDB lineage: Bacteria > Planctomycetota > Phycisphaerae > Phycisphaerales > SM1A02 > CAZQUA01. The sequence goes on from CAZQUA010000070.1 coordinate 8,264, forward strand.
ATGGCGGCGGCCACGGTCCGCGTGGTCGCCCGCGCCGGCCCGCTGCGGGTCTCGCTGCCGGTGGCGATCCATGGACCGGACGGCGGGCGGCTCGCGTCGGGACGCACCCGCGACGACCGCTCCGATCTCAACGACCACTTCGAAGCCACGCTGCCCGCCGGCACCGTCGGCGAGGTGCGGATCGCCGGGCGGCGCCTTCCCTTCGAGGCGGCGGGCGAGTCGCTGATCGAACTCGATCTTGCGGGCGATCCGCCGAGCGCCGCCCTCGCATCGCTCGCCGAGCATCTCGGCCGCGAGAGCCTTGCGGGCATCGCCGAAGCCAGCTGGGCCACGGTGCCGCTCACGCGGGGCGAGGCCGCCGCTGCGAAGGCGCTCCTCGTGGAGGCGATGCTCGAGGCCCGTCGCCGCGAGCGTCGCGAGGCCTTCGATGGCCGCGTGCTTGCCCGGGGCGATCTCCGCATGCCCATCTGGTACTCGATTCGCGGCGAGGCTCCGCCGCAGGGCCGCAGCGTCTACATCTCGATGCACGGCGGCGGCGAGGCGCCGCCGGAGCTGCATGAGCGGCAGTGGTTGAACCAGCAGCGGCTCTACGCGCCCGACGAGGGCATCTACCTGGCGCCCCGCGCCCCCACCGACACCTGGAACCTCTGGCACCAGGGGCACGTCGACGACTTCTTCGACGATCTCATCGCCGACCTCGTCGCCTTCGAGCAGGCCGATCCCGACCGCGTCTACCTGATGGGCTACTCCGCCGGCGGCGACGGCGTCTACCAGCTGGCCCCGAGGATGGCCGACCGCTTCGCGGCCGCCGCGATGATGGCGGGGCATCCCAACGACGCGAGCCCGGAGAGCCTCCGCAACCTTCCCTTCGCCCTGCAGGTCGGCGCCGAGGACTCCGGCCACGGCCGCAACGGCGCCGCGAGGTCGTGGGAGCGTCGCCTCGGCGATCTCGCCGCGGGGGATGCGGGCGGCTATCCGCACTGGGTCAAGATCCACGAGGGCAAGGCCCACTGGATGGATCGCGAGGACGCGGCGGCAGTCCCCTGGATGGCTTCCCATCGGCGGGACCTGCGGGCCTCGCGGGTGGTCTGGCGGCAGCACCGTCGCACCCACCGCCGCTTCTACTGGCTCGCCGTCTCCGAGCCTCGTCCCGGCGCCCTCGTCGTCGCTTCGCGGCACGGGTCGCGGATCGATCTCGAGGCCTGGGACCGCCAGGGCGAGCTTCGCATCCGCCTCGACGACGAGATGCTCGATCTCGACCAGCCCGTCGAGGTCGTCGAGGGGGACCGCTCGCGATTCTCCGGCACGGTGCCGCGGACGATCGCGACCCTGCTTCGCACCCTGCTCGAGCGGGGCGATCCGCGGGGTGCGTTCGCGGCGGAGATCGTGCTGCCGCCCGAGGTGGACTGATCCCGCGAGCGTCCCGGGGCCCGTGCAGGGACGGGCCCGCCGCTTCACTCCGTCCCGGCGTCGGCCCTCGACCCCGCCGCCCGGCGGCATCGGGCCACCGCCACCGCGAGCAGCGAGAGATCCGTGGGATTGACCCCCGCGAGGCGGCTCGCCTGCCCGAGGGTCGCCGGACGGAAGCGTGCGAGCACTTCGGCGGCTTCCCGGCGAAGGCCGACGATCGAGGCGGGATCGAGCGTCGCCGGGATCCGGACGCCCTCGCTCTCGGCGGCGCGGCGGATCAGGTGCGCTTCGCGGGCGAGGTAGCCCTCGTAGCGGGCCTCGATCGAAAGGCGGTGCAGGTCCTCGAGCGGGCACGCCGCCTCGGGCGGCAGGCGGGCCGCCAGCCACGCCGCATCGATCTCGGGGCGGCGGCACCACGACCAGAGCGACCGGCCCTCGTGCAGGATCGCGGCGAGGCGGCGACGCCCGGACGCGAGGCGATGCTGCCTCGCCTCGAATCCGCGGCGGCGGCGGTCGCAGGCGAGTCCCCACTCGATCGCGAGCGGCGTGAGGCGATCGTCGGCGTTGTCGGCGCGGAGGCGAAGGCGGTGCTCGGCGCGGCTGGTGAACATCCGGTAGGGCTCCCGCGGGACCCGAGTGACGAGGTCGTCCATCATCACGCCGAGGTAGCTCGTCTCGCGGCCGAGCCGCACCGCGTCCTCGCCGCGGACGAGCCTCGCCGCGTTCAGCCCGGCGAGCAGGCCCTGCCCCGCCGCCTCCTCGTAGCCGCTGGTGCCGTTGATCTGCCCCGCGAGAA
>CAZQUA010000071.1:0-10427 GCA_964596455.1 uncultured Isosphaeraceae bacterium
CGGTGCTCGGGAACCTATCGGATCGTCCGTCGGATCGCCCGTCGGATCGCCCGTCGGATGGTCGAGGCGAGCGGGTGCGGCCCGACGGCGGCGATGCCGAACCTCGCGGTCGGCCGGCCGGTCGGCCGGTCCGCCGGACCGCCCCTGGATCGGGCGATGGCCGGATGGGGCGGCGGCTATACTCGCCGCTTCCGCCCAAGGGCGGGCCGTGCTTCTTCGGCAGCGTGCCGGGGACGGCGTTCGCACCTCTTTTTCAGGAACGGGGCGGTCCGTATCGCCCCGTCGCACACCCACAGAATGGTCGACTACAACCTGATTGAAACCCTCGGCATCGACGATGCCGCCGCCAACGCCCTTCTCGAGCAGGCGCTCGGCACCTCCGCCGCGGACCGCATGGGCCGCGTGGTGGGCGGCGGGCAGATGCAGACCTTCACGCCCGGCTCGATCCTCAAGGGCCGAGTCGTCGGCTTCGCCGGCGACGACGTGGTCATCGAGGTGGGCCTCAAGAGCGAAGGCCTCGTGCATCGCGGCGAGTTCGAGGACGCCCCCGCCGTCGGCGACGAGGTCGAGGTGCTGCTCGAGGCCGTCGAGGACGCCTCCGGCGGCATCGTGCTCTCCAAGCGGAAGGCCGACCGGATCCGCGGCTGGGAGCAGCTGCTCCGCACCAAGAAGGAAGGCGACGTCGTCGAGGGCAAGTGCCTCCGCAAGATCAAGGGCGGCCTGCTCGTGGACATCGGCGTGCCGGTGTTCCTGCCCTCCTCGCAGGTGGACATCCGCCGCCCCGGCGACCTCGGCGACTTCGTGGGCCGCACCATGCGGGCCCTGATCCTGAAGATCGACGAGGAGAAGCGGAACATCGTCATCAGCCGCCGCAAGCTGATCGAGGAGGAGCGGGAGGAGGCCAAGCAGAAGCTGCTCGGCCGCATCGCCGAGGGCGACCTCGTCCGCGGCACCGTCACCAACATCGCGGACTTCGGCGCCTTCGTCGATCTCGGCGGCATCGACGGCCTGCTCCACGTCACCGACATGAGCTGGGGCCGGGTCAACCACCCGAGCGAGGTGGTCCGGATCGGCGAGGAGCTCGAGGTCAAGATCCTCAACATCGACCTCGAGAAGGAGAAGATCGCCCTCGGCCTCAAGCAGAAGGAGACCTCGCCCTGGGAGCTCATCGAGCAGAAGTACCCGGTGGGCTGCCGCCTTCGCGGCACCGTGGTCAACCTGATGAGCTACGGCGCCTTCGTGCGGATCGAGGACGGCATCGAGGGCCTCGTGCACATCTCCGAGATGAGCTGGACCCGCCGCATCAACCATCCGAGCGAGTGCGTCGAGGTCGGGCAGGAGGTCGACGTGGTCGTCCTCGACATCAACAAGGAGAAGCTCGAGATCTCCCTCGGCATGAAGCAGACCGAGGTCAACCCGTGGGACCTCGTCGCCGAGAAGTACCCGCCCGGCACGATCATCGAGGGCAAGGTCCGCAACCTCGCCAACTACGGCGCGTTCATCGAGATCGAGCCGGGCATCGACGGCCTGCTGCACATCGGCGACATCAGCTGGACCAAGAAGATCTCCCATCCCAACGAGACCTTCAAGAAGGGCGATCTGGTCCGGTGCGTGGTGGTCGAAGTCGACCAGGAGCGGCAGCGGGTGGGGCTGGGCCTGAAGCAGCTCAGCGAGGATCCGTGGATCGAGGCGATCCCCTCCGCCTACCGCCCGGGCATGATCGTGAAGGGCACCGTCACGAAGATCACCAACTTCGGCGTCTTCGTGGAGCTCGAGAACGAGCTCGAGGGCCTGCTGCACATCAGCGAGCTGAGCGACCACAAGGTCGAGAATCCCCAGGACGTGGTGAAGCTCGGCCAGGAGGTCGAGATCAAGATCCTGCGGGTCGACGTGGAGGACCGCAAGATCGGCCTGAGCCTGAAGCGGGCGGGCTGGAGCGGCGACGACGACCGCGAGCCGGTGCAGGCTCCGCGTCCGACCCGCGGCGGCATGGACGACCATGGGGCGATGGGGACCGACAAGATCTCCTTCTGACCCCCGGGGAAGGCCCGAGGGCGGCGAGCCCAGACACGCCTCGACTCGACCGGCGGCCGGCCACGGCCGCCGGTCGTCGTCTGCGGACGCCGGCCCTTCCTGGCACCGGGCCGGACGCGACGGGGCGGATCGGCCGGGTTGAATCGCCCCGCCGCAGCGACGATGCTCCGCGGGGCGTCCGCTGCGGGCGTCCACCGGGAACCTCGTCTCCGATCCCCGCATGCCTCCGCTGCTGACGATCGCCTGCCTCGTGTTGCCCGCGCTGCTGCTCGTCGGCGGGGTGCTGCTGCAGAACCGGCTCGCCGCCGGCCTCGTGGCGGTCCGCACCGCCTTGGCGGGGATCGAGGTGCAGCTGCAGCGCCGACACGACCTCGTGCCGCGACTCGTCGAGACCGCCAAGGCGGCGATGGCCCATGAGCGGGAGGTGCTCGAGCGGGCGGTCGAGGCTCGCGAGCGTGCCGGACGGGCCCTTGCGGAGTCCGACCCGGCCGCCCTCGCCGCCGCGGAGGGCGGACTCGAGGCGGCGATCGCCGCGGTGTTCCTCCGCGTCGAGGCCTATCCGGCGCTCCGCACGAGCGAGAACATGCTCGCCCTGCAGGAGGAGCTCGTCACGAGCGAGAATCGCGTCGCCTTCGCGAGGCATGCCTACAACGACGCGGCGATGCAGTTCAACACGCGCCTGCGGACCTTCCCGTCGAACCTGCTTGCGGCGATGCTTCGCTACCGCGAGGCCGCCCTGCTCCAGTGGGCGGACGCGAACCTCGCCGCTTCTCCCGCCGCGGCCTTCCCGCCGGCAGGCGAGGTCTCGACGGCCTCGGGCCCGAGGCCCGTCGAGCCATGAACTACTTCGCCAGCCAGGATCGGGCCCGCCGCCGGACCGTGAAGCTGGTGGTGCTCTTCGCCGCCGCCGTGCTCGGCGTGATCGCGGCGATCTACACGCCGCTCGCGGCGGTCTCCGCCTCCGACCGCCCCGGCGAGCCGGGCTTCTGGAACCTCCCGCTGCTCGGCGGCGTCGCGGGGTTCGTGGTCCTGGTGGTGGGACTGTCCAGCCTCGGCAAGATCGCCCAACTCGGCAAGGGTGGCACCACCGTCGCCGAGCTTCTTGGAGGCCGCCGGATCGATCCATCGACGCGGGACCGGGCCGAGCGGCAGCTCCTCAACGTCGTCGAGGAGATGGCGATCGCCTCGGGCGTCGCGGTGCCGCCGGTGTATCTGGTCGAGGACGACTCGATCAACGCGTTCGCGGCGGGCTACGCGCCCAACAGCGCGGTGATCGGGGTCACCCGCGGATGCATGCAGCAGCTCGATCGCGAGCAGCTGCAGGGCGTCATGGCGCACGAGTTCAGCCACATCCTGAACGGGGACATGCGCCTCAACATCCGCCTCGCCGGCGTGATCTTCGGGATCCTCGTCATCGGCATGATCGGCTGGGGCATGGCCCGATTCGTCGGGCCGCTGATGCTGCAGGGCGGCGGCGGCCGCCGCAACGAAGGCGCCGCCATCGGTGCCGCGATCATCGTCCTCGGACTGCTGCTGATGCTCGTCGGCTCGATCGGCACCTTCTTCGGTCGCCTGATCCAGGCCGCGGTGAGCCGGCAGCGGGAGTTCCTCGCCGACGCCTCGGCGGTGCAGTTCACCCGCAATCCCCGCGGCATCGCCGGGGCCCTGCGGAAGATCGGCGGCATGCCCGCCGCCAAGGCGTGGAACAGCCATGTGTCCGAGTTCGGCCACCTGTTCTTCTCCTCGGCGTTCTCGGCGCTCTTCGCCACCCACCCGCCCCTTCGCGAGCGGATCGCGAGGATCGAGGGGATCGCCGCCTCGGCGGTCTCGCCGCCGGCCGCGGCCGCAGGCCCGGCGGTCCCGCCGTCGGCGGCCCCCGCGGCGAGCGCCTTCGCCGCCGCGGCGAGCCGCCGCGACCTCGACGCCGCCATCGATGCCGCCGGCGTCCCGGATCCGGCGAGATGCCGCCGCAGCGGCGAGCTGCTGAGCGCGCTGCCGCCGCCGCTGCTCGAGGCCGCCCATGAACCCGCCGACGCCCGGGCGGTCCTCGTCGGCCTGCTGCTCTCGAGGGACCGCGGCCATCGCGACGCCCAGCACGGCGCCATCGCCTCCGATCCCGGGCTCCTGAGGAGGGTGCGGCAGCTCGAGCGACTGTGCGACGGCGTGCCCGAGGCGGGCCTGCTTCCGCTCGTGGACCTCTGCATTCCCGCGATCTGCGAGCTGTCGCCATCCCAGTACGCCGCGTTCCGCGATCGCCTCACCGCGGTCATGCTCGCCGACCGCCGCGTGGACCTTCGCGAGTGGATCGTCCGCACGGTGCTGCTTCGGCACGTCGAGGCCCGCTTCCGCCGGGACCGCCCGCCGCGGGTCGGCTCCCGCCGTCTCGAGCAGCACCGCGAGGAGGTGGCGGCGATCCTCTCGGTGCTCGCCCGAGCCGGCCACGACGAGGAGTCTTCGGTCGCCGAGTCCTACCGCGGCGGCACCGCCACGCTCGGTTGGCCGCCCTCGCCGCCGCTGCCGCGGGAACGCTGCACGCTCGATGCGATCGAGGCCGCCGCCCGCAGCCTCGCGGACACGCGGATGCAGGAGCGGGAGCGGCTGCTCAAGGCCGCCGCGGCGGTGGTTGCCCACGACGGCGAGGCCCGCCCGATCGAGGTGCAGCTGCTGCGGGCGGTGGGCGACCTCGTCGACTGCCCGATCCCGCCGGTGCTGTGAAGCCTCGCCGCGAAGGGCCGGCCGATCAGCGGCCGCGGGTCCAGTTGGCGAGCAGGATCGCGAGGTCGGCCCCGTCGGTGCCGCCGCTGCAGTCGAGGTCGGCTCCGCCGGTGCCCCACGCCGACAGCAGCATCGCAAGGTCGCCGCCGTCGACGCGGCCGCTCGCGTCGAGATCGCCCCGACGCACCGCTGCCCGGGCCCAGAACGCCTCGGCGTCGACCGCGTCGATCCGCCAGTCGCCGTTGAAGTCGAGCATCTCCCGCCCCGGCTCGACCGTCCCCCCGAAGCCTTCGCAGAGCGCCGCCCAGTCCGGCAGCCCCACCACGCCATCCCCATCGGAGTCACCGAGCAGGTCGGGGTGGTAGGCGGTCCAGACCTCGTTGGCCGGCAGGTTGCGGAGGATCCGCACCGGCCCGCCGCCCGGCCAGCGGACCTCCACTTCCGTCGCTTCGGCGACGGTGTCGAGGCCGAAGTGGACGGTGGTCTCCTGCTGCGAGAGGTAGGCGTTGCCGCCGATGCGGACCTCGGCCCACTGCGTCCGCGGGAACTCCGCGGGGTCGGAGTCGACCCGCAGGGCGACCCGAGCCCCGATGGCATGGTGGTTCGGGAAGACCCCCGCGACCCGCACCCGCAGCCAGTGGCGTCGGCTTCCCTCGTGGTTCATGTACAGGCGAACGCTGCCGCCGAGGTTGTTCTGCACGAGATCGAGATCGCCGTCGCCATCGACGTCCCCGAACGCGGATGCGTAGGAGGGCGTGAGCGTGCCATCGACCGCGAACGCCGCGGCCACATCGACCATGGGCGGCTGCCCCTCGTGGCGGAAGAGGTTGTTGGGCTGATCGATGTTGTTCACGTAGAGGTCGAGATGGCCGTCGTTGTCGAAGTCCCAGAAGTGGCATCCCCATCCGGTCTCGTCGACGGTCACGCCCCACTCCGCGTCCGACCGGACGTACTGGCCGTTGGGGCGGCTGAGCAGCAGCGGGTTGCCCGGGGACACCCCGTAGGCCTCGCGGGTGTTGGTGAGGTAGAAGTCGATCAGGCCGTCGCCGTTGAAGTCGCCGGCGGCGAGCCCCATCGAGTCGAGCTGCACGCCGGCGCCGGTCTCGAGGCCCACCTCGGTGAAGGTGCCGCCCTCGTTGCGCCACAGCATGTTCCGCCCGCCGAACCCGCGATGGTCGTTGCTGAGGTAGAGGCCCGGGCGGCCGCTCGCATCGACGGTGGCGAAGACCGACTGGAAGCTGAGCCAGGTCGAGTCCACCCCGAGCGACTCGCCGATCTCCTCGAAGGTGCCGTCGCCGCGGTTGCGGTAGAGCAGGTTGCGGGAGAAGGCCGGGTCGGGCGAGTAGTTGCAGAGGTACAGGTCGAGCCAACCATCCTCGTCGAAGTCCGCGATGCTTCCGCCCTTGGTGTACATGACCGCCCCGAGGCCCGCCTTGGCGGTCACCTCCACGAAGGCGAAGTTCCCATCGTTGCGGTAGAGGCGGGTCGGGCCGGGCACCTGCGTGAAGAGGAGGTCGAGGTCGCGGTCGCCGTCGAAGTCGAAGGCGTACACGGCGCTGGCGGCGGCAAGCGGCGGGATGGCGGCATCGAAGGTGCGGTTGGTGAAGTGGCCGGTGCCGTCGTTCTCGAAGATCCCCGGCATGCCGCTGGTGCGCCCGATCAGGACCAGATCGAGATGCCCGTTGCCGGTCAGGTCCGCAAGGCAGATCCCGAAGCCGAACTGGCCGCCGCTCGTGCCGGAGCCCATCGTGTACTGGATGCCCCGCTCGGGGGCCTCCGAGGTGAAGGGCAGGCCCTCGCCGCCGGCGGCGTTGCCCGCGGCGATCCCCGCGAGGATCCCGCCCGCGCACAGGGCCGCGGAGGATGCGGAAGAGAAGCGTGGGCGGTCGCTCGTCATCGAATGGAGGCTACTGGTGAAGCGAGCGGGGTCAAGGAGAAGGCCCCGCCTTGCCGCGCCTTCCTCGACCTCGCCGCCGCATCCATCGGAATCGCTCGCCGAAGGCGGGCCCAACCTCGCAGGGCACCGGTTCTCGCCGCCTTCTCGGAGCAGGCATGCGGTCCGAGAGGCGGCGTCGTCTGGTCCATCGCCAATCCCTGTGCGATCATGCGGGGATGCCCCAACGCCTCGCCAAGCGTCTGCTGATCCTCGGCTGGGATGCCGCGGACTGGATCATGATCGATCGCCTGCTCGCCGCGGGAGGCATGCCGCACCTTCGCAGGCTCCTCGACGGCGGGGTGCGGGCGGATCTGAGCACCCTCGAGCCGTGCCTCTCGCCCTTGCTGTGGACCTCGATCGCCACCGGCAAGACCCCCGACAAGCATGGCATCCTGAACTTCGTGGAGGCGGATCCCGCATCCGGCAGGCTCCGCCTCGCCTCGAGCACGAGCCGCCGCACCAAGGCGATCTGGAACATCCTCACGCAGGCGGGCCTCCGCACGCATGTGGTGGGCTGGTACGCCTCGCATCCGGCCGAGCCGATCCGCGGCTGCTGCGTTTCGAACCTCTTCTGCGAAGGGGCGCCGATGCACGGCGGCCCGTGGCCGCTTCCCGACGGCGCGGTGCATCCGCCGGAGATGGCCCGCCGCATCGATCTCGTCCGCACCACGCCCGCCGCGGCGATCCGCGAGATGCTCCCGGCCTTCCTGCCGAAGGGACGGGGCCTCGACGACGGCGACGACCGCCCCGCCACCCTCGCGAGGCTGCTCGCCTCCACGCTCTCGGTCCAGAATGCGGCGATGGCGATCCTCGAGCAGGACCGCCGCAGCGGCGAGCGGTGGGATTGCATGATGGTCTTCCTCGATGCGATCGACACCGTCGGGCACCACTTCATGCGGTACCTGCCGCCCCGCCTGCCCGGCGTCCGCGACGAGGAGATCGCCGCCTACGGCAGCGTGATGCCCAACCTCTACCAGTTCCACGATGCGATGCTCGGCCGCCTGCTCGAGGCCGCCGGCGACGACACCACCGTGATCCTGCTCTCGGACCACGGCTTCTACTGCGACCACCGCCGTCCGCCGGCCTTGGAAGTGCCCGACGAAGCCCGCGCCGAACGCGAGGCCGCCTGGCACCGCCCCTTCGGGATCCTGGCCATGCGGGGCCCGGGCATCGTCCGCGGCGCCACGGTCCAGCGTCCCGGCATCCTCGACATCGCCCCCACCTCGCTGGCGCTGCTCGGCGTGCCACCCGGCGCCGACATGGACGGGCGGGTGCTTCGCGAAGCCCTCTCGGCTGGCGAACTGCCGCCGCCGCTGCTCAGCTGGGACCTGACCGAGGGCGAGGCGGGCCTGCATCCCGCGGATCTGCGGCAGGATCCCACGGAGGCCCGCGAGGCCATCCGCCAGCTGGTGGACCTCGGCTACCTCGCGGCGCTTCCCGAGGACGCCGCGGCCCAGCTCGATCTCGTCGACCGCGAGACCCGCTTCAACCATGCGACGGTGCTCGTCTCGACGGGCCGCCCCGAGATGGCGATCCCGCTGCTCGAGGGCCTCGTCGCCTCGCGGCCCGAGGAGGCGAGGTATGCGATGGCGCTGGCCAACGCCAACTTCCGGAGCCGCCGCTTCGATGCCGCCGCCGAGGCCGCACGCGCCCGCCTCCGCCTCGACCCGCACGACGCTGCGGCGGCGGTGCTGCTCGGGGCCGCCCTCGCCGCGGGCGGACGATCCGCCGAGGCTGCCGCGGTGCTCGACGAGCGTCTCGCCCCGCATGCCGATCGCCCCGAGCTGGCGCTCTCCCTCGGCGCTCTCTGCGCCGCCCTCGGCCGCCTCGAGGAGGCCTCCCGCCACTACGAGCGGGCCAAGGATTTCGATGCCTCCAACCCCGCGGTGCACCTCGGCCTCGCGAGGATCGACCTCGCGGCGAGCCGCTTCGAGGACGCCGCCGAGCACGCCCTCGATGCGGTGGAACGGCAGCATGTGCTCCCGGAGGGCCATCACCTGCTCGGGGTCGCTCTGACTTGGATGCAGCAGTTCGATCATGCCATCGTGGCCTTCGACGCGGCGGTCGCGATGCACCCCGGATCGCTCGACAGCCATCGCTACCTCGCCTCGATCCATCGCCACCGCGGCAACGCCGCCAAGGCCCGCCACCACCGCGAGATCGCCGAACGGATCCTCGCCGACCCGGGGCGATCCCCCGCCGACCTCGACTACCTGCAGCGGGAGATGCCGATGGGCCCGCAGGAGTGGGCCAGATCGATGGGCCTCGATCGCCCCGCCTGAGTCGCCGACGCCTCCATCGCCCCGGCGTCGCAACGCCTCACGGAGCCTGCGGCCGCGCGAGCAGCCATGCCACCGCCATCGGCAGGCTCTCGGCGACCACGAGGGTGTGCCCCGCGCCCGCGATCGACTCGAAGTCGACCTCCATCCCTTGCCGCCTCGCCGCAGCGGCGGCGGGGCCCACCCGGGATGCCGGCGCGAGCGGATCGAACTCGCCCGCCACCACGAGGGCCGGCGGGGGCGGGCGGGCAGGGTCGAAGCGGGGATTGCCGGCGATCAGCGCGATCGAGGCGATGCGATCCGGCTGCATCGAGGCGATCCGCGCCGCCGCCGCGGCGCCCATCGAGTGCCCGACGAGATGGATCCTCGCCGGATCGATCGGCGCCATCGCCGCCATCTCCTCGAGCAGCGGCTCGAGGAAGCCTCCCGTCGCGAAGACCGTCGTCAGCGGACTCGCCACCACGAAGCCCTGCTCCTCGGCGAGGCGGGCGACGAGTCCGCCGCCGTAGCCATCGGGAAACATGTGCTCGTCGCCGCCCGCCCCATGCAGGACGATCAGCAGCGGCACCGCCGCGTCGCCACGGCGAACCGAAGACGGCACGAAGACCCGCAGCGGCAGGCGAAACCCGCCGAGCGAGACGGTTCGCCAGCGATGCCCGACGAGGCCCGCGTGGGCGCGGCGGCCCGCCTCCATCGAGGCGACTTCCTCGTCAAGTTCGTCAAGCAGCAGCTCGGGCCCGAGCAGCAGTCCCGCCGTGGAGGCCGGCGACGATCCTTCGAGCAGCGCGAGCCTCGATCGCAGCAGGTCGAGATCCTGGGGATGCGAGGACTCCGACACCGCTGCAAGGCGTCGCTCCAGCGATGCCCGCCTCGCCTCGAGGGGAGCCGAGAGCAGGTCGAGCGAGGCGACCTCGATCCCGCCCCGCCCCTGCGGCAGCATCGCCTCGAGGCGCCACCGCCCCGGCGACCATGGCGGCAGGCCGTCCTCCGGGAAGGCCGCCCGGCCATCCTCGCCCCGTCGGAGCGGCCAGCGGGATCCATCCGGCGCGACCAGTTCGAAGGACTCCACCACGCCCCTCGCCGCCTCCGGCTGCGGCGTCCCCAGCGGCGTTGCGACGATCGAAAGCGGCGGCACGTCTCCGAAGACCGCCTGCGGCGGATCCGCGCCGACGACCGCCTGCGGCGGATCCAGGCTCCATCGCTGCGAGGCCGCGGCCAGGAACACCGCTCGCGCCTCGCCATCAAGGCCCCGCAGGTCCGCCTCCAGCTCCGCGAGGGATCCGATCGCCGCGGCGAACCGTCCGGCGAAGAAGAGCATGGTCAGTCCGTCGAAGCGGCGGTTGGCCTCCCGCCTCGCCTCGTCGGATGGCGGCGACGCCGCGAGCTGACGCTCGAGACGAAGATACGCCCGACCCAGATCGATCCGACCCGCAGCGGGCGGCTGCGGGAACGCCGCGGACGCC
>CAZQUA010000072.1:0-10349 GCA_964596455.1 uncultured Isosphaeraceae bacterium
GGGAGCGGGCCGGGCGGGGCAATCGAGCGCCGCGTTGCATGCACGCGCGAAAGCGGGCCGGGCATGGCAATCGCGTGCCGCGTTGCAGCGACGCGCCGCTTGGTCCGCTCCCCCCGCGGCGCGTCAGGCGATCGCCGCTTGGCGAGGCGGCTCCCGCCGCGGACCGCGGTTCCGCGTGGGCCTCCATCCCCCCACCACCCGCAGGTTCGCCTCGCCCACCACCGAGGCGATCCGGTGCAGCAGATCGGGGTCCGGCACCACCCGCAGGCCCCGGGGCAGCAGGGTGATCCGCTCGCGGCCGAGGTCGACGTCGAGGGCGACCTCGACGGGACGCCCCTGCAGCGACGCCACGCTCGAGGAGGCCTGCCGCAGCAGGCCGTGCAGGAGATCGAGGGCCATCTCCGGCGGCGGGCCCTCGTGGTCCGGGCCCGGCTCGGCCTCGAGGCGGATCTCGAGGCGGGTGGCGAGATGCGTCGAGACCTCCTCGATCGGCACCACGCGGTCGAGCAGGACCACGGTGTCGCCGCGGGCGCGGTCCACGAAGCCCGCGAGCACCACGATCCGGCCCGCCGCGAGCATCTCGCCGTAGCGGCTGAAGACCTCGGGGAACGCCGTCGCCTCGATGGAGCCGCTGCGGTCCTCGATGCCCACCACGCCCATGCGGTCGCCGCGGCGGGTGGTGATCAGCTTGACGCGATGGACGATGCCGCCCACCACCACCGGCATCCCGTCGGGCAGGTCGGCGATGCCGGCGATCTCCGTCGAGCAGAAGGTCGCGAGGCGGCCGCGGAACGCATCGAGCGGATGGCCGGAGAGATGGAAGCCCAACGCCTCCTTCTCCTCGGCGAGGGTCTGCTCGCGGCTCCACGCCGCCACGCTCCGCAGCGGCGGCTCCGCCACCTCGGCTTCCGCCGCCGCCTCCGGGCCGCCGAAGCCGAAGAGGCTGTCCTGACCCTGCCGCCTCGCCTCCGCGGCCCGCTTGGATGCGGCCATGCACTCCGGCAGCGTCGCCACCATCGCCGCCCGAAGCTCGGCGCCGTGGATCGAGTCGAGGCACCCCGCCTTCACGAGCAACTCCACCGCCTTCACCGGGACCTTGGCCGGATCGATCCGCTCGCAGAGGTCGTAGAGCGAACGGAACGGCCCGCGGGCTCCCCGCTCCGCGAGCAGCTCCCGCACCGCCCCCGCGGGCACGTTGCGGACCGCGTTCAGGCCGAAGCGGATGTGCCCGTGGCAGTGGGTGCGGGGCTCGTCCTCGCCGTAGACCACCGCGAAGTCGAACTCCGAACGGTTCAGGTCGGGCGGCTTCACCTCGACGCCGAGGTGCGGCGACGCGGCGTCGTGGTCGGGCCAGGGCACCCGCCGGCACTCCTCGAGATACGCCCCCCACTCCTCGACCTTCCGCGCCTGGCTCTCGAAGGTCAGCACCGCCGCGAGGTACTGCGCCGGGAAGTAGGTCTTGAGGTAGGCGGTCTGATAGGCCACGATCGCGTAGCCGGTGGAGTGGCTCTTGTTGAAGCCGTAGCCGGCGAAGCGGAGGATCAGCTCGAAGAGCTCCTCGGCCTGCCTCGCCTCCACGCCCCGCTCCGCGGCGCCGCGGGTGAAGTCGGCGCGGGCCGCGTCGATCGTCGAGGCCTTCTTCTTGCTGATCGCCTTGATGATCGAGTACGCCCCGCGGAGCGGGATGCCGCCGAGGCGATGCAGCACCTGCATCACCTGCTCCTGGTAGACCATGATCCCGTAGGTCTCCGCGACGAGCTCGTCGACGATCGGATGGACCTTCGGAACCGCCTGCTTGCCGTGCTTGCGGGCGTTGTAGTCGGGGATCAGATCCATCGGCCCCGGCCGGTAGAGCGCGTTGGCGGCGATGAGGTCCTCGATGCGGTCGGGCTGCATCTCGAGGAGCAGCCGCCGCATTCCGCCGGACTCGAACTGGAAGATGCCGGCGGTGTCGCCGCGGCGGAAGAGTTCGAGCACCTTCTGATCGGTGAAGTCGATGCGGTCGAGCTCGAGGGGATGCGGCTCGCGGGCGCCCTTGCCCTTCGCCGCGGGCGGCTCCTTGCCGACCGCCCGCCAGATCGCCTCGTCGGGAAGGCCTTCCCGCACGAGCCGCTTCGCCATCTCGATCGTCGAGAGCGTGCGCAGCCCGAGGAAGTCCATCTTGAGCAGCCCGACCTTCTCGCAGGTCGGCCCGTCCCACTGCGTGACCACCGCGTCGGAGTCGCCGCCCGAGCCACGGCAGAGCGGGACGATGTTCTCGAGCGGCTGCGTGGCGATCACCACGCCCGCGGCGTGGATGCCCGCGTGGCGAGCATGGTCCTCGAGGGCCTGCGCCGTATCGACGATGCGCCGGACGACCGGGTCTTCCGCCGCCTCGCGCAGGTCGGGCGACTTCTCGAGCGCCTCCTCGACGGTGATGTGGAGTTCCGGCGGCACGAGGTTCGCAAGCCGCTGACCTTCTGCGGGCGCGAGCCCCATGACCCGCGCGACGTCCTTGATCGCGGCCTTCGCCTTGAGACGCCCGAAGGTGATGATCTGCGCGACGTGCCCGTACTTGCGGCGCACGTGGTCGATGACCGCGCCGCGGCCGTCCTGGCAGATGTCGATGTCGATGTCGGGGTACTCGCTGCGGTCGGGGTCGGTGAATCGCTCGAACAGCAGCCCGTACCGCTCCGGGCAGGCGTTGGAGAGGCCGAGCACGTAGCCGACCATCGTGCCGACGCCGGAGCCTCTCGCGACCGCGGGAATGCCCTGCTGCCGCGCCCAGTTGACGAAGTCCCAGACGATCAGGAAGTAGGGCGTGATGAGCTTCGCGGAGAGGATGCCGATCTCCCGCTCCAGCCGTGCCCGGATGGCTTCGCCGCCGCCCCCGTCGCCGTAGCGCCAGCGAAGGCCGGCCTCGCAGAGGTCCCGCAGCGCCGCGTCGCACTCGCTGCGGAGGGCCGCGAGGGCCTGCTCGTCGCCCTGCTCCTCCGCGTAGGGCAGCACCTCGAGGGTCGCGCAGGCTCGCTTGAACCAGCCCTCGCCATCGGCCGGGTCGTAGGGCGGCATCTCCCCGAGCCGCCGCACCCGCACCATGGGGGCGTGGTTCGCGCCGAAGGGGATCTCCACCTCGCAGCGCTCCGCGATCCGCACGGAGTTCCGCAGGGCCTCCTCCGCCTCGGGGAAGAGCGCCGCCATCTCCGCGGGGCTCTTGAGGTGGACCTCCTCGGGGTAGCGGAGGCGGTCGGGACTGTCCTTCGACTTGCCGAGGGAGATGCAGCAGAGGGTGTCGTGGAGGTCGTGGTCCTCGCGGCGGAGGAAGTGCACGTCGTTGTCCGCGACGAGCGGGAGTCCGAGCTCCCCGGCGAGCTTCACGAGCAGCGGGTTGATCCGCTCCTGCTCGGGGACGTGCCGCTGCAGCTCGATGTAGAAGCGGGGCTCGCCGGCGGCGTCGGGGCCGAACGCCTCCGCGTGCCACTTCGCCTCCGCCACCGCCTGCCGCCAGTGCTCGGCCTCGCCGCTGTCGGCAAACCTCGTCAGATGGTGGGCGATCGAGGAGCCGAGGTGCCCGTTGATCGCGATCAGGCCCTCGTTCCACTGCGCGAGGGTCGACTTGTCCATCCGCGGCTTGTAGTAGAAGCCCTCGAGGAAGGCGTCGGAGCTGAGGCGCATGAGGTTCGCCCAGCCCGCCGCGTTCATCGCCAGCAGCACCAGATGGAAGCCGCCGTCGGCCACGCCGGTGTGGGTGCGGTCCCGGCGGTCGCCGGCGCGGCCGTCGCGGTCCGGGGCCACGTAGGCCTCGATGCCGAGGATCGGCTTGATCCCCCGCTCCTTGGCCTTGGTGTAGAACTCGATGGCTCCGTAGAGGTTGCCGTGGTCGGTGATCGCCACGGCATCCATCCCGAGCTCCTTCACCCGGTCCATCAGCGGCTCGATGCGGTTGCCGCCGTCGAGCAGCGAGTACTCGGTGTGCAGGTGCAGATGCACGAAGCCGCCGGCGGCGGATGGCGGCGCGGCCGGATCCGCGGAGGCCTCGGCGGACGGCGCAGCGGCGGGGCGGCGACGGGCCATGGGACGCGTCTCCCTCCTTGGGACGGGGTGAACGAGGAAAGGCGGGCCGTCCGGTGGCGGACGACCGATCGGGGATGCTACCGTTCCCGCGTCGCCCCCGAGGTCGCGTCGCCGCGATGCGACGGCCGCTCCGCAGGGGTTGCGGTCCGGGAGTCGCGATGGACGCCGCCACGACGAGATCGAATCGCCCCGTGGAGAGTTCCTTGGACAGTCCCGTGGAGAGGCGAGTGGAAAGTCGAGTGGAGAGCCGCGTGTGGACCCCCCCGCCGCGAGGCGGCGGCCGCGTCGGCGCATCGCTCGGCGGCGGTCTCGCGGCGCTGCTGGCGGTGCTCGTGGCGATCCCGATCGTGGCGGTCTCGCTGCTGCTCGCGATCGGCGTGGTCACGCTCGCCGCGGTGGCGCTGCTCGCGGCGGCGGCATGGCGGCGGCTCGCCCGTTTCGGCGGCGGCATGCGGCCCGCCGCCACGGAGGCGGGCCGGGTCAACGTGCGGGTCATCCGCCCGCTGTGACGCCGTTCAACCGCGGGCCTCGCCGCCGTCGCTCCCCCAGGCGAGCCACCGCTCCCGCCACCGCGTCGCGAGTTCGCCGACGGCGCCGCTGCCCACCGCGGCAGCCTCGACGGCGACCACCGGCAGCACGCCCCAACTCGAGTTGAGCAGCACCGCCTCGTCGGCGGAGAGCAGGTCGTCGATCGTCAGGAGCCGCCGCTCCACCTCGAGGCCCTCCGCCTCCGCCCACCCGAGCAGCCAGGCGCGGGTCGTGCCCGGCAGCACCGGCGAGGCGATGCCGCCCGCGGGCTCCTCGCCCCGCACCAGCGGCGACCGCACCCGTCCGCCCTTCACCACGACCAGGCTGCTCACCGAGCCGCCGCAGAGATGGTTGGTGACCGAGAGCCAGAGCGCCTCGTCGCAGCCCTGCTGCAGGGCCTGCTGCAGCGCCGAGAGGCGGGGCCAGTAGTTCAGCGTCTTGTGGGATGCGAAGGGGTCGAGCGGATTGAGGCGGGCATCGGCGACGGCGAGGCGGGCGCCGCGGACGAAGAGCTCCTCCGGATAGCGGGTCGCCGGCGTCACCGCGACGAGAATCGTCGGGTCGCCGGCCTTGGCGGGCCCCGCCGCAAGCATGTTGAGATCGCCGCCGGTGATGGTCACGCGGACGCGGGCGTCCGCGAGGCCGCTCGCCAGGAACGCCTCCCGGACCGCGTCGGCGAGCGGCTCGGTCCGCACCCGCTCGCTCAACCGAAGCTGCCGGGCGCTCTCGGCGAGGCGATCGAGGTGCGGCTCGAGGTCCCGCAGGGCGCCTCCCCTCGCGCCGATGGTCTCGAAGAGGCCCACCCCATGCAGGAGGCCGGCGTCGAAGGCGGAGACCGACGCATCGCCGATCGGGACGATCGCCCCGTTGAGCCACACCACGCCGGTCCGGCCCCCGCGAGCGTGGCCCTCCGCCGCCTCCGAGTTCGTGGGGGGTTCGTCGATCATGCTCCATCGCCCGAGTTCATCGCGCCTCCTCGTCCCATCTCGGCATCGAAGCGGGCTCGACCCCGACCCCGCGGACCTCGACGGATCCGCCATCGCAGCGGAGCTCGAGGTAGCGGCGGCCGCCGTCGCGGTCGATCCAGGACGCGACCGCCTCCCCCGACTCGGGCGACGCCTCGACGCGAACCGCCGACGCCGGATCCACCGGCACCGCCAGCGCCGCCTCGACCGGCGCTCGCAGAAGATCGTCGGCGAGGCGGCCGGGGTGGGGCAGCCGCGGCGACCCGCTGCGGATGCTCTCCTCGAACGCCGCCGCCCACGCCGCGAACTGCGGCTCGCACGCCCGCCCGATCGAGCCGAACCACAGAGCGATCCCGCCCGCCACGAGCAGCACCGGCAGCACCCGAAGCGACGCGGCCCGGACGCGGGCGGCGAGCGGCGGCGGAGCGGCGTCCTCTCGATCGGGCACGGCGGGAGTGTATCGACGCTCGGAAGCGGGTCCGCGGCATCGCCCCGTACACTTCCCGATTCCCCGCCGAGTCCTCCGCCACCCTCCGCCGATGCCGCTGCTCTCGCTCAACGCCGTCCGCTTCGCCCATGGTTCCCGGGAGATCCTCGGCGACGTCACCGGATCGATCGAGGCCGGCGAGAAGGTCGGCCTCGTGGGCCGCAACGGATGCGGCAAGAGCACCCTGCTCAAGTGCATCGCCGGGCTCATGCAGCCGGACCGCGGGCAGGTGGGACTCGCCCGCAACGCCCGCGTCGGCTACCTGAGCCAGGATCCCCGCTTCGATCCCGAGCAGACCCTCCGCGGCGCCGCGGAGGGCGCCTTCGCCGAGCTGCATGCGGCCCATGCGTCGCTCGCGGCGCTCTTCGAGGAGATGGCCGAGCCGGAGGTCGCCGGCGATCCCGCGCGTCTCGAGAAGCTCTTCGCGAGGCAGACCGAGCTCGAGGCCCGCATCGAGTCGATGGGCGGATACGCCATCGAGCATCGCGTCGACGCGACCCTGCACGGCCTCGGCTTCTCCGACGCCCAGTTCGAGCAGAAGGTCGGCACCCTCTCCGGCGGGCAGAAGGCGAGGCTCGGCCTCGCGACCCTGCTGCTCGAGCAGCCGGACCTGCTGCTGCTCGACGAGCCCACCAACCACCTCGACATCGACGGGCGGCAGTGGCTGGAGACCTTCCTCGCCGAGGAGTTCCCCGGTGCCGTCGTCCTCGTCAGCCACGACCGCTGGCTGCTCGACCGGGTGGTGAGCCGCATCATCGAGATCGACCAGGGCCGCCTGCGGGAGTACCCCGGCAACTACCGCGACTTCATCGCCCTCCGCGCCGAGCGGCAGCTGACCGCGGCCCGCAACCACGCGAAGCAGCTCGACAAGATCCGCGCCGAGGAGCAGTTCATCGCCCGCTACAAGGCTGGGCAGCGGGCCAAGCAGGCGAGGGGACGCGAGACCCGTCTCGAGCGGTTCAAGCGGGACGAGCTGGTGGAGCAGCCGATGGAGCAGGGCGTGATGAACCTGCTTCTGCCGAAGGCGCCGCGGGTCGGCGATCTGCTGCTTGGCGGCGAGCACCTCTCGAAGCGATACGGCGAGAAGCGCCTGTTCGAGGACCTCTCGATCACGATCAAGCCGGGCGATCGCCTGGGCATCATCGGCCCCAACGGCGCCGGCAAGACCACGCTCGTGCGGGTGCTGCTCGGGGAGATCCCCGCCGACGGCGGCACCGTCAAGTCGAGTCCCCGCCTGAGCGTGGGATGGTTCCGGCAGAGCCAGGACCATCTCGACCTCAGCCTTCCGGTGTACCGCTACCTGCAGAGCGTGATCCTCTCGCTCGACGGCAGCGTGGGAGCGTCGGAGCAGCAGGCCCGCAACCTCGCCGGCGCCTTCCTCTTCTCGGGGAGCGACCAGGAGAAGCCGCTCGCGGACCTCTCCGGAGGCGAACGGGGCCGCGCCGTCCTCGCGGGCCTCGTCTCGGCCGCCCACAACCTGATCGTGCTCGACGAGCCGAGCAACCACCTCGACATTCCCTCCGCGGAGCGTCTCGAGCAGGCGCTGGTGCTCTTCGGGCAGCAGGGCAGCGGCTCGCTGATCCTCATCAGCCACGATCGCGCCCTGCTCGAGGCCACCTGCGACCGCCTGCTGATCCTCGACGCAAAGGGCGGCGCCACCGAGTTCCCGGGACGCTACTCGGAGTGGCTGCAGCGGCAGGCGCCGTCCGCCGCCGCGACGCCGGCGGCGGCGCCCCGCCGCGAAGCCCGGGGCGGAGGCCGGGAGGGCGGCCAAGGCGGCAAGCGGGACGCGGCTCCCCCGCCCCGCCGCGGCCGGGGCGATTCGCCGGAGCGCCTCGCGACGGCGGACCTTGAGCGGCAGATCGAGCGCCTCGAGACGCGTCTGCGCGAGATCGACCGGGAACTCCTCGATCCGGCGGTGTTCGGCGACCCCCGTCGCAGCCGCGAGCTCGGCGAGCAGCGGCAGCGGACCGCCGCGGAGCTCGAACCCCTCGAGTTCGAGTGGTCCCGCCGCGCCGGCGAGTGATCGCCGCGGGCATCGCGGCGGCCCTCCGCCATCGTCTCGCCTCTCCCCCCGCTGCAGCCGTCGCCTAGCGGGCCGGCGCGGCAGCGGTCAGGAGGACCGCAGCACGACCTCGCCCGCGGCGTCGACGATCTCCCAGCGACCCCGAACGGGAAGCAGCGGGGCGAGGTCCGCGAGCAGGAATCCCGCGACGCTGCCCGCGGGCTCGATCGACTCGAGCACCGTCGAGACCTCGCCGGACGCGCTCACGTGTCGAAGCAGGTACGGGGCGTCGCTCCGCGGCAGGTCGATGACCACCAGGAAGCCGTCCCGCCGCACCGGATCGACGTGCAGGGTGGCCACGCCGCCGCCGTCGCCGGCGCCGACGAGGCCGACGACCTTCACCCGCCCCGAGAGAAAGCGGTCGAACTCGACGCCGAGGAGACTGCGGAACTTCTCCTCGGTGCCTCGCTGCACCGCGAGACCGGCGATCGCCGAGGTCTGCTCGAGCAGCTTCACCTGGAACCACACGCTGACGGCAAGGCCCGCCGCAAGCGACAGCGCCGCCGCCCGCCAGAGCCACGCTCCGACGCGGCCTCGCCACTCGATCGGTTCAGCCTCCGCCCATCGGGCGTCGGCCGATCGGCCTCGGGATCCGGGATCGCCGCCGGCCCAACGCCCTCGCCCCGAGGACCGGCGTCCCGACCGCATGGACTCGTCGCCGCTCTCGCGGTCTCGCGGCAACGATGCCGGACCGCTTCCCACGACCGCGATGGAGTCGCCGAGCCACCCGTCGTGCTCGTCGTCCCGGCCGTGGCCGACCGCGACGCCGACCGGCCGCGGCCGCGCCGCGAGGACTCGATCCCGAAGCGACGCCGGTGTCGACTCGCTCGAGAGGAACGCAGCCTCCGTCGCCCACTCGGCTTGACGGTCGATCACCTCCTGCTGCAGGCGCGGATCGGCGGCGTCGAAGGCCTCTCGGAACTCCGCCTCGAGCGACTCGTCGCCGAGCAGGCCCAACGCCTGCAGACCGGCGAGATCCAGCAGGTCCTCGCGTCCCATCCGCCCCGGCTGCCGCGGATCACGGCCCAACTGCGGATCGTCTCGCTCCGGGAACTGGTCGGCATCGCCGCTCATCGCCACCTCGCACCTCCTGCCTCGAACGAACTCCGCCCCTCCATGGCCCTTTCCCCGCCGCCGCCTCCCACGACGCGAGCGGCGTCGCCCCACCGGGCGGACCCGGGTGCGAGGCGAAGGCTCCGGCGGACCGAGTGGGTCCAGCCTGGACTCGTGCCGCTTGCCCCCGCTGTCGGGCTTGGGTCGATCGGCATCGTCGTCATCGGCGGCATCGTTCGCATCACTTCCGCATCACTCCTGCACGTGAGACGCCGCCTCGCAACATCCTTGGAAGATTGATCTTCAAACGATTGATCTTCAAGAGATTGATCAGACCCGTCAGATCAGCTCCGCCCGAACATCTGAACTCCGGGCTTCTCTGGCGGAGACCCGGGCGACGCGACATGCTTCCCCAATCGCCGCCCCGGAGTCGGAGAAGAGACGGAACCGGCGGTCGGGACCGGCGATTGGACGGGTCGAAGGTTCGGACGCTCGCTCGATCCGGTTCCGGCCCGCAGCAGGAATCCCGCATTCCGGCCGTAATCCCGGCGGCGTTTCCGACCGTACGCCGGTTCCATGAGGTCCTGCTCCGCAAGTCGGGGAGCTGCCATCCTCCCATCCACCGCTCCTCGCGACCGGCGTGGCGGCCCCCGTCAGACGCGGTTCCACCTCTCCCGGACCGCCTCGGCAGGAAGTCCGCCGAGTCTTGCGACGGCTCGTGCCCGCACCAAGGCCCTCGGCGTCGCCGCTGCGATCCCGCCGGGAATCGCTGCAGGATCTCGGACCCTGTGGGGGCATCCGCGACCGCCATGGGGATCGCCACCGCCGTGCCTGCCGCGGACCTTGCGGTCATGGCGACCGCTCCGCTTCGCCGCCGAGGCGATCCCTCAGTCGGCCGAGGCCGCGGCTGAGCGCTGACTTCACGGTGCCGAGGGGAATGCCGAGCTGCTCGGCGATCTCCCGAAGCGTGAAACCCTGCAGATAGGCCCGCTCGATCACCGTCCGCTGCAGACTCGGCAGCTCGGCGATCCGCGAGTGGATCCGCTCCCGCTCCGCCTCCTCCGGACGCACCGGCTCCGCAGAGGCGGGTTCCTGATCCAGCGCCGGTCCCTCGCCCACCCCCAGACCGGGGCGGGCGCCCGTTCGGCGGAGGCGATCGATCAGATGCCGGCGACAGATCAGCATCACCCAGGTGACC
>CAZQUA010000073.1:0-10349 GCA_964596455.1 uncultured Isosphaeraceae bacterium
CGGGCGGGGGCGCGGTCCGGGCAGGGCGTCCAGTTCAGTGCATCACGTCCGGCACGTCCATCACATCCGTCACGTCCATCCGGTCCATCAGGCCATCCGGTCCATCAGGCGATCCCGCCGACCCTTTCACCCATCGCGACCATCACCCCCCTCGCACCCCAGCCGCGCCAGCACTTCCTGCGCCGTCTCCCGCACCATCGCCGGCTCCGCCGGGTCCGCCGCGATCTCGCGGATCCGCACGAGCAGTGCGGCATCGCTGCGTGCACGGAGGGCGTTGCCCGCCGCGATCAGGGCGTTCCGCTTCATCATGTCGAGCTTCGCCCGCTTGAGAGCGCTGGTGACGAAGGCGTCTCGCCGCGCATCCTCGTCCCAGGACAGCACCTCGAGCAGATCGAAGCCGTCGCGGCGGGACGCGTAGGCGGCGTGCGTCCCGCCTCGACGGCTGCGGCGGGTCGGAGCGTTGTGGGGGCACACCTCCTGGCAGACGTCGCAACCGAAGATCCAATCGCCGATCGCCTCGTGCAGGCTCGGGTCGATCCCGCCGCGATGTTCGATGGTGAGGTAGGAGATGCACCGCGTCGCATCGACCGAGAAGGGCGTGATCGCCTTCGTGGGGCAGGCGTCGATGCATCGGGTGCAGCTGCCGCAGGGATCAACCGCCGCGGAGCGAGGCGAGGGCTCGATCTCGGCGGTGGCGAGGATCTCGCCGAGCAGCAGCCACGAGCCGAGGCCGCCGCCTTCGCGAGGGCTCCCGATCAGCAGGGTGTGCTTCCCGATGCGGCCGATCCCGGCTCGGGCCGCGAGTTCCCGCTCGGGGAGCGGCGCGGTGTCGACGCAGGCGCGGAAGGCGGCCTCGGGGGCGAGTTCGCGGAGTTCCGCCGCGAGGCGTTCGAGCCGCTCGCGGATCTCGCGGTGGTAGTCGCGGCCGCGGGCGTAGCGGGCGACCCGCCCCTTCGCCGGCGCCTGCGCGTCGAGCCGATCGGGCCGTCCGTCGTGGTAGCGGTCGGCGACGACGATCACGCTGCGGACGCCCGGCAGCACGCTCGACGGATCCCGCTGCGCCTCGAGATGCCGCGCGAGGTACGCCATCTCGCCATGCCGGCCCGCGGCGATCCACGACCGCAGCGACTCGAACCGCTCCATCGGCGTGGCCGGGCAGACGCCCACCGCGGCGAAGCCGAGGGCCTTGGCGAGGCGCTCGACGCGCCCGAGCGGAAGCAGCGGCGGTCGGCTCATGCAGCCTCACTCGTCCCGCAGGCCGAGCCGTCGCGGGATCGCCGCGACGGCCAGGTCCGGCAGCACGCCCTCGCCGTCGGAGCCGAGCAGCGCCGCCGCCGCCGCGTAGCCGCTGCGAACCGCGCCCTCCATCGTGGCGGGCCAGCCGGTGTCGCACCAGTCGCCGGCGACGAAGAGGTTGTCGACGCCCCCGAGCGGCGTCGCCCGGGGCCGCGGGCGAAGGCGGTCGATGCCCGGCACCGCCGCAAAGGTCGCCCGCTTCTCCTTGATCGCCCGCACCTCGACCGGCTCCGGCACCGCCCCGTTCGGGAACGCCCAGCGGACGTCCGCGAGCACCCTCGCGCCGATCTCGGCCTCGGAGAGCCCCATCCATCCGGTGGCGGCGGAGACGACCGCGTGCAGGTGGAACCGCCCAAGGGGATCGAGGCCCTTCATGAAGAGCCACTGCGTGCCGCGGCCGGGCAGCACGAGATGGGGAAGGTCGGTGAAGCGGGACTCGAAGAAGCAGTGCACCCCGAGGATCGGGCTCGTGCCGATCCGATCGAGGTGGGCGAACCGCGCATCGGCCTCGCGAAGCGGCGGCGGCAGCAGTTTGGCGAGACGATCCGGCGGCACCGCCACCACCACGCTGCTCGCCTCGATCGGGCCCTCGTCGGTGTGCACGCCCACGGCACGCTCGCCGTCGAAGGCGATCGAGGTGACGGAGATGCCCGTGCGGATCCGCCCCCCCGCCGCCGCCAAGGCCGCCTCCGCAGGCTCGTAGAGCGAGAGCAGCGATCCCTTGGCGAGGCCCATCGCCGCGGAGAGGCGGTTGGCGAGGAACCCCTCCTGCACGACCTGCAGGGCATGGCTCGCCGCGACCTCGTCGACGTCGAGGTTGCAGGCGCTCACCACCACCGGGCTCCAGAACTGCTCGACGATCCGCGGCCCCTGCCCCGTCTCGTCGAGGAAGTCGCGGAAGGGCCGGTCCGCCCAGCGCAGGCGGCCGCCGCGGCCGAGGCGGAGGATCGCGAGGATCGCCGAGGCGAGCCGCCGCTTCTCGCCGAGGCGAAGCCGCTTCGCCGCGAGGAACGACCATGCGAAGTGCAGCGGCGCCGGCAGGCGGCCGATCGCCATGCGGTCGGGAGGATGGGGCGGGTTCGCCCAGAAGAACTCGCGGTGCCACTCGATCTCGTCGAGCACTCCCAACCGCGCGTAGAAGTCGAGCAGGTTCACGCAGCAGCCGAGCACCACGTGCTGGCAGTTGTCGAGCACGAGTCCGCTGCGGGGATCCTCGAAGCTCGTGGCCCGTCCGCCGAGGCGGGGCCGGGTCTCGAGCAGCAGGACCTGCCGTCCCCGGTCGGCGAGACGGAGGCCGGCTGCCAGTCCCGCAAGGCCCCCGCCCACGACGATCACCGGCAGGCTCATGGCGTCGCCGCCGGCGCCTGCCGCCAGCGGGCTCCGAGGCGGCGGGCCTGCCAGGCGATGATCGCCTTGCGGAAGGTGCTCAGGCGGACCCGCGGGCCCGTCGCGATCACCGACGGCGTCGCCTCGATCCGGTCGAAGAGGCCGCGGTAGATCCGCGTCATCGCCCACAGCGTGGGGCGGCAGGCCGCGGGCAGTCTCGCCTCGAGCGAGGCCGATCGCTCGTAGTGCTCGCGAGCCCGTGCGATCGTCGGGGCCACCGCCGCGAGCGACGCCTGCGGCGGCGACCATCGCAGCAGATCCGCCGCCCCGATGCCCGCCGCGTCGAGATCCTCCTGGGGCAGGTAGGTCCGGCCCCGCGAGGCATCCTCGCGCAGATCCCGCAGGATGTTGGTCAGCTGGAACGCGATGCCGCGGTCCTCCGCCAAGGCGATCGACTCGCGGTCGGACAGTCCCCAGATCCGCACGCACAACTCCCCCACCGTCGAGGCCACCCGGCGGCAGAAGACCCGAAGCGACGCCCAGTCCGGAAGCGAGGCGAGCGTCAGATCCTGCCGCTGCCCTTCGACCATCTCGCGGAACGGCTCCGGCGGCAGCGACCATCTCGCCGCGGTGTCGACGAAGGCCGGCCAGATCGCCAGTTCGCCGGGCACCCGCCCCCGCAGCGCGTCCTCGGTCGCGGCGAGGAACGCGTCGAGCGATGCCTCCCGCGACGCCGCGTCCGCCCCCGCCCGCGGCGAGGACTCGCCGCCCTCCTCCCCATCCACGAGGTCGTCGGCCTCCCGCATCCACGCGTAGAGCGCGAAGAGGCCCTCCCGCTGCGGCGACGGCGTCAGGCGGAGGCCATGGAAGAAGTTGCCGGCGCGGCGGCGGACGATCTCGGCGCACGCGGCGTAGGAGTCCGCCAGCGCCGCCGGCCCGGCCGCGTCCGCCACGCCGCTCACCGTCCGGCCCTCCCCGCCCGCCTCGCCCGCCACCAGGCCCTCGCGATCATGCCCGCCCGCTCGAGGCGGGACAGGCGGGGCCGATGCAGGACCGTCTCGAACTCCCACGCCTCGATCTTCCGAAGGATCCGCTCGCCGCCCTCGATGAAGAGTTCGACCACCGGGCGAGCCTCGGCGGGCAGGCGAGGCGGCAGGGCCCGGCCCTGCTCGAAGAGCGGCCAGGTCCGCTCGCAGAGTCCCCGAACCAGCTCGCGGCTCTCCGCGAGGAAGGTGCGGTCGCAGGCGTGGCCCTGCCGCGCCGAGGCGAGGAAGCGCGCCTCGAACTCCGGGATCGCCACCAGCTCCGCAGGCACGTAGATGCGGTCCCGCTCGAGCAGGTCCCGCCGCAGGTCCTGCCAGTGGTTGGCGAGCTGCAGGCCGGTGCAGACCGCATCGGACGCGGCGAGGCTCTCGGGACTCTCCTCTGCGCCGAAGAGCCGCAGGACGATGCGGCCCACCGGGTCGGCGCTGCGGCGGCAGTAGGCGATCAGCTCCTCCCAGGTGCGGTAGCGGCGAAGCGTCTGGTCCTGCACGAAGGCGTCGAGCAGGTCGTGGAACGGCTGGGCCTCGAGGCGGTGCCTCGCGGCGGTCGCCGCGAGGGCGATGAACACCGGATGCCGCGGCGAGCCCGCGAAGGCCCGGTCGAGTTCGGCTCGCCACCAGTCGAGCAGCGAGCTCGCCTCCTCGGGGCCGCTCGCCTCGTCGGCGAGGTCGTCGGCGCCGCGGCAGAACGCGTAGACCGCGGCGAAGTCGTCCCGCAGGCGCGGCGGCAGCAGCGCCGAGAGGACCGGAAAGTTCTCCTGGTGCCGGGCCGCCCACTGCCGGCAGCGGGCCGCGGCCTCCTCCGCCGTTGCGGGCGAAGCGTCGCCGCCGCCCTCGGCGAGGTAGCGACGGAGTTCCTCGACGACGAGCGAACCGGCCATCGCCGCAGTCTACCGCTGCCCGTGGGCGAATCGGCGGGGGCTATGATCCGCCCCGCGGCCCTCCGGCCGCGACGGCCTGCCGCGTCCGCAGGCGAGGCACCGCGGCCGCCGCGGATCGACCGCCGCTCCCCGCCGAGAACGACCCGCATGAAGGTGCTCCTCGTCAATCCCCGCGGCTTCTGCGCGGGCGTCAACATGGCCGTGGACGTGGTCGATCAGCTTCTCGACCTCTTCCCCGAGGAGTCGGTCTGCGTCTACCACGAGATCGTGCACAACCGGCATGTGGTGGATCGGTTCAAGGCCCGCGGCGTCCGCTTCGTGGAGTCGATCGACGAGGTGCCCGACGGCTCGATCGTGGTCTTCAGCGCCCACGGAGTGAGTCCGGCGATCCGCGAGGAGGCCCGCCGCCGCAACCTGACCGCGGTGGACGCGACCTGCCCGCTCGTCACCAAGGTGCATGCCGAGGCGATCCGCTACGCCCGCAAGGGCTACCAGATCCTGCTGATCGGGCATGAGGACCATCAGGAGGTGATCGGCACCCGCGGCGAGGCGCCGGAGGCGATCCAGGTGGTGCAGAGTCCCGCGGACATTCCCCATCTCCGGATCGAGGACCCCCATCGCCTCGCCTACCTGACCCAGACGACGCTGTCGCTCGACGATGCCGAGGTGATCATCGCGGCGCTCAAGCAGGCGTTCCCCAGCATCAAGGAGCCTCCCGGCGGGGACATCTGCTACGCGACCACCAATCGGCAGAAGGCGGTTCGGGAGCTCGCGCCGGAGTGCGACCTGGTGCTGGTGGTGGGCAGCCGCAACAGCTCCAACAGCGTTCGCCTCACCGAGATCGCCGAGCACTGCGGCACCCCGGCGAGGCTGATCGACGACCGCTCCGAGATCGATCCCGCCTGGTTCGAGGGCGTGGGCACGGTCCTCGTCACCGCCGGCGCCAGCGCTCCGGAGGATCTGGTGCGGGACCTGATCCTTCACCTCGTCGAGACCCACGCCGCGACCGTCGAGCAGCGGGACATCCAGCGGGAGACGGTCGAGTTCGGCCTCCCCGGCACCCTGAAGACGCTGATGCGGGAGCATGGCATCGACCCCAGCAACCGCTCGATCCGGATCGACATGGGCGGCGACACCGAGCGGTGGCTCGCCGAACGGGGCGTGCCGTTGCGAACGGTGAACCTCACCGTGAGCGCCGCGGAGTGACGCCGCGGTGAACCCGTCCCCTCGCGACCCTGCCGCGTCGCCCCCCACCCCCCTCTTCGGCCTCTCGCCGCAGGAGCTCGGGGCGATGGCGGAGGCGGCCGGGCATCCTCGCCGAGTCGGCGGGCAGGTGTTCGCCTGGGCGTGGCGGCGCGGGTGCGGCGAAGCCGCGGCGATGACCGACCTCTCCGCGGCCGCGAGGGCGTGGCTGACCGAGGCGGTCGCGATCGGCGAAGGCGCCCTCGCCGCGGAGCAGGCCGCCAGCGACGGCACCCGCAAGCTGCTGCTGGCCTGGCCGGGACGCGGCGGCGGGGACGATCCCGCCCGCCGCAGCGAGTGCGTCATGATCCCCACCCCCCAGCGGCGGACCGCCTGCGTGTCGAGCCAGGTGGGATGCCCCGTCGGATGCCGGTTCTGCGCGAGCGGCCTCGGCTTCGAGGGCAACCTGACCGCCGCGAGGATCGTCGAGCAGGTGTGGCGGCTCGGCCGCCTCGAGGGCGTCGGGCGGATCAGCCATGTGGTCTTCATGGGAATGGGCGAGCCGCTGGCGAACCTCGCCGAAGTGACCCGGGCGATCCGGATCCTCAACGCCCCCTGGGGCGCGGGGATCTCGGCGCGGCGGATCACCGTCTCGACGGTCGGCCTGCCGGCGGCGATCCGCCGCTTCGCGGCCTTCGAGCTGCCGGTCAACCTGGCGCTGTCGCTGCACGCCCCCAACGACGAGCTGCGGCGGCGGATCATCCCCTGGTCGGAGCACGCGACGATCGCGGAGATCCTCGACGCCTGCAGCGAGTGGTTCGCCCGCAGCGGCCGCGAGATCACCCTCGAGTACCTGCTCCTCGGCAACTTCAACGACCGGATCGAGCACGCCCGGGAGCTCGCCGCGGTGGCGAAGCGGCTCCGCAGCAACGTGAACCTGATCCGCTACAACGAGGTCAAGGGCCTTCCCTTCGACCGCCCCGCCACCGATGCGGTTCGCCGCTTCCAGGAGACGCTGCGGGAGCGGGGCGTCAACGCCCACATCCGAGCGAGCCGCGGCCGCGACATCGCCGCGGCGTGCGGGCAGCTGCGGCACGAGCAGGCCGCGACGGTGCCGCTCACGCTTCGCTCGGCGGCGGAACCGGCGTGACCGCGGGGCCGCGGAGCCGCCGCCGCATCGCCATGCCGCGGAACGCGTCGCACCAGCGCCGGTAGGCGGCCTCGTCGCCGCTCGTGCCGAGCTCCACCACCGCCCGCTCGACGTTCGCGAGCAGCCCGTCGCGAAGGCGTCGCTCCCCGGGCGTGCCCCGCCATCGCCACGGGACGAGACGGCGGAGGCGACGCAGCAGGATCGGCAGCCAATCGCTCGTGCGGAGATCCCATCGCACCCGCCGGCCGAGCAGGATCGCGTCGAGACGCAGCAGGAACCGCCGCTCGACGCGGTCGCCCCGAGCCGGACGCACCCGCAGGGCCCGCCGCAGCCGCGCGACGTGCCAAGGCGTCAGGCTCATCGCGGACACCTGGAAGAGATCGCGGATCAGCAGGGCCTCGGCCACCGGGCGGATCGCAAGGCGGGTGAGCTCGCGAGCGGTGTCGCCCCGATCGACGGCGTAGAGGCGGCGGATCCGCTCGGCGTAGCGGGACGCATGCTCGCGGCCGCCCCACACCGAGGCGGCGGCGAGCAGGCGCACGAACTCGCCGGCGCTGCGGCGCCCGGCGCGGCTCTCGAGGAGGCCGGGCATCCTCGCCAGCGCGTCGCGGGCGATCGCCGCGATCCGTTCGCGGCGGCGGGCCCCGCCCCCGACGAGTTCGCGGGTCGCCCGCGTGATCACCCGCTCGATCGCCGGGCCCGGCGACGCCGGCGGTGCCCCCGCCGCCGGCCCCTTCGCCGCAGCGAGGCGGCGGCCTTGCGCAAACGCCTCCGCAAGGCGGCCGAACCCCCGCGACTCGACCCTCGCCAACGCCTGCCGCATGGCATCGACGGTGACCGGGACGAGGCCTCGCTCGAACGCCATGCCGAGCAGCAGCAGATCGAGCAGGCGATCGGTCAGGAAGCTCCGCCGGCAGGGATCGAGATGGTCGCCGACCATCGCTCCGGCGACGCAGGAGCGGGCGACCGCATCGGCGAGGCGTTCAGGGATCCACTCCGCGATCGGGCGGTCCGGCGCCGCCGCGAGGTTCACGACCGCGTGGGTCCGCCCCGGCGCCGCCACCCGCAGATCCGCGTCGGGTCCGAGGGCCCGCAGCGTCTCCTCGGGATCGATGCCCAGCAGCAGATCGGCTTCGCCGTAGGGAATGCCGGCGACGAGCGGCGCCGCCTCGGCGTGGCCGTCCCGGGTGAAGAGCACCTGCGCCCACGCCCGACGCCCCGCGCCGATCGGGGTGGGCTCCCAGATGGCGCGGACGCGGTAGCCCATGATCGCGCCGGCTTCGCAGAGGACCCCGGCGAGGACCCCCGGCGAATCTCCGCGGTAGCCCGCCAGATGGACCCGCCACCTCGCCGCCGCCCCATGGATCGGCCGCGGAGCCGGCAGCGGCGGACCATCGTCCCCGCCGCTGGGGGGACGGGTGCGGACCACGTCGATCTGCTCGAGGAAGGGCCGCAGGCGCACCCGGAACGCGCCGCCGGCGGGATGCGGCAGCCGGCGGATCCAGCCGCGGGTGACGAGCGGCGGCGGCGGCTCGAGGCCTCGCAGGGACCGCTCGTCCTCCTCGCCCGTAGCGACGAAGCACGCCGCCTCCGCCAGCTGCACGAGGCGTTGCCGCGAGGCGTAGCCGAGGCGGTCGACCTCGGCGAGCAGACGCTCCGCCGCGATGGGGTCGAACCGCGGCGGCGGCCCGTCGCGGGCCACGATCACCGCGAGGCGATCCTCGCCCGCCGCATCGACGAGTTCGTTCCGAAGGCGCTCGCGGTCGTGGAGGTCCACCGTCCGCACCGACACGAGTTCGCCGGGATCGGCGGGCAACGCCGCCTCCGCAAGACGCTGCAGGTCGACCTCGTCCTCGCCGCCCACGTCGCACACCACCATCAGGCGGGTGCCGCGGGCCCGGATCGCCTGCCGAACCGCCGCCGGCCCCTCGAACGAGAACCGCTTGCGGTCCCAGATCTCCGCGGGAATCGTCCGCCCCGCCGCCGCGGGGGGATCGATGCCGTCGATGGCGAGGGCCACGGCGCCCTCGGCGGCATCGCCCTCGCGGCGGATGCGGCGGTCCGCCTCCTCGAGCACCTCCCGCACCAGCGCCGCAGCCCCGGCGGCACCGAGGCCGGCGCCCCGATCCGGGACCGGCACCTCCGCCAAGCCCGCCTCGATCGCCACGAGGCGGGATCCCACCTGCAGCATCGGCCGCACCGGATGCAGCAGATGCAGCAGCTTGCGGGCGAGCCGCGACGGCCGCAGGGCATCGCCGCCCTCGAGCGACAGCGGCGCCTCGCCGGGTTCCCCCGGCGGCAGGCTCCGCCACCACACCACCGCGGGCTCCTCGCCTCGCCGCCGCACCTGTTCGATCACCTCGGCAAGCGGTCCCGCGAGGCCGCCCGGCCGCGACTCCAGCACCACCACCTGCTCGCATCGCTGCAGCAGCCGCGAGACCAGGGCATCGTCGATCGGAGACGTGAGGCCGAGCGCCACCAGCGGCACCCGCCCGGCAAGGCCCACCTCCGCCAGCAGGTGCAGCGTCGGCTGCAGGGCTGCGCCCGCGACGATCAGGCCGAGCGGCTCGCGCTCGCCGGGGCTCGGCATGGCCCGAACGGTGTTCAGCTCGAGGCGACGGGCCAGGCGCAGGGGCCCGCCGCCCTCGGGCATCCGCGGCACCCGGCGGCGGCGACGCTCCGCCGCCGCGAGATCGATCCGATCGACGATGCGATTGGGCTTCGCCTCGATCGTGTCGAGGCTCCGCAGCAGGCCCACGTCGGCGAGGATCGCCGCGGGCCGCCCGTCGCCGCGGGAGATCCGCAGGGCCATCTCGAGGGAGTCCCGCAGACGCTCGAGGTCGTGGGGCTCGAGGCAGGCGATTCCCAGCTCCGCCATCAGCGGCCGCGGCGGCGCCGCCGGCGAGAGGGCCGCATGGTCCTCGAGCACGAGCACGAGTCCGCCGCCCATGCGGGCCGGCAGCGACTGCAGCGCGGGCATCGCGTAGTAGAGCTGGTCGTTCCCGAGCAGCAGCAGCGAGGCCCGCCCCGCCATGGCGGCGCGGGCGCCGAGCGACACCGAGCGGGCGGCATCGCCGACGGCGATCACTTCGCACCCATGCCGCTGCAGCAGCGTCGCCGCGGACGACTCCGCGGCACGGCGGAAGATCGGCAGGAACGGCGGCCGCGGCGGGCCGATCAGGCGATGGAAGGGAAGCTCGGACTCGAGGACGCCCTTGAGGATCGCCTCCGCCGCGGTGAGCGGCACCGGGCCATCGACCCTTGCCAGCGGCGAGGCGTCCCGCCACGCCGACTCCGCACGCTCGCCTTGGCGGGCCTCCGACGCCACGGCACGATCATACGGCGGCGAGGTCCCGCGAGCGGCGCGGGCGGATGGGCGGATCCGAGCGGGTCAGTCCCGGCCGATCAGTGGTCGACCCGCTTGCCGAGGCGTGGCGAGAGCGCCGCGAGTTGGGCCTCGAGGATCTCCGG
>CAZQUA010000074.1:0-10253 GCA_964596455.1 uncultured Isosphaeraceae bacterium
GGTGGTGTGGTTGCCCGAGGGCGTCGCCATGCGGTGATCGAAGTCGTAGTAGCCCCAGCCGCCGTCGGCGGCGCGGGCGGCAAGCAGCAGCTCGACCTCCCGCCGCAGCAGTCCGCGAAGCGCGGCGTCCCGCTGGGGGAGCACGCCGCTGCGAAGGACCTCGGCGGCGGCAGCGACGAGATAGGTGTGGGTCCAGGTGTTGTAGAAGGTGTCGCTGTTGACGCGGCGGCTCGGCTCGGTGGCGACGAGATACCCCACCGCCCGCTCGAGAGCCGCCCGGGCCGCGGCATCCCGCCCCGCGGGCTCGACCAGCGCCATCGTCGCCAGCGCCGAGGTCGCGTCGCGGAAGGCCCGATGGCTCGCTTGGGTGCCAAGGTAGATCTCGCGGCTTCTGGCGCTCTCGAAGGAGCCCCAGGAGCCGTCCTCGTTCTGGTTGGCGACGAGCCAGGCGATCCCCCGCTCGCGGGGCGCACGCGCCGGGTCCGCCGCGAGTCTCGCCGACGCCGATGACGCCGCCGTCGCCGACGAGTCGGCGGATGCCGGAGCGTCGGGCGGCGAGTTCGCCGCGACGGGACCGCGGCAGGCCGCGGAGATCGCCGCGAAGAGCATCGCCAGCAGCCACGCGGCCGCGGAGGCGCGACGCATCTCAGGAGTCCTCGCGGGCCGGGACGGGATCGCCGTCGCCCGCCGGCGGCGCTTCCCGCACCACCCGATCGCCCGGCGAGAGGCCCTCGATCACCTCGGCGAAGGCGATGCCGCGGCGGCCGATCACCACCGGCCGGGGCGACTCGCTGCCGTCGACGAGCACCATCACGATCGTCCGCCCGTCCTGCTCGCGGATCGCATCGAGCGGCACCGCCAGCACGCCTTCGGTGCGGCCGATCGCCTCGGCCCTCGCCTCCATGCCGATCCGCAGCCGCGGCGTCGCCGCCGGCAACGCCACCCGCGCCGGGAACCGCACCGACCGTCCCTCGGGCACGCCGATCGGCAGCAGGTCCAGCAGGCGGCCGCGCACGCGAAGGCCCGGGGCGTCCGGCACGGAGACCTCGACCTCCATGCCGTCCTCCGCCCAGGCGATCTCCTGCGGGCCGAGGCGAATCGGGAACGCGAGCTCGGTGGGATCGATCAAGTCCGTCAACGCCTGCCGCGGCGAGATCGCATCGCCGCTGCGGAGCGAGATCGCCCCAAGAAGCCCCTCCGCGGGCGCTCGCACCTCCATCGCCTGAAGATCCGCCTGCAGTTCCTCGACCTTGCGCTGCAGGTCCGCCACCCGCCGCTGCGACTCCGCGAGGGCGAGGCGGCGGCGGATCTCCTCGAGTTCCCGCGAGACCCGGGCGTGGGCGAGTTCGATGGCGCCGCCGGCGGCGGCCTCCTCGAGGTCCTCGAGCCGCTCCGCCCGCTGCGTCTCGAGGTAGAGGGCGTGGTCGATGCGGCTGAGGGCAAGGCTCTCCTCGGCGCGGGCCACCGCGCGGCGGGCCCGCTCGAGCACGATGTCCTTGGTCTCCGAGGCGAGGCTGGTGCCGGCGTACATCGCCTCGAGCTGCTCGAGCTCCTGACGCTGGTTGAGCAGTCCGTCCTCGCCGCCCCGCAGGCGAAGCTCGGCGCCGCGGAACTGCCGCTCGTCGCCGGTCGAGCGGTGGTACGCGAGGGCCTGCTCGCTGCGGCGGAACCCCCGCTCGGCCCGCTCGACCCGCCTCGACGCGGACTCCGCCTGCATCCGCTGCTCCGCCACGAGCAGGTCGAGGCGGATCCGCGCCTCCTCGAGCTCGAGGCGGCTTCGCTCGAGTTCCCGCTCGAGCTCCGCGGACTCGAGGCGCAGCAGCACCTCGCCCGCCCGCACCACGCCGCCGCTGCGAAGCACCTCCGCCACCACGAGCGGCCCCCGGTAGGCCCGCGGCACCACGCGAAGGCGAAGCGACCGCGCCGCCTCGAGGCGTCCGGTGCCCTCGAGGCGAAGCTCGATGGGCATCTCCTCGACGCTCCAGGGCGGGACCGCCGCCGCTGCGGGAGCGGCGGCGGCGAGGAGCAACGCCGCCACGGCGAGCCGTACGCCCGGCCCGAGGCGGCGGCCGCCCTCGGCGGATCGTCCCGCCGGCGGTTCGTGGGCAGAGGAGGTGGCGATCGGCGAGTCGCTTCGCATGGCGGCGTTCTCCGCGAGGATCCGTCGGAAATGGGACGGCGACCGCCCGGGGTTATACTCGCCCCCTTCGCGGCCGCGGCGGTTGGCGTCGAGCCGACGGCCCCGCACCCATCACCCTCGCCCAAGGCCCGTCTGGAGGCCCGACCGAACGCCAGCGGAGCCGCCCAGCGCAAGTCGCGTCCCCGCTCGACGGCGGCCCGCCGCAAGGGTCCCCTCGAGTCCGGCGTCCGATGCCGCTGCAGGCGTGGCGATGGGGCTGCCCGACGGAAGCCAGCAGGAGTCAGCGATGCAGATTGGAATGATCGGACTCGGACGAATGGGCGCCAACATGGTCCGCCGCCTCATGAAGGCCGGGCACGACTGCGTCGTCTACGACGTCGCCCCCGAGGCGGTGGCGACGCTGACGAAGGAAGGCGCCACCGGCGCCTCGAGCCTCGCCGAGTTCGTCGGCAAGCTCGCCGCGCCCCGCGCGGTGTGGATGATGGTCCCCGCCGCCCTGGTGGACCGGACCATCGCCGATCTTCGGCCCCTGCTGGCCGCCGGCGACGCCCTCGTGGACGGCGGCAACTCCTCCTATCGCGACGACCTTCGCCGATCGAAGGAGCTCTCCGCGGCGGGCATCCACTACATCGACTGCGGCGTGAGCGGCGGCGTGTGGGGACTCGAGCGTGGCTACTGCCTCATGATCGGCGGCGATCCCGCCGCGGTCTCCCGCCTCGATCCGGTCTTCCGGACCCTCGCTCCGGGCAAGGGCTCGCTCGAGGCGACGCCGGGCCGGCCGGCGGGCCGCGGCACCGCCGAGGAGGGCTACCTCCACTGCGGGCCGAGCGGCGCCGGACACTTCGTGAAGATGGTCCACAACGGCATCGAGTACGGCATCATGGCCGCCTACGCCGAGGGCCTGAACATCATCCGCCATGCCGATGCGGGACTCCGCGAGCAGGCCGCCGACGCCGAGACCACGCCGCTTCGCGATCCCGAGGCCTACCGCTACGAGATCGCGGTGGCGGAGGTGGCGGAGGTCTGGCGTCGCGGCAGCGTGATCGGCTCGTGGCTGCTCGACCTGACCGCGGCCGCGTTGGCGAAGGACCCGACGCTCGAGTCGTTCGCAGGACGGGTCTCCGACTCCGGCGAGGGACGCTGGACGCTCGAGGCGGCGATCGACGAGGGCGTGCCGGCGCCGATCCTCGCCGCGGCGCTCTTCGGACGCTTCGACAGCCGCGGCGCCGCCGAGTTCGCCAACAAGGTGATGTCGGCGCAGCGGTTCGAGTTCGGCGGCCACCACGAGAAGTCCGCCTGATCCGACCGGGATCGGGCCCACCCAAGGGCACCCCATGGCCATGCTTCCCCCTGCCGACTGCCTCGTGTTCTTCGGCGCCACCGGCGATCTCGCGAGGAAGATGATCTTCCCGAGCCTGCATGCCCTCGCCCGCCGCGGCAAACTGACGGTGCCGGTGATCGGCGTGGCCAAGGACGACTGGCGGGACGAGCAGCTTCTCGCGAGGGCCCGCGAGAGCATCACCGAGCACGGAGGCGTGGACGAGGCGGCCTTCGCGACGCTCGCCTCCCGCCTCCGCTACGTGGGCGGCGACTACGCCGATCCGGACACCTTCGCCCGCCTCCATGCCGCGATGGGCGGCGCGAAGGCGCCGATGCACTACCTCGCGATTCCGCCCGCCCTCTTCGGAACGGTGGCGGAGCACCTCTCGCAGTCCGGCTGCGCCGAGAACGCCCGGGTGGTCATCGAGAAGCCGTTCGGGCGGGACCGCCAAAGCGCCGCCGCCCTCAACGAGACCATCCACCGCTTCTTCCCGGAGCCGTCGATCTTCCGGATCGACCACTTCCTCGGGAAGGAGCCGGTCCAGAACATCCTCTACTTCCGCTTCGCCAACACCATCTTCGAGCCGCTGTGGAACCGCCGCTACGTGGACCACATCCAGCTCACCATGGCCGAGGACTTCGGGGTGCAGGGGCGAGGCGCCTTCTACGACGCCACCGGCTGCATCCGCGACGTGATCCAGAACCACCTGCTGCAGGTGCTGGCGTGCCTGATGATGGAGGCGCCCCGCTGGGACGACCCCGAGTCGGTGCGGGACCAGAAGGTGGCGCTCTTGCGGAGCATTCCCCCGATCGATCCGGCGGACACGCTGCGGGGCCAGTTCCGGGGCTACCTCGACGAGCCGGGCGTGCGGGCCGGTTCGACGGTCGAGACCTTCGCGGCGCTGAAGCTGCGGGTGGCGAACTGGCGATGGGACGGCGTGCCGGTCTACATCCGCGCGGGCAAGCGGATGCCCTGCACGGCCACGGAGATCCGGGTGCAGTTCCGCCGCCCTCCCGCGGTGGTGTTCGCGGAGGCGGGCATGCCCACCGCGAACTTCCTGCGGATCCAGATCAGTCCTCGGATCGAGGGCGACCTCGGCATCCGCACCAAGAAGCCGGGCATCGAGATGGTCGGCGCCGATGCGACGCTGTCGGCGATCAGCCACGACCCCGACCGGATGCAGGCCTACGAGCGGCTGCTCGGCGACGCCCTCCGCGGCGACTCCACGCTCTTTGCGAGGCAGGACGAGGTCGATGCGGCCTGGGCGATCGTGGACGGGATCCTCGACGATGCCACCCCCTGCGGAACCTACGAGCCGGGTTCCTGGGGTCCGACCGATGGGGGCCGGGTGCAGCCCTCCGAAGGCTGGTTCGCGCCGCTGACCTGAAGCGACGATTGGAATTCGGTTGACTTTTCACAACGGCAGTGGATGATCCCGGCCGATGCACTCGACCCGCCCCGCCGTTGCCTTCGTGACCGATCCGCAGCAGTGGAGCGTCCTGAACTCGCCGATCCGCCTCGAGATCGCCGAGATGCTGCGATGCATCGCCCCCTGCTCGGTCGCGGAGCTGGCCGAGGCCCTGCATCGCCCCGCCGACACCCTCTACCGTCAGCTCGAGCAGCTCGAGCAGTCCGGCTTCGTCCGCAGGGTCGGGTACCGCAAGGTGGGCCGCCATGCCGAGCAGCTGGTGGACCTGACCGCGAGCGACTTCATCATCGACTTCGATGAGGGCGATGCCCTTGCAAGCGGCACCGCGGTCGCGGCGACCGCCAAGTGCGCCATGCATGGCGTCGTCGGGGCGATCGAGGCCGCGGCGGCCGCGGGCGCCGTCAAGGTCGGCCGCCGCGAGCAGAACGCCTCGCTGCTCTACGAGCTGAGCTGGCTGACGCCGGAGCGGTTTGCGGAGCTGCGGACGCTGCTGCAGCGGGTGAAGCAACTGCTCGACGAGGGCAAGGTCGACCGGAAGGGCGACCTCTATCTCACCGTCGGCCTCGTCTCGCCGGTGATCCGCAAGCATCGGGCCCGCCGCCGCACCCCCCGCGGCGGGCGGCCGCAGCACAACGACGCCTCCCGGGGGACCGCGTAGAGTTCCGGTCCGCTTCGCTCATTGGACGCGATCCCATGCGCATGCCTTCCCCGCCGTCCGCTTCCCGTCCCGGCACCTCCTCGCTGCGGCCGGGATGCGACCTCCGCCGCATCCGCCACAGCGCCTGGACGCCGCTCGCCGCCGCCGCGCTGCTCTGCGGCTGCGCTGCGAAGACGCCGACCGTCCCGACGGCGCCCGCCGCCGCCACGGCGCCTGCGGCAACCCCGTCCGCGGCCGAGGCTCCCGCGAGGCGGGCGAAGCCGATCGACCGGGAGCTGGCCCTCGCGACCTTCGATGCGGCGTGGGAGCGGATCCGCGACACCCACTTCGATCCCACCTTCAACGGCGTCGACTGGATCGCGGTGCGGGAGGAGCTGCGGCCCCGCGTCGCCTCCGCCGACGACGCCGACGCCGTTCGCGATCTCATTCGGGAGATGGTCGGCCGACTCGGCCAGTCGCATTTCGGCGTGATCGCCTCCGACGAGTTCGAGGCGGTCGCGGAGATGGCCGGCGACGCCGCCCCCTCCGGCGGCAGCGGCGAGCCCGGCTTCATCGGCATCGAAGCGCGATTCGTCGATGGCGAGGCGATCGTCGTGCGGGTCGATCCCGACGGTCCGGCAACCGCCGCCGGGGTCCGCCCCGGCATGCGGATCGCCTCGATCGATGGCCGCGATCCCCAGCGGCTGCTGCGGATCGCCGAATCGGATCCCGACAACCCGATGCTGCTCTACGAGGCGAACGCGATGCTCGCGGCGAGCCTCGCCGCCGCGGAAGGCGAGGCGATCGCGCTCGAGCTGGCCGCGGGCGAAGCGTCGCCGCGATCGATCGACGTCTCCGCGGCGACGCCCCCTTGGGAGATGTCCGGGGTGGGCAACCTGCCCCCGATGCCGACCTCGCTCTCGGCCCGCGGCCTCGGCGAGTCGGCGCTTCGCGACCTCGGTCTCGATGCCTACCCCGGCGACGAGATCGGCCTGATCGCCTTCTCGGTCTGGCTGACGCCGATCGCCGCCCCCTTCGACGCGGCGATCGACCGCTTCCGCGGGAGTCTCGGCATCGTGATCGACCTTCGCGGCAACCCCGGCGGCCTCGGCGGCATGGTGATGGGCGTGGGCGGGCACTTCTTCGATCGGCCCGCGAGCCTCGGCACGATGGCGACCCGCGAGAACGAGGTCCACTTCCGCGTGAACCCGCGGCGGATCGACGGCAACGGCCGCCTGGTGGAACCGCTCGACCTGCCGGTGGCGATCCTCGTCGACGAGATGTCCGCGAGCACGAGCGAGATCTTCGCCGGCGGCATGCAGGAAGCGGGACGCGCCCGCGTCTTCGGCCGCACCACCGCCGGGGCCGCCCTGCCCGCGACGGTGACGACGCTGCCCAACGGCGACGTGCTGATGGCGGCGATCGCGGACTTCACCACGCCGGGCGGCGTCCGCCTCGAGGGCCGCGGGGTCATCCCCGACGAGACGGTGCCGCTCGATGCCGCGGGCCTCGCCGCCGGAGGCGATCCCGACCTCGAAGCCGCCTGCCGCTGGATCCTCGACCAGTGGCTTCCCCCCGACGCCGATCCGCCCGCGGACGGCTGACCGCCCGCCTCCCTCCCGCCGACCTCCGCGACCCGCACCGCCAGGATCCTCCCCCATGCCTCGACTGCTCCCGCGATTCGCCCGCCTGCTTCTCGCCGCCCCGCTCATCACGGCCGCGATGGCCGCGGCGCCCGCGTTCGCCGACGACGCGGCGGCGTCCGATCCCCAGAAGACCGGCCGCGCCCTCGTGGAGCGGTTCTTCGACCTGCTCTCGAAGGACTCGCCGAGCGAGGGGCTCGATGCGTTCCTCTCGCCGGCGTTCCAGATCTGCCGCGCCGACGGCTCCTTCGCCAACAAGCAGGAGTACCTCGCCAATCCCGCCAAGGTCGAACGGTTCACGATCGCCGACGATGGATTCCGGGCCTATCGGGACGGTCCGGCGCTGACGGTCCGCTTCGCGATCGACGTGGAGGAGCGGATCGACGGCGGCGAGGTCGCGGCGATGCAGGCGATGCGAAGCGGCACCTTCCTGCAGGAGGGCGGGCGGTGGCGGCTGCTCTCCTGGTGCAACTTCAACCCCACGACGCCCGCGGCCCCGGGCAACGCCGCGGCGCTGCCGACCTTCGACGAGATCCTCGCCCGCAACCTCGAGAGCCTCGGCGGCAAGGCGGCGATCGAGGCGGTCCGCCATGTGACCATCGACGCCTCCATGCAGATGCCGGCGATGGGCATCCGGGGCGAGATGACCTCCCGCATGTCCCTTCCGGACCGGTCGATCTCGCAGACGGAGATGCCCGGCATCGGCCGCATCGTCGAGGGCCTCAACGGCGAGATCGGCTGGTCGATCGACCCGATCCGCGGCCCCTCGCTCGCCGAGCCGCAGGAGGTGGCGCAGCGGCAGCTGCTCTCCCGGCTTGCGAACAACCTCGGGGACCCGCGGGATCTCTTCGAGACCGTCGAGGTGCTCGGGGTGGCGGAGTTCGCGGGGGAGCCCTGCTACGAGGTGCGGCTCGCCTCGAAGGACGGCCTCGCCTACACCATCCTCTACCGGGTGAAGGACGGCCTGACCCACGGCATGCGGATGACCATGAAGAGCTCCCTCGGCGACCTGCCGGTGGAGGTGGAGGTCGGCGAGTACCGGCGGTTCGGCGACCTGCTCTGGCCCACCCGCACCACCACGCGGGTGATGGGGCAGGAGCAGACCCTCGTGATCGAGCAGGTCTCGTTCGATCCCATCGATCCGGCGGTCTTCGAGCTGCCCCCGGCGATCAAGGCGCTCGCGGGCGCCGGCGAGGCTCCGGCCGCCAAGGAAGGCGAGGGCGAGTCGCCTCCGGCCGAGCAGCCCCGCCGCCGCCGTCGCCCCGCCGCGACGCCGCCGCAGCCATGAGGTCCCGGTTCGGCTTCCTCGCGGGCGTTCCGGCAGCGGCGGTGCTGCTGGCGTTCGCGGCCGGCCCCGCCGCAGCGGGCGACGAGGCGGCATCGCTTCTGGCGACCATGCGGAAGTCGCTCGGCGGCGAGGCGATCGAGGCGATCCGTTCGAGCCGCGTCGAGTTCACCTTCGTCGAGGAGGGCCGCGAGGGACCGCCGACCCGGGTCCGCCTGATCACCGCGGTTCCCGACCGGATGCGGATGTTCCAGTCCGGCAGCCGCGGCGATTCGGAGATCGGCTTCGACGGCGTGCGGGGCTGGATGAGCGACGCCCGCGGCGGCTTCCTGCCGCTCGATGCGGAGACCTGCCGGCTGATGAGCCGCGGGCCCGACCTGCAGTCGCTGCCGCGGCGGCTCCCGGATCTCTTCGAGCGATTCGAGATCTCGCCGCTCACCGAGTTCGCCGGCCGGCCCTCGCGGCCGCTGGTGGCCTTCGACGAGGCCGGCGACGCCACCCGGATCCATCTCGATCCCGCGAGCGGCCTGCCGCTCGGCCTCGAGAGCTCCGAGGAGACTCCCGAGGGCCCGCAGCGGAATCGGATCCGCTTCGAGGGATGGCGGCGGGAGGGCGAGGTGATGGTCTTCGACCGGGCGGAGATCGAGCAGGGCCGGCGGCGGACCACCATCGAGTTCCGCTCGATCCGCTTCAACGAGGTCGGCGACGCCGAGTTCGCGCCGCCTGCGGCGATCGCCGCCGACGGCGAGGGGGCCCCGCCCGCTCAGGCCCCCGCGACGGAATCGCCGCCCGCGGCGCCGCCTTCGCCAAGTCCGCCGCGGCCGTAGAGATCGATCCGCAGCAGCTTCGAGCGGATCGCCCCGATGCTCCCGCCGGCAAGCGGCGGCGCATGCGGGGGCCGCTTGACGGCGACCCGCGACGCGACGGCCCGTGCAGCCGCGACGAGGTCCGCGGCGGCGGGATCCTCGCCGACGATCGCCCGCAGGATCTGGGCCTCCTTGGGCGGGAGCGACTTCGAGCGAGGGTCGCGAGGGAACATCGGATCGAGCAGCACCGCGGCGACCCTCTCGCCCGCCGCCGCAAGTTCGGCGAGCAGCGCGGCGGCGTCGCCGTCCCGCCGCTCCACCGCGGCCGCGGCCGCGGCGATCGCGGGATCCTGCGACGCCTCGCGGAGACCCTCCTCGAGCAGCCATCCCACGATGGGGTTCCGCTCGCAGGCGATCACCCGCCAACCCGCCGCCGCGAGGGACATGGCGTCGACGCCGAGGCCCGCGGTGGCATCGATGGCGATTCCGCCCGGCCGGCCCATGGCCCGCACCACCGGCGATCGCCTCGCGTCCGCAAGGCGTCGCGGGTCCCACTTGGCCCGCACGCCCGCGGCCGCCGGCCACTCGGCGAGCCGCGCCTGCAGGCGTCCCTCGCGGCGCTCGAGCACCACCGATCCCGGGGGCGGCGTCGGGGGCAGCGGCCGGGCGCCGAGCGATGCGGCGCGGCGAGCGTCCTCGGAGGCGGGATCGCCGTTCCACCAAGTCGCCGCCCAAGTCGCCGCCGAGGAGTTCGCCGCCGTCGCCATGATCCGGGCATTGTGGCACGGCGGCGGGTCGCGGCGGCGGTGTGGCGAGGCGGCACGGCGAGGCAAGGCGGTGCCGTAGACTGACGCGTCCGCCCGTCGGAGACCGCGATGACCCCGACTTCCGCCCCCGTCTTCCGCAACGTCCTCGAGATGATCGGGAACACCCCGATGCTCGAGCTCCGCAACCTCGACACCGGGCCCTGCCGGCTGTTCGTGAAGATGGAG
>CAZQUA010000075.1:0-9774 GCA_964596455.1 uncultured Isosphaeraceae bacterium
GCGACATCGCGGACGCCGAACGACACGAACGACAGGCACGCCCGCATCGATACCGGAAGCGTCGCGGCTTCCTTGCTGTTCGGTCGTCGCGGCGCTCCTGCCGCTCGCTTGCCCGGGGCCTTGCTGCCGCTCTTGCGAGCGACCTTGCCTGTTCGACGAGGGTTCCGCTTGCCGCTGCTTCGTGCAACCACGATCGATGCTCCTTTCGTGGAACAGGTCTCGCCACATCCGCCATCACGCGTGGCCGATCCGAGCCCGTGCCGGTCGCCCCGCGTTCCTCGATCTCGCCATCGCCATTCCGCGAATGCAGGACGATGCTGCGCAGGCCGGGCCGCGCCGCCCGCGGCGAGTCTCGCCGCCGCCCGCAATCACGGAAACACCGCCTCCACCATCGAGAAGTCGTCCTCGTACTGCTCGCGGCCCTGCATGGCCGAGGTGTGCCGCACCAGACGCGTGGTGCGGGATTCGCCCGGCGGCGGCTCCGCCGCCATGAAGTCGACGAACTCCTGCCAGGCCCACATCTCGCCGTCGGGCTTCGCGATCTCGTAGACGCCGTCGCTGTAGACGAT
The DNA here is from genome assembly GCA_964596455.1 of uncultured Isosphaeraceae bacterium. Lineage (GTDB taxonomy): Bacteria > Planctomycetota > Phycisphaerae > Phycisphaerales > SM1A02 > CAZQUA01. The sequence goes on from CAZQUA010000075.1 coordinate 570, forward strand.
GAGTCGCGATCCCGGCGGAAGATCGATCGAGACGCTCGCCCACTCGAGGTCGGGGATCGCTCCGATCATCGGGCCCTGCGACTCCAGCGTCTTCATCGTTCCCCCTTGCAGGAGGAACGCCGGGGGATGCCCGCCGCCCGACCAGGTGAGTCGCCTCGCCGCGAGGTCGGCGACGCCGTGCCACATCGTGAAGTACATGCCGTTGTGGCGCTCCATCGGGAACGCCGCGTTCAACCTCGCCAGCACGGTGCTGGGGTCGCTGCCCTCCTGCGGCGAGAGCGACCGCACCAGGCTCATCGCCGAGATCGAGAGCAGGGCCGGCCCCACGCCATGCCCGCACACGTCGATGAGGTAGATCGCGAACCGGTCCTCGTCGATCCAGTGGTAGCCGAACGAGTCGCCTCCGAGCGATGCAGAGGGCACGAACCGCCACGCCGTCTCGACCCGGCCCTCGATCGGCGGGTCGAGCAGGGACCGCACGTACTCCGCGGCCCGCGAGAGCTCCTCGGCCATGTGCCGCTCGCTCGCCGCGAGCGCCGTGAAGGCCGCGTTCCGCTGCAGCAGCGCGAGGTAGCCCTTCGAGTGGTAGCGGACCCGGGCGATCACCTCGACGGGATCCGGCAGCTTGACGAGGTAGTCGTTGGCGCCGCGTGCGAACGCCTCGGCCTTGGTGACCGCTTCCTCGCGGGAGCTCAGCACGATCAGCGGCACCTCGCGGGTCTCCTCGCGAAGGCGGTAGTCGCGGACGAGATCGAGGCCGTCGATCTCCGGCATCACCAGGTCCTGCAGGATCACCGTGGGCCGGAACTCGATGGCGGTCTCGATCGCCCGTCGGGGGTCCTGGCAGAAGCGGTACTGCAGCCCGTCCTGCGTCGCCAGCATCCGCCGCACCGCCTCGCCGATGATCGCCTGATCGTCGACGAGCAGGACGCGGATCTCCTCCGGCGCGGCGGCGATGCTCGGTGCTGCCGGGATCTGCTCGGACATCAGCGTCCTCCTGCCGCCGCTGCCGGGCGGCCCTCACGGGCGATCCTCGCCGCAATCATGGGCAGCGGCAGCACCTCCGCCGCCGCTCCCAGCTGCACCGCGGCGCCAGGCATCCCCCAGACCACGCTGCTCTCGCGGTCCTGGGCGATCGTACACCACCCCTGCCGTCGCAACGCCAGCATGCCGGCGGCGCCATCGCGGCCCATGCCGGTCAGCAGCAGCGCGATGCCGCGGAAGCGGCGGTTCGCAGCCAGGCTTTCGAAGAGAACGTCCACGCTCGGGCGATGCAGGCTCTCCCGGGGCTCCTCGCTCACCTCGAGTCGGCCGTGCGGCGAGACCACCAGGTGCAGGTTGCGGCCGGCGACGTGCACGGTGCCGGGCTCGATCGGCCCCGGGTCCGCGACCACCACGCGGCGGCCGCTCTGCCCGGCGAGCCACCGCACCAGGCCGGGCACGAACTCCGCATCCACATGCTGCACCAGAAGGATCGGCGACTCGAACGCCGCCGGCAGCTGCGCCAGCACCGTGGCCACCGCCTGCGGCCCTCCGGTCGAGGCGCCGATCGCCACCATCGGCATCGCCGCCGGACGGCTCGACTCCGCCGCCGCGGGCCGGCATCCGCCGCCAGGCTCCAAGGTCGCCGCCGGGGTTGCGGCCGGCGACTCCGATCGCGGCCGCACCCGGTGCATCCGCCGGACCAGCTCGATCTTCCGCAGCAGCGCCGCGGCCCCCTCGAGGGAGCCGTCTCGTCCGAGCACCGGCGTGTTCACCGCATCGAGGGCTCCGTGGCCGAGGGCGTCGTAGACCTTCGCGTAGTTGCCGTCGACCGTCGCGGTCACCACCACGATCGGGCAGGGGCACTCCGCCATGATCCGCCGGGTGCTCTCGACCCCGTCCATCACCGGCATGATGAGGTCCATCAGCACGAGATCCGGCCGATCCCGGCGGCAGGCCTCGACGGCCTCCTGCCCGTCCATCGCCACCCACGCCACCTCGCAGGAGGGCGCCGACGCCACCACCCGCCGCAACGCCTCCACCGCGAGGCGAAGGTCGTTGACGATGCCCACCCGCAGCGGCGACTCAGGCATCGGCGGCTCCGATGAGATCGGTCACGGTGGTGGCGAAGGAACGATCGTGGAAGGAGCCCTTGGTGAGGTAGGCGTTGGCGCCGGCCTCAAGGCCGCGCAGGCGATCCTCCTCGCGGTCCTTGTAGGAGACGATCACGACCGGAATGGTCCGGAACCGCGGATCGGCGCGGAGCGTGCGGACGAGCTCGATGCCGTTCATGCGGGGCATGTCCACGTCGGTCACCACGAGGTCGTAGCCGCCCGCCTGCAGGGCGTTCCATCCATCGACGCCGTCCACCGCGACCTCGACCTCGTAGCCCATCCGCACGAGCAGCTGCCGCTCGACCTCCCGAACGGTGATGGAGTCCTCGACGACGAGGATCCGCCGCCGCCGCCTCGCCGCGGGCGCATCCGCGGGCCGCATGCCCCGCAGTCGCCCCTCGCCGAGCAGCTGCCGGATCGACGCCACGAGATCGTCGGTGTCCACGATGAGCAGCGGCGAGCCGTCCTCGAGCAGCGCCGCCGAGGCGATGTGCGGCACCCGCCCGAGCCGCGGATCGAGCGGCCGCACCACGAGATCCTCCTCGCCAAGGAACCGATCGACGACGAGGCCGAACCACGCTCCCGGCTGACCCACCACCATGACGCTGGCGTCCTCGCCGCTCTCGGCCGGCCGCGGCAGCCCCAGCACCGTGGTCGACTCGACGAGGCCGACCGAACTGCCCTCGAGGTCGAACTGCTGCCGGCCCTCGACCGGCCGGATCTGTCCCCGCGGCACCCGCACCACCCGTTCGAGCCGCGAGAGCGGGAAGGCGTAGGTCTCGCCGGCGATCTCGACGAGCGCCGCCCGAATGACCGACAGCGTGATCGGCAGGCGCATCGCAAAGACGCTGCCTCGCCCGAACTCGCTCTCGACCCGCAGCGAACCCCCGGTCTCCTGCACCATCGTCTGCACCACGTCGAGGCCGACCCCGCGACCGGAGACCTCCGTCACCGCCGAGGCCGTCGAGAAGCCGGGCAGGAACAGGAAGTCGTAGAGCTCCCCGCCCTCGAGCGTCGCGACGATCTCCGCGGCCTGCAGGCCCCGCTCGACGATCTTCCGCCGCACCCGCTCGGGATCGATGCCGCGGCCGTCGTCGCCTACCCGCACCTGCAGCATGCCGCCGTGGTGGCGGGCCTCGATGAAGACCCGAGCGGTCTCGTCCTTGCCGGCCGCCCGGCGTTCCGCCGGCGTCTCCACGCCGTGGTCGATGCAGTTGCGGAGCATGTGGTTGAGCGGTGCCTCGAGCTTGCCGAGGATGTCCCGATCCACCGGGACGGTTCCGCCGAGCAGCTCGAACCGCACCTTCTTGCCGAGGCTGCGGGCGAGGTCGCGGACCATCCGGCTGAAGCCGGCGGTGCCGTCGGCGAAGGGCCGCATGCGGCTGCCGAGCACCTCGTGGTAGAGCGCCGTCGCCGCCTCCTCGCTGCGGCGGAACATGCCCTCGAGGTCGCTCGCATGCCCGAGCAGCGTCCGCTGCAGCGTCGTCAGCGACTCCCGCGCCGCCGCCGCCGATCGGGTCCGCCGGCCCCTCGCGCGATGCGAGTCCGCGGCCGCCGCGTCTACGGCGGCCTCGCGGGTCTCCCCGGCCTGCTCCAACTCGCCCGCGAGCGACTCGAGCTCGCCCTTCAGGCGACGCACCGATTCCCGCAGGCCGCTGAAGCGACGCGACTCGATCATCATCTCGCCGGCGAGACGCATCATCCGATCGAGATTGTCGGCGTTGACCCGAAGGGTCCGCACCTCCGTGACCGCGACCGCCGGAAGCGGCGTCGCGGTGGAATCGGGCGATGGCGACCTTTCCGCCGGGGAGACCGGGGTCGATGCCGGTGACGGCGCCGGGGCGGTGTCCGCCTCCCGCACCGCCGGTTCGGGCGTCGCCGCCGATGCGGCGGCCGGCGAGGGCGTTGGCGAGGGCGGCGGCGAGGCGTCGCCGAGCGGCGCCGGCTCGCGAAGCGAGGCGACGAGGGCATCCACACCCGCCTGCTCCCGCTCGGTGAACACGGCCAACTCGCTCTCGGAGATCTGCCCGAGCCGCGCGAGCACGTCGGTGCCCTGCAGCAGCTGGTCGATCCTCGCCGGCACGAGCGTCTCGCGGCCCTGCTGGATCGCGACGAGGCAGTCCTCCATGGCGTGGGCGAGGCCCACCGCGAGATCGACGCCGATGATCCTCGCCGCCCCCTTCAGCGAGTGCGCTGCCCGCATCAACGGCTCGATGCCGGAGAGGTCGCTCGGCGTCGACTCGAGTCGCACGAGGCCCTCGTTGAGGGTGGCGCCGTGGGTCTCCGCCTCGGCCTTGAAGAGCTCGAAGAGCGAGAAGCCGCCGAGGTCGCTCATGCGAGGCTCCTCGCGAGGCCCGCGAGCAGGCGTTCGCCGTCGAGCAGGGCGATGCGGCGGGATCCGTCGCTTGCGGATGGGTCCATGAGCAGGCGACGGGTGTAGCGGTCGCGGGCGGCCTCGATGGTCGCGGGCGGCTCGGTCATGGCGGCGGGATCGATCCGCACCACGCCGACGACCCGATCCACCTCGATCGCCCAGACCTCCGCCTCGCCGCCGATGAGCAGCGTCCTTCGTGCCGTCGCCGTCGCCGGCTCGTCGCCCGCCGGCGACAGGTCGAGCAGCGCCTCGATCGATCCCGACAGCACCAGGCGACCGCCGAGATTGCAGAGGCCCCGCAGCACGCGGTTGGTCCGGTGCGGCACCCGATGCACCGGCGTGGCCGCGAAGACCCGCCGCACCAGCGAGGCCTCGAACGCCAGGCGTTCACCGGCGACCTCGACAAGCAGCACGCTCGTCCGCGTGCCGATCTCTTCGGCGAGCGGCATGGCGGCATCGCGGGTCTGCTCGGCAAGATCGCTCGCCGACAGCGGCCGGTCGAGCAGCTCCGCCATCGCATCGCGCGCGGGCGTCCGCTCGGGCGTAGGTGCGTCTTCTTGGGGCATGCCGCTCATCCGTCGCCGCCCTCGCCGGTCGCGGCGTTGGCCCGCCTTGCCCGCTCGCGGTACCTCGCCGCCGCGGCAAGGTCGCCGGCATCCTCGCTCAAGATCGCCAGATGCAGAAGTCCCGCCTCGTGCCCGGGCTCGAGGTAGACGACCCTCCGGAACCACTCCCACGCGGCGTCGCGGTCGCCGCCGGCGAGGCGGACGCAGCCGAGCAGCTCCATCGCGTCGACCGAGGGGCCTCGCTCGCGAAGCCACCGCTCCGCCAGCGACGCGGCCTCGTCGAGGCGGCCGCCATCGGCGAGTTGCCGAATGGCGTCGAGGTGGCCGGGAAGCGGCGGAGGACTCCCTGACGACGCCATCGGCACCGCCCCGCCGCGGGCGGCGTTCGCCGTCGGAACCCGCTGCGGCGGCATCGCGGACTGGGGACGGGCGGCGATCGGCGGATCGATGCGAGTCCGGGGAGGCGATGGCACTGGTGACAGCGGCGGCCGGCCGGCGCTTCGTTCGTAGGCGAAGGTGTGCGGCCTGCCGACGGACCGGAAACTCTCGATGGCGCGGGCATCGTGATCGGCGTGCCCCACGAAGAGGACGCCGTCCTTCGCCAGCCATCGCCCGCAGCGGGCGAGGGCGTGGCGGCGGGCCTCGGGCCGCAGGTAGATGAGGAAGTTGCGGCAGAAGATCACGTCGAAGGCAACGCCCGGGGGAGGCGACCAGGTGAAGAGATCCGCATGGGCGAAGCGGATCCGATCGAGCACCCGGGGATCGGCCACGACGCCGTCGTCGCCCGCGGCAAGCCAGGGCGATGCCCACTCCGGGAGCGCCTCGCGAAGCGGCAGCGGCTCGCGGAGGCTGCGAAGGGCACGATCGATGGCGACGCGGCTCGCATCGATCGCCTCGACCACGATCCGCTCCGCCGGCCACCCCGCCGCCAGCGCCGTCACCGCCATCGAGATCGGCTCCTGCCCGGTCGCGCAGGGCGCCGAGAGCATCCGCAGCGTGCCGCCGCGAGGCGCCCGCTCGGCCAGTCGCGACCGCAGCCATTCGTAGCTCTGCCGGTAGCGGAAGAACCAGGTCTCCGGCACCGCCACCGCCGCGACCACCCGCTCGAGCTCCTGCGGATCGCTGCGGAGCCGTTCCGCGAACGCCTCCGCGGTCGGGAGGCCGAGGGCCTCGCGGCGACGCTGGAGATGCTGCCTCGCCGCCGGGGAGTCGAGCAGCCGGGCCTGCAGCGGCGTGAGGCGTTCGATCGCCGCGAGCACCGCATCCTCGCCGTCGCCGCTCATCGGACCTCCACCGCGTCCCGGAAGATGATCGAGGCGACCTCGCCGCCGAGAAGCCGTTCCGGGCGAACGAGCTGCACGGTGCCGCCGTGAAGCCTCGCGACCTCCCCGAGATGCTCCGCACCATCGACTTGGAAGCCGGGGTGCCCCGAATCGGCCGTGAAGTCCACCCGCTCGACCGAGACCACCCGCGGCACGACGATCCCGGCGCGGTGCACGCCTCCCAGCGCCTCGACCGAGATCACCACCACCCGCGTCGCCCCGGTCGCGGCCGCCGCCGGCCGCCGCACGAGCAGCGAGCCCTCGACCACCGGCACGAGGCGGCCATGATGGTCGGCAAGGCCGATCGCCCAGGGCGGCGCTGCCGGCATGCTTCGCACCGCCACCATCGGCAGCACCTCGACGACCTGCGAGGCGGCGAAGGCGAAGCGATCGCCAGACGATTCCCAGATCAGCGACAGCACGGGAGGAGCCTAGGTGCCATCGGCGAGCGCCGCCGGGCGAGGCGGGCCGGTCGGCTGCGGCGGCCGGAAGCGTGCCGCGCCGCAGGCGTCATGACGACTCGATCCGGAAGCAGGCGATCGCCTCGCGAAGCGTGCCCACGGCCTGCTGCAGGTCCGCGGCGGCGCGGCTGAACTCCTCCGACGAGGCGCTCGCCGAGGACGCCCCCTCGCCGAGGTTCGAGAGCGACTGGGTGATCTGGCTCGCGCCCTCGCTCTGGCTCGCCATGCCCTCGCGGACCCGGCCGACCTCGCCGCTGCCCTGGGCCACCCGCTCGATCATCGCCTCGATCTGCCGCACCACCCGCAGCACCTCGGCGGCCCCGGCGGCGACCTGCCCGTCGAGCCGCTTCATCTCGCCGACGCCCGCCGCGACCGCCTCCTGCATCCGCGAGACCATCCGCTCGATGTCGAGGGTCGCCTCGGCGGTCTGATCGGCAAGGCGGCGGATCTCCCTCGCCACCACCATGAACCCGACGCCGAACTCCCCGGCCTTCTCCGCCTCGAGGGCCGCGTTGACCGACAGCAGGTTGGTCTGGTCCGCGACGCGGGTGATGGTGGTGACCACGCCGCTGATCGAGGCGGCCTTCTCATCGATCGCGGCGAGGCGGGAGGAGACCGAGGACGCGTCGACCTGCAGTCGCTGCATCGATGCGGCGATCGAGCTCAGGTCGCGACGCCCCTCCTCGGCCATCGAGGCGGTGTCGCCGGCCGCGGCATCGACCGACTCCATGGTGCGGAGCAGTTCGGTGCCGGTGGTGCTGATCTCGAGGCTCGCCGAGGCGATCTCGTTGACCGACGCCCCGAAGCCCACCGCGGTCTCGGCCTGCCGCCGGCTTCCTGCGGAGACCTCTTCCGCGGTGGTGTCGAGACGCACCGAGGCGTCCCGGACCCGCTCCACAAGGCCTCGCAGGCGATCCGCCATGCGATCAAGTCCTCGGAGCAGATCCGCCAACTCGTCGCCGCCGTCGCCGCTCCCGCACGCCTCGCAGGCGAGGTTGCCCTCGGCGATCCGCTCGACGGCGGCCAGCGCGGTGCCCACGCGGCGGCTCATCGATCTCGCCATCGCCGCCAGCAGGCCCACCAGCACCGCAAGTCCCGCCGCGGCCACCAGGGCGTTGCCGGCGAGCGACGCCAGCACCGGCGCCAGCAGCACGCGGCTCGGCTCGCGGACCACCAGCAGCCATCCGCCCGTGGGGACGCGGGTCACCGCGTAGTAGCAGGCCTCGCCGAGCACCGGATCGATCGCCTGCTCGATGAAGATCCTCCGCGGATCCCGCTCGAAGCGGGCGAAGAGCGAGGCGTAGGGCGACGCGGCGACCTCGGCCGTCTGCAGACGCTCCGCGGCCCATTGGGTGCGGGGGATCGCCGCATCGGTGGTCGCCGAGATGAACTTCCCTCGCGTCATCAGGAACGCGTCGCCATCGACCCTCGCCACCGCCGCGAGCAGGGCGGCATCGATCCGCTCGAGGCTCCGATCGATTCCCACGACCCCCGCGAAGCGGCCGTCCACCACGATCGGATGCATCTGCTCGACCATGTCCACGCCCTCGTAGGGATAGGGGGCGGTGAACACCGTCTCGATGCGGCCCTCCCGCTCGAAGAGGCGCTTCGGCTCCTGGTACCAGAGGTTGTCGGGATCCTCCATCCCCACGAGCGGCTCGAAGGCGAACCCATCCGGCGATCCCGGGGCCCGCTTGCAGTAGGGGATGAACCGCCCCCGGCCGTCGGTGACCGCGGCGTGGCGGGCCTCCCCCGCCCATTCCCGGTCGCGGCCATCGGCATCGGGTTCGTAGCCGATCGAGACCGCTACCGCCTCGGGCGTCCCCTCAAGCAGGATCCGCTGCAGCCGCATCGACTCCTCACGGCGGCCGAAGAGTCCGCTTCCCTTGGCCGCAGCGAAGGCCCTTGCGAGGCTCGACAGCGCCGCGTTCTGCGCCTCGATCTCCATGGCGCTGCTCTCGCAGGCCTCGAGCAGCACCCGCTCCTGGGCATCGCGAAGGCTCGTGAAGCTCAGGAAGCCGCCCACCGCGACCACCGCCACGAACGCGGCGGCGGCGGGCAGCACCCCGAGGAGGATGATCCTCCCGAGGATGCTCTGTCGAAGGGGTCGCGAAGCCGGAGCGGAGGTGTTCAAGGATCGTCGGGAGCGGTTCGAGGAAGGTTTGCGGGAAGCGGAGTCGAGCGACTTCAGCGATCCAAGTCCGGCGGCGACGGCATCGGCGGCATGGGTTCCGCCCCTCGGTCGGCGGGGATGGGGGCAGCATCATCGCCTGCGACGGGCCGCTGCGTCGACCCTGCCGAATCAAGATCCGCCGGTCTCTGCATCGGCCATTGCGACGCCCGCTCGCCTCGATCCACGCCCACCGCCCGATCGATCCGACGCATC
>CAZQUA010000076.1:0-3703 GCA_964596455.1 uncultured Isosphaeraceae bacterium
GCGTGCACGACGGCCTCGGCGTCGGCGGCGGGAACATGGTCTACCTCGACCTCACCCACCTCGGCCGCGAGTACTTGGAGCGCAAGCTCGGCGGCATCATCGAGATCTACCGCAAGTTCGTCGGCGACGATCCGGCCGAACTGCCCATGAAGATCTTCCCGGGCGTCCACTACTCGATGGGCGGACTCTGGACGACCTACGAGGCGAACCCCGACTCGAAGGGCCTGCGGTACGGCTCGCCGAAGTCGATGACCACGAACATCCCGGGGCTCTACGCCTTCGGCGAGGTGAACTACCAGTACCACGGCGCGAATCGCCTCGGCGCGAACGCGCTCCTCTCCTGCATCTTCGACGGCCTCTTCTGCGGCGCGGGCGTGGTCAACTTCGCCCGCGAGCAGTCCCCCGCCGCCGACGCGACCTCGAGCGCCTTCGACGCCGCGAAGGCGAAGTCCGAGTCGCGGATGAAGGAGCTGCTCGACGCCGCCGGCACCGAGAACCCCTACGCGATCGGCAAGGAGCTCGGCGACGAGATGACCGCCGCGAGCACGGTGGTGAAGAGCGGCCCGCGGCTCGAGCAGTCGCTCGCGAGGATCGCCGATCTCCGCGAGCGCTACGCGAGGATCCGCCTCTCCGACACCGGCATGTGGACCAACCAGACCCTCGCCTACGCCCGCGCGGTCGGCGACATGCTCGCCCTCGCCGATCCCATGCTCCGCGGCGGCCTCGCCCGCGAGGAGTCCCGCGGCAGCCACTACCGCACCGACTTCGAGCACCGTGACGACGAGCGGTTCCTCAAGACGACCATCGCCCGCTACGACGCGGCCTCGGGCGAGAGCCGCATCGAGTTCGAGCCGATCGAGTCGGGCCTCGTCACGCCGAGGTCCCGCACCTACGGCAAGGTCGAGGGTGGCGGCAGCTCCGCCAAGGCGGCGGCGAGTCCGCACGCCTAGGTGAGCGGGGGTCTGATGGACCTGATGGTCCTGATGATCCTGATGATCCTGATGGACCCGATGGACCTGATAGCCGCCATGGACATCATGGTCTGATCGCTCGGGGCGGCAGCATGGCGCGGAGCGGGGTGCCGGCCGGCCATCCTGCCCTCTCCGTCCATCCAGTCCAACGAGTCCATCCCTCCGCCCCCCGCTTCACGCACCCCGCCGAGATCGCTGCCCCCGGTTCCCCTCATGTCCGGGGCGCTTCCAGCACCCCCTCGATGACCCGCTCGGCGGGCAGCGGTCCGTTGCGAAGCAGCGGCGTGAACAGGGTCGCGGTCGCGAAGGCGAACTGCATCGCCGCCATCGCCAGCAACGCCAACCGCCAGCGGGTGCGGCGGGCCGAGTCGATGGCCGCTTCCTGCGGCGGCCATGCCAGCGCCGCGAAGATCCCCAGATACAGCAGGATCGTCGGATCGAAGTACCGCTGGAAGAGCTGCCGATTGACCGCGTGGGCGGCGACGAAGCCCGCCAGCGTCAGGATCGCCAGCCACACCCGCGGGCCGCGTCCGGCCCGCGCCGCGGCATCGGCGAGGGTGCCCAGCAGCAGCACGCCCACCAGCGAAAGACCCGCAAGCGCCAGCGAGCGGCCGCCCGGCGCCGGCATGGCGGCGACGAGCGTCCAGAGCCATCCTCCGTTGCGTCCCTCCTCGAGCGAGGCGTAGGAGTCGTCGGCGAACGCCAGCATGGCCGCCCACGCAAGCAGCAGTAGACGCATGCTGCGGCCTCGAAGGGCAGCGCGGAACCCTCCCTGCAGCGGCAGCACGAGCGGCAGGCCGTAGGCTCCGAACAGCGCCAGCGCATAGAGCGGCGTCGACCCCTGCCACAGCGCCTCATGGAACGATGCGAACCGCGGCGGCACCAGGCCGCCCCAGAGCCACGCCAGCCACGCCACCACCGCCAGGGCGGGCAGACAGGCGAGCATGGCGATCAGCAGCGGACGCCCCGCCCCGCCCTCGCCGCCGCTCCACCGCCTCCACGCCGACGCGACGCCCGCGGCAAGGACCGCCGGAAGCACCCAGAGGTTGCTCTGTCGCACCAGGGCGGCCCCGGCTGCGGCAAGGCCGAGGCGAAGCGGCGAGGCTCCCGCCTTCCCCGCAAGGATCGCCCCCAGCAGCACGATCGCCAGCAGCCAGAGCGAGAGGTTGTCGGTCATCACCCAGATCGAGTTGCCCAGCAGGTAGGGACTGAGGCACAGCGGCAACGCGAGCAGGAATCCCTCGGCCCCGCGGCCCCGCCATGCCGCGAGGCGTCCCGCGACGGTTGCCGCGAGACCGACCCCGAAGAGCGAGCAGAGCCACTGGATGGTGGCCTCGCCATCGCCGAGGACGGTGGCGAACGCCGCCAGCAGCAGATGCAGGCCCGGGCCGGTGGCGGCCCCGTGGTCGGAGAGGTCGATCGCGGGGAACGACGCCGCGTACTGCCTGACGAGCGGAAGGTGGAACCGATCGTGGTCCCAGGACTTCTCCGGGAAGAAGGACCAGCCCGAGAGGATCCACGGCCACGCGGCGACGGCCACCACCAGGCCGGCGGCGATGGCGGCGGCCACGCTCCGAGGAGGGCGGCCAGCGCCGGCAAGGCCGTGGGTGGAATCGGGGGGCACCAGGGTCTCCGCGATCGCCGCGATGGATGGAAGGGGACGGAACGCCGCCGCCGGGGCATCCATCGGCGAACCCGAGCGAAGGGGTCGAGGCCGATGCGGCGAGTACGATACTCCCTTCCGATTTCCGCCCCGATGCGAGGAGGTCCCATGGTCGCCCCCAACGACGCGAAGTCCGGCGCCGCCACCATCCGAGTCGAGATCCTCCGCCAGGACTCCCCCACCGCACCGCCCCGGCGGGAGACCTTCGAGGTCCAGGCCGAGCCGGGAGCGAACCTGATCAGCGTCCTCCAGTCGATCGCCTCCAAGCCGGTCACCGCCGAAGGCCGCGGCACGACGCCGGTCGCGTACGACTCCGGCTGCCTCGAGGAGGTCTGCGGGTCCTGCACCATGCTGGTGAACGGGCGGGTCCGGCAGGCGTGCTCGGCCCTCGTCGACGAGTTCGCCGGCGAGGGGACCATCACCATCGAGCCGATGAGCAAGTTCCCGGTGCTTCGGGATCTGTGCGTCGATCGCAGCCGCCTCTTCAACGGCCTGAAGCGAGTCCAGGCGTGGGTGCCGCTCGACGGCACCTACCACCTCGGCCCCGGGCCCAAGGAGTCTCCGCAGAATCAGGAGACCCGCTACACCCTCTCGACCTGCATGAGCTGCGGCTGCTGCCTCGAAGCGTGCCCGCAGTTCAACGTCGAGCCGGACCCGGCGGCCTGGAAGGACTCCTTCATCGGGGCGCACGCGATCAGCCAGGCGAGGCTCTTCAACCTGCACGGCACCGGCGGCGTGCTCGAGCCGGAGCGGCTCGAGGAACTCTCCGGCCGCGGCGGGGTCAACGACTGCGGCAACGCCCAGAACTGCGTCAAGGTCTGCCCGAAGGAGATCCCGCTCACCGAGTCGATCGCCGCGGTCGGGCGGCAGGCCACGGTGCACGCGATCAAGCGGTTCTTCACCGGCCGCTGACGCAACCGGCCGCTGACGCAAGAATCGCCGCCGCGCCTCGCGATCGACGTGGCTTCCCGGTCTCGGCGAGTCGCCGCCGCCGGTGGAGCAATCGAGGGGCATGGCCCCTGCCGATGCCGGCCTCCGGGACCACCGACCCGGCAGGGTCCGGCCCCGG
>CAZQUA010000076.1:3803-9728 GCA_964596455.1 uncultured Isosphaeraceae bacterium
GAGTCGAGTCGAGTCCGCTCGGAGCCGGGCAGCGATCAGCAGAGCGAGAGGAACGAGAGCAGCGACAGCAGCATCATCTTCCGCTGGTTCGCGGTGAAGCGTGCGAAAGAAACTGCCACGGCACTCGAGACGACCACTCGCATCCTTCTCTCCTCTTCAGTTGTCTACCCTACCAGCGCTTCCGACCGAACGGAACCTGCGAACCGCCCGCTTGAGAACAATCACCGTGCCACCTCCGGGTTCCGCCGCGAGTAGACGCCGCCAATCGCCCTGCACGGCCGCGAGAGCATCTCGTTCGACCCCGCCCCATCGCGGGGGCGGCGAGGCTGGCGCGGGCGTGTGGCGTCGGTCCCACAGCCGGCGATGCCGGATCGCCACAGCGGTGATGACCGGGGCCTTCACCGTCGGCATTCTCGGACCTGCCTCCGCGGCCGATGACAACGCCCCTCTGCCCGACGCCGCCGTCGCCGCCTGGGTGGCGGCCCGCCCCTGGATCGATCGCCTCGAGGTCCCGGCATCCGGGAGCCCCGAGGCCGCCGTGCCGCTCGAGGGGTGCTCGGGCGTGGCGGTCACGCTGCTTGCCGCCGGTCGTCCGGTGGCGGCCGGCGAGGACGCCACCCCCGATGGCGAGATGCTCCGGCGGGCGGCGGGCCGGGCGCTCCGCCGGCTTGACGAGCACCCCTCCTCGGAGTGGCCGCCGCCGCTTCGCGACTCGTTCCGGCGGCAACTGACGCTCGAGGTCGAACTGCTGGGCACGCCCCGCCCGCTGCTTGGCCGGACCTTCGCCGAGGCGGGCGAGCGGATCGAACCGGGCATCGACGGCCTCGCCTTCCGACGCGGCGATCGCTGGGCCCACGCCTTCCCGAGCCGCCTCGTCGCCATCGGCACCGCCGGCGATCCCGGGCGAACGCTGCGGCAACTCGCCAAGGAACTCGAACTGCCGCCGCTCGAGCTTGCGGAACTGCTCGCCCAGAGCGAGATCGGGGCGTATCGCGTTCCGGCGTTCTCGCTTGGGCAGACGGAACCCGGCATGCCGCCTCGCGAGCTTCTTCGCGGACGCGTGCCGGTGCCGCTTGCCGCCATCGACGCCGACGCGGCGGCGGAGATGGCCCGCCTGCTGCTGTCGCATCTCGAGGCGCGGTTCGTGCCCTCCGCCGACCCCGCGGCCGCCGAGGCCAGCGAGGCGGCGGCGGCGCTGGCGGGCCTCGGCCTTCGCGGCGACTACGACCCGATCGCCGACCGCCATCTGCCCCTCGCGGCCTCGCCGCTCGAGCAGGCCCTGGCCGCGTGGTCGGCGGCCCGCCTCGGCGAGACGCTTCCGCAGCTTCGCGAGGCCGCCGACCGCCTGGCCCGCCGGGTGCTCGTCGAGCTGGCGATCGAGAATCCGGTCGAGGAGCCGCCGCTCGGCACCGTCGATGCCGCCGCCGCGATCGTGCTGGCCTCGCTCGCGACCGATGTCGATGGCGACGACGCGGCGGGCGACCTGATCGCGCGGGCGACGACGATGCTTCGGGACGCGCTGCTCGCCGAGGCCGACGCGAGGGAGCCGCTCTCGCCCGGGCGTGCGATCCTGCTCGCGGCCACCTCGCTCGAGGCATTCCATCGTGGCAGGCCCGCGATCGTCGATGCCGCCGTGGCCGCCGCGGTGGCGAGATCGGCATGGGATCGAGCCTCCCCGCCGCAGCGGATTGGACTGCTCGCGTGGTTCGCGCTCGCCGCACGGGCCACCGAGCCTCCGGTGATCGCCCCCGAAGAGTTGGCCGCCCTGCGGGAGTTCCTGCGGACCCGCCAGATCGGATCGTCCGCGTCCGCCGATCTTCAGGGCGGCTTCGACCTCGAGGACGGCCTTCGCCCCGCCGCGGATGCGCGGTCGATCGTGCCCGCGGTCGGCCTGTCGGTGCTGCTTGGGGACGCCCGCCTCACCGGAGTGAGCGAACTGGCGACGGCCATCGCCAGCCACCGCCGCATGCTGCGGTTCCTGCGGCAGATGCAGGTGACGCCACCGGCCGACGCGCGGTACCGCCGGCCCGAGTCGGCTCGGGGTGGGATCCGGGCGGCGTTGTGGGAGTCCCGCGAGCCCCTTCTTGCGTCATCCATGGCGGTCTGGCTGCTTGCCGAGTCCTTCGCCGCCGGCGTGCCATCGCCGCCGCTGACGCTGCCCTGAAGACTCCCCCGCCCGGTTGGGCGCGGGAGAGGATCGCCTTCCGAAGCGGTCTTCGCCTCGGGGGAAGCGGAGGGCTGCGTCGGCAACCTCGGCGGGATTCGCCGCGAAAGACCTTTCCTTCTCGCGGGCCGGCGTTGGCACGGGTGCCTCTGCGGAGTACCGTTGAGGAGGGCGGAGGAGGCCCGGCGCCGGCATGCACCCGGCACCATCGACCCCGACCTGCACTCTGGAGAGGTCCCATGCGACATCCCGCAGACGCCCGCCCCGGTTCGATCCTGCTCGCCGCCGCGATCGTGCCGCTGTTGGCGTCCGCCGCCGCCGGGCAGAGCCTGTCCGATCGTCTCGAGGGCGTCGCCAAGCAGCGGCAGGCCGCCGCGTCGAGCGACAGCAGCAAGGCGACGCTGCTCGGGACGCTTCTCTACAAGCGACTCTCCGCCGACTTCACCGACACGCCGGCGCGGGACGCCTTCGACTATCTCCGCACGGTGATGGGCGTGTCGCTGGTGGTCCGCTACGACACCGACCGCAACGCGACGAGCGGGATCGACCCGGAGACCCCCATCACCCTCCAGGCCGAGGATGAGACCGCCCTTTCGCTCATCAAGATGATCCTCTCGCAGTGCGAGACCATCGAGCCCTGCACCTGGCAGCTGCGGGACGGCTACATCGAGGTGGGCACCAAGGATCGCCTGTCGGTGCGTGCCGCGAGGGAGCTGCGGATGTATCCGGTTCGCGACCTGCTGTACGAGGCCCCCTACTTCGACAATGCGCCCAACTTCAGCCTCTCCGCGGGCGTCCAGCAGGGCGGCACCGGCGGCGGCGGCGGGGGCGGGTTCGGCGGTGGCGGCGGCGGCTTCGGCGGGAGCGGAGGTGGCGGAGGAGGATTCGGCGGCGGTGGTGGCGGCAGCGGCGGCGGTGGTGGCGGCGGCGGCTTCCCGATCGGCGATTCCGGCGAGGCTCCGGAGCGGCGGAGCGAGGAGGAGCGGATCCAGCAGCTCGTCGACATCATCATGGAGAACGTCGAGCCGGAGGCGTGGGTGGACCTCGGCGGCGACTGGGCCACCATGCGGTACTACCAGGGCGTGCTGATCGTGCGGGCACCGGACTACATCCACCGGCAGATCGGCGGCTACCCCTTCGCCCCCAAGCCGCCGGCGAGATCGACGGTGGGTCGCTACGTCGACCTGACCGCCCCGATCGGCATCGTCGACGGGGTCCGCTTCCGGCAGTCGACGGTGACGGGCTCGGCGGGCGGCAACTGATCCCAAGACGCCGCGGCACCGCCCGCGATCCCGCCCGCCGCCGCTTCGCTCCCGTTCGCCATCGATGCGGACCGCATCGGAACGCCCCGGCGGCCTCGCGGCGTCAGTCGTGCCGCAACGCCTCGATCGGATCCTTGCGGCTCGCCACCACGGCCGGATAGATCCCGAAGATCAGGCCCACTCCCGCGGCGACCACGAAACTGACCGCGATCGACCACAGCGTGATCTGCGGCTCGAGTCGGAACCGCCCGTCGGCGAGGCCCTCGAACGCCGGAAGCCGCAGCAGGAACGCCACCACCCGCTCGAGGCCGAGCGACACCATCACCCCGAAGGCGATCCCCACCACGCCGCCGACGGCCGAGAGCGTCCCGGTCTCGACGAGGAACTGGCTGACGATGTGGCGGCGGGTCGCCCCGAGGGCCCGCCGGATCCCGATCTCGCGGGTCCGTTCGGTGATCGAGGCCAGCATGATGTTCATGATGCCGATGCCGCCGACGATCAGGCTGATCGCCGCGATCGCCACGAGCATGATGTTCCAGACGACGAGGGCCTTCTTGGCGTTCTCGAGCAGCTCCCACGGCACGATCAGCTCGACGTCCTCGAAGCCGGGGTGCCCCACCGCCATGATCGCCTCGATCCGCTCCGCCATCCCGAGCACGCTCTCGGTGTCCGGCGCCGACAGGTAGATCTCGTAGAGCTCGACCTCCTCGCCGGAGAACGAGCCGCTCTCGCGGCGGACCACCACGTCCCCGAACCGCTGCTGGGCCGTGCTCAGGGGGATGTGGATGTCGCGATTGAGGTCCCGGCCCACCAGCGCCGAGCCGGCTCCGCCCGCGAAGCCGATCGGCTCGAGCACCCCCACCACCCGCATGACCTCGTTGTCGATGCGGAAGTCGTTGCCGATCGGATCCTCGAGCGGGAAGAACTGCTCGGCGATCGAACTGCCGATCACCGCCACCGGAAGGGCGGCATCGACGTCCTCCTGCGAGAGGTACCGCCCTCCCGGCCGCACCCGGAGGTTCGCCGCCGCAAGCAGTCCCGGCACGGTGCCGAAGGCGGTGCTGACGGTCCGCGAGGCGCCGCGGCGGATCTCCGACCCCACCGACTTGAGCGGCACGACCTTGCGGGCATCGGGCAGGCCCGCCTCGAGCCGCCGCAGATCCACGAGGCGGATCCCGTAGCTGACGAGGAAGGACTGCACCGTCGCGGCGCTGCCGGAGGCCGCCGGCTTCGAGGATCGCACGATGATGTTCGTGGCCCCGAGGGCCTCGATGTCCCGCAGCGCCGACCGCTTGTTGCCCTCGCCGATCGCCACCACCACGATCACCGCGGCCACGCCGAGGATGATGCCGAGGCTGGTGAGCACCGACCGCAGCGTGTGCAGCCGCAGGTTGTTCAGGCCGAGGCGGAGCGTTTCGAGGAGGAAGTTCATCGCGGCGGCGGTTCCCCGGCGGGAGGCGGTCCCGCATGCTACCTTCGACGACGCCGTGGACGATCGCGTCGAGATCCTCGCCGAGCGGGAGGAGCCCGGCTGCTGGAGCTTCGAGCTCCGCGCCGACGGCCGCCAGCATCGGCTCCGCCTCGCCTGGTCCGACTACGACCTCTTCTCGCCCTCCGGCGACCGCCCGCCCGCGGCGGTGGCGGCGGCGGTCTTCCGGTTCCTCCGCAGCCGAAGCGAGTTCCTGCCGCTGCCGGATCGCCTCGACGCCTCGTGGCCGCGGCGTCTCGTGCCCGGAGCCGATCGCCTCATCGCCGACGCCCTCTCGGAGCCGGCCTAGCCGCGTCGCCTCACGACGGCATCAGCGGCGTCTCCACCGTGCCGCGAAACGCGACGGGGAACTCGACGGCGAAGGTCGCGCCCTCGCCCGGCGCCGAGACGAGCGACACCGCCGCCCCAAGGCGCTCCGCGAGTTCCCGGCAGATCGCCAGGCCCAGCCCGGTGCCGCCGTGCTGGCGGGTGTGGCTCGCATCGGCCTGCCGGAACTTCTCGAAGATCCGGTCCTGCATGTCGAAGGGAATGCCCGGCCCCTCGTCGGCGACGGCGATCCGAACCGCAGGGTCGCGATCCTGCCGCACCACCCGTTCGACCGTGACCGAGATCGTCCCGCCCTCGGGGGAGAACTTCACGGCGTTGGAGAGGAAGTTGAAGAGGATCTGCTGCAGCTTGCCGGGATCGGTTTCGACGAGCGGCAGCTCCGGAGCGAGCCGCAGCTCGATCCGCAGGCCCCGCGCCTCCGCCTGAGGCTTCATGATCGCCCCGAGGCCCTCGACGAGGTCGGCGAGGCTGGTGGGCTCGATCGAGAGCTCCACCCGCCCCGCCTCGATCTTCGCCATCTCGAGCAGTTCGCTGATCATCTCGAGCAGGTGACGACCGCTCGAGAGGATGTTGCCGAGGTACCGCTGCCGCTTGGGGTCGGGGCTGGGCTCGGCGCGGGCGACCTCGACGAGCAGTTCCGCAAAGCCGATGATCGAGTTGAGGGGCGTCTTGAGCTCGTGGCT
>CAZQUA010000077.1:0-9698 GCA_964596455.1 uncultured Isosphaeraceae bacterium
ACACCACCGCGATCTCGCTCGTCGCCGGATCGGCCTTGAGCGCCGAGAGCACCGCAAACCCGTCGCCGTCGGCGAGGGAGATGTCGAGCAGGATCACCTCCGGATCGATCTCCCGAGCGAGTCGAAGTCCCTCCGCCGCGGTCGTCGCCGCCACGAGCTCCACCGGCTCGTGGCGAAGCTGGTGCCGAAGAAGCCGTTGGATCTGCTCGCAGTCGTCGACGGCGAGGATCCGCGGCGGGCCGTCGCCGGCGCCGTCGCCCTCCGCAGCGAGGTGCGGCCTCGTGGGTTCGACGCTCATCCGGCCGCCGCCGCGAGCTGCATGGACTCGATCGCCTGCACGCCCCGCTCGATCGCATCGGCCGCGGCGTCGCCGCGGCGAAGCAGATCCTCGAGCGACCCCGCCGCCGCCCCGATCTCGGGGAAGCCGTAGCCGCCGGCGGCGCCGCGAAGCTGATGGGCGATGAACTGGATGCTCCCGAGGTCCTGCCGGCCCATCGCCCGACGCATCGAATCGATCCGCCCGGGAAGCTCGCCGAAGAAGAGATCCGCGAGCGCCGCCATCTCGGGGTCGTCCGGGAACCTCGCCTCCCCGACCCGGGCCGACGGCGGCGTCGCGGCGGGGTGGTCGTGGCGGCGGGTCTCCATGGAGAGAGGATCGGCGGATGCCTCGGGCACCTTCGGCGAATTCGGCCAAGTCGGGCGACCGGCGGCGTCGTTGACCCTTGCGACCCTCGCCTCTACGCTCGACCTCCCCAGCACACCCGGTCGGGCGAGAGCCCCGCCGGCGGAGATTCCCCATGATTCCCAAGCCCCCGCCCCGGGAAGGCCAGGCGGGATTCCTCTACTTCCCGCCGCACCGGGTCCAGGGCTTCAGCGTCGCCGGCGAGGCGACGGTGGTGCAGGTTCCCGAACTCGACGTCTGCTTCGACATCGGCGCCTGCCCGAGGATGGTGCTTCCGAGCTCCATCGTCGCCATCAGCCATGGGCACATGGACCATCTCGGCGGCCTGCCCTACTGGCTCAGCCAACGGCACTTCCAGAAGCTCGGCACCGGCCGGGTCGCCTGCCACGCCTCGATGGCCGATCCGCTGCGGCGGATGCTCGAGTCCTGGATCGACCTCGAGCGGCAGAAGACGCCCTTCGAGATCGTCGGCCTCCGCCATGAGGAGGAGGTGCAGATCCGCCCGAACCTCTTCCTGCGGGCCATCGAGGTGAGCCACACCGCGCCGAGCCTCGGCTACGCGGTCATCGAGCGGCGAAGCAAGCTCCGCGAGGAGTACCTCGATCTGCCGCAGGATCGCCTCGTCGAGCTCAAGAAGCGGGGCGTCGAGATCACCAGGACCCTCGAGATCCCCCTCGTCGCCTACACCGGCGACACCGAGATGGGCCCGTTCCTGTACCGGCCCGAGTTCGCCGAGGCGAGGATCGTGATCGCCGAGTGCACCTTCTTCGATCCGGAGCATCGCGGGAAGGCCAAGATCGGGCGGCACCTGCACATCGACGACGTCGCCCAGCTGGTGCGGGCCTGGCGAGCCGAGGCGGTGGTGCTCGTGCACCTGTCCCGCCGCAGCCCGCTCGCGCTGATCCGCGACCTCCTCGACGGCATCGACGGCGGCGCCCATCGGGAGCGGCTGCACGTGCTCATGGACCACCGCGCCAACCGCCGCCGCCACGAGGAGCAGCTCGCCGCCGCCGAGGCCGCCCATCCGGCGGCCGCCGAGCCGGAGGCGGTGTGAGCGGCATCTCCACGATGCCGACGTCCACGGCCGCCGATCCGATCGTGGCCGCCGGCGCCGCAGGATCCCGCCTGGCGGCGTTCATCATCAACATGGACGGCGCCGACGAGCGGTGGGCGTTCGTCGAGCGGGGATTCGCCGCCACCGGCATCCCCTTCCGCCGGGTGACCGGCGTGGACGGCCGGGCCCTCCGCTATCCGATCCCGGAGTTCGACGAGGCCGCCTACCGCCGCCGCCACGGCAAGCGCCTCGATGCGGGGCAGGTGGGCTGCTACCTGAGCCATTTGAAGGCGCTGCGGGCCTTTCTCGAGAGCGACCTCGACCACGCGGTGATCGCCGAGGACGACGCCTCGCCGCGGAGCGACCTGCGGGCGACCCTCGATGCGGCGATCCGCCTCGGCGACGCCTGGGACCTGCTTCGCCTCTGCGGCTTCCACGATCCCCATCCGCTGCCGTTTGCGACCCTCGACGATCCGCAGCGGTCCCGCCTGTGCATCGCCCTCACCCGGCTCTGCGGCACCGGGGCGTACCTCGTCAACCGCCGCGGCGCCGCGAGGCTCGTCGAGCGGCTGCTGCCGATGCGGCTTCCGATCGACCATGCCATCGATCGCGAGTGGGTCCTCGGCCTCCGCGCCGCCATGGTGCATCCGCTGCCGGTCGGGCAGTTCGACCATGCGTTCGCGTCGCAGACCGCGGCCAAGTCGCTGAAGCTCCCGGCGCTTCGCCGCTACTGGACGGTGTTCCCCTACCGCGCCGCCAACGAGACCGCAAGGGTGTGCTTCCGCCTTCTGCGATGGGCGAGGCTTCGCGCGATGCCGCCGCGATCCCGCGTTTCGCAGGCGATCGCCCCAACCTCGCCGCATCGTCGTTGACGCTCCGCCGCAGCGACTCTACATTCCGCCCGCTGCCACGAAGGCGGCTGGCGCGGCACGACGCCGCCACCTGCACGAACCGAACAACGACCCTGCGGAGATCCGGCGCGAGGCAACTCGCGGGGCGATCCGCACCGCATGGATTCCGGGGCCCCGCGGCGAACGCCGTCGCGGCGTTCCCCCGGAGACGCGCCCGGAGACGCGATGGCGAGACTTGGTCCCGATTTCGCGAGGCAGATCAATGCCTACCTCCGGAGGAACCATCCCGGCCTCTGCCGGCACTGGTTCGACGACATCGAGCCGCTCGACCTCGAAGGCGGCGTGGTGCGGATGGTGGTCCGCGAGCCGGTGCAGCTGAAGTACCTGCAGCGATGCTGCACCACCCAGTTCACCGAGGCGGCGCAGTCCGCGACCGGCCGCCTGCTCGCGATCCGCTTCATCGGGCCGGAGGAGGAGTTCGTGGCGGCGCCGGCGGCGGCCCCCGACGACGGCGACGGGCTCTTCCGCTTCGAGGAGCAGATGCTGCTCTCGCCCGACTACACCTTCGACAACTTCGTGGTGGGGCCCGGCAACCGCCTCGCCCACGCCGCGGCGATCGCGGTGGGGGAGAAGCCCGGCCGCGCCTACAACCCCTACTTCATCCACGGGGGCGTGGGCCTCGGCAAGACCCACCTGCTGCAGGCGATCACCCAGACGGTGCTCCGCCGCAATCCGCAGGCCCGCATCTGCTACATCTCCTGCGCGACCTTCAGCGACGCCTTCCACGACTCCGTGAAGGCGGGGCGGATGAGCGAGTTCCGGCACCGCTTCCGGAACGTGGACATGCTCGTCATCGACGACATCCACTTCCTCTCCAAGCGGGAGCAGAGCCAGGAGGAGTTCTTCCACACCTTCAACACCCTCTACCAGGCGGGACGGCAGGTGGTGCTCTCCTCCGATGCGGCGCCGCAGGACATCCCCGATCTCGAGGAGCGCCTCACCAGCCGCTTCAACTGCGGCCTCGTGGCAAGGGTGGACAAGCCGTGCTTCGAGACCCGGGTGGCGATCCTGCGGGCGAAGGCCCGCCTGCACGAGCTCGACCTGCCCGAGGACGTGCCGGCGCTGATCGCCTCGAAGATCGACACCAACATCCGCGAACTCGAGGGCGCCCTCACCCGCATCCGCGGCCTCGCCGCCGCGGTCGATGCCCCGATCACGCTCGAACTCGCCCGCACGGCCTTGGCCCCCGAGACCGCCTCCACCCGCAAGCCCGCCCAGCCCAACATCCAGGCGATCGTCGAGGTGGTGACCCGCTTCTACGACGTGAAGCTCACCGACCTGCTCTCCAAGCGGCGGCACAAGTCGATCGCCATGCCCCGGCAGGTGTGCATGTGGCTCGCCCGGCGGCACACCCGCTTCAGCCTCGAGGAGATCGGCGGCTACTTCGGAGGCCGCGACCACACCACCGTGATGCACGCGGTCCGGACGATCGATGCCCGCCGAAGCACCGACGAGCGGTTCAGCGAGGAGGTCCACCGCCTCGAGGGCGGCCTCGTCGCCGCCGCCACGCCGGAGGAGTGAAGGAAGGCGAGGAGGGTCCCTCGGGGCCTACCCCAAGATGTTGTGGGGCCCATCCGATCCAGCCATGTTCGGTTCGTGTGGATAAGCGGACGGAATCGTTCCGTTTCGCCCGGCCGCCGTGGCGTAGACGGCGGGTGGACAAGGCTCCAGACGCTTCGTCGCAGGCCGTGCCGGACGGTCCGCAGCCGAAGGGTTTCGAAACAGACAGTTCCAGACAGGCCCTCGTCAGGATTCGAGACCTGGCTCTCGACCGCAAACCTCTATGCAGACTGGCTTTGTCGCCTAGATCCTCGCGTTGTCCACAAACCGACAGGACTCTTACTACGGTGACTGGAGTTTCTTTTATCATCCAGTCTTAACGTCTGTGCCGCCCGCCAAGCCGGTCCCTTGACCCTTCACCCAGGCTCACCCTAGGGGGGTGTCAGGGTGTGGTTTGATTGTGGATATCTCGGTCTGGCCCGGTCCGAGTTGAACCACCAGCCAAGTGGACAACTTGTGGGCGAAAGGCCAGTTCGGACCAGCCGGGCCCGTGCGGGCGAAGCCTTCAGGCCTGCCGGATGGGTTGGCAGGCTGGGCAGAAGTGGGTGCCGCGTCCGGACAGCGTGATTCGCTCGATCGGGGTGCCGCAGGCGGGGCAGGGCGACCCGGACCGGCCGTAGACGCGGTGGGCGTGCTGGAAGGCGCCGAGATCGCCAAGCGGATGGCGATGGTCGCGAAGGGTGCTGCCGCCGGCGAGGATCGCCGCTGCGAGCACCGCTCGAACCGCTTCGGCAAGGGCCGCCGCGAGGCTCGGGTCGAGAGCCGCCGCGGGGGTCTCGGGATGGATGCCCGCCCGATGCAGGCTCTCGTCGGCGTAGATGTTCCCGACGCCGGCGAGGACCGCCTGGTCGAGCAGCAGCGACTTGACGGGGCGGCGGCTCCGCAGGCAGGCGGCATGGAGCGTCGCGGCGTCGATCGAGGCGGCATCGGGGCCGAGTCCCGACCAGCACGCCCGACGCAGCGACTCGAGATCGGGAAAGGTCTCGATGCCGCCGAAGCGTCGCGGATCGATGAACCGAAGCTGCCGATGCCGTCCGTCCGGGAACACGAGATTCCAGCGGACGTGCTCGTGGGCGGCGAAGCGAGGCCGGCCCTCCGCGAGAAGCAGCTGCCCGGACATGCCGAGGCGGATGCGGATCGCCCCGCTCTCGCCGCGGCGGCCCGCTCCGACGATCGCGAGCTGCTTGCCGTGGCGATGGATGGACGCGAGGGCGGCGCCTGCAAGCAGGCAGCGGGAGGCGGATCGGCCATGCAGCCGCGTCACCTCGCGCCGCCGGCACGCGACCGATGCGACCGTCGCGCCGACGGCGAGTTCGGCGAGGGCGGCGCGGATCGATTCGGCCTCAGGAAGTTCCGGCATGGCGGGCGGGAGGGGCCGGAAGCGGCGAGAACTATACTTCCCGTCCTTGACCGCTCCGAGGGCCGCTCCGAGGCTTCCACACGATCGCTTCGGAGGCGGAGGTCGGCGGCGGCGGAGACGCCCCATGCATCCCGACGCCCACTCCGACGCTCGCCCCGACAACCTTGCAGGACGATCCGACTGGCCCGCCGACCCGGTGGAGTCGGCCGCGGAGCTTCGCCGGGTCGCGGGGCGACTTCGGGAAGAGGTGCACAAGGTGATCGTCGGGCAGGACGAGGTCCTCGAGCAGGTGCTCGTGGCGATGTTCTGCGGCGGCCATGCGGTCGTCGAGGGCGTCCCCGGCCTCGCCAAGACGCTGCTCATCTCGACGCTCGCCCGCAGCGTGAGCCTCGAGTTCTCCCGCATCCAGTTCACCCCCGACCTGATGCCCTCGGACATGACCGGGACCGAGGTGATCGAGGAGGACCGCTCGACCGGCACGCGAGGCCTGCGGTTCGTCCGCGGCCCGATCTTCGCCAACGTGGTCCTCGCCGACGAGATCAACCGCACCCCGCCCAAGACCCAGGCGGCGCTGCTCGAGGCGATGCAGGAGCGGCAGGTGACCGTCGGGGGCGTGGCCCATCCGCTGCCGAGCCCCTTCTTCGTGCTCGCCACGCAGAACCCCATCGAGCAGGAGGGCACCTACCCGCTGCCGGAGGCGCAGCTCGACCGCTTCATGATGGACGTCCGCATCGGCTACCCGAGCGAGGCGGAGGAGCTCGAGATCGTCCGACGCACCACCGCCGGTGCGGAGGCGTCGCCGCAGGCGATCCTCTCCGCCGCCGACTGCCTGCGGATCCAGCGTCTCGTTCGGCAGGTGCCGGTGGCGGACCACGTGGCCCGCTACGCGCTGCGGCTGGTGCGGGCGACCCGACTCGGCGAGCCCGGCCGCAAGCCCGACGCGGTGGCCCGCTACCTCCGCTGGGGCGCCGGCCCGAGGGCGAGCCAGTTCCTGGTGCTCGGCGCCAAGGCGAAGGCCCTGCTCGTGGGCGATCCGCTCGTGACCCCCGAGCACCTGCGGAGCGTGGCGTTGCCGATCCTGCGGCACCGCATCATCACCAACTTCAATGCCGAGGCCGACGGCGTGCTCGCCGACGACGTCGTGCAGGCGCTGCTCGAGGAGACGCCCGTCGACGGCGGCCACGACCCGGCGATGGAGGCGGTGGTGCGGTGACCTCCCGGGGGCCGCAGGCGGCGTTCAGCGCAGAGTCCTACCTCGCCCCCGAGACCATCGGGCAGCTCGGCTCCTTCGAGCTGCGGGCCCGCATGATCGCCGAGGGCCTCGAGACCGGCCTGCACCGCTCGCCCTATCAGGGCGCCGCGGTCGAGTTCGCCGAGCACCGCGCCTACGCGGCCGGCGACGACCTCCGCCATCTCGACTGGAAGGTCTTCGGCCGCACCGACAAGCTCTACCTGAAGCGGTACCAGCAGGAGACCACCCTCGACGTGCTGCTGCTCGTGGACGCCTCGGGATCGATGCGGTACGGATCGCTCGCGGCGAAGTCGGGCTGGGGCGGCACCGCGGCCTCCGGCGGCGGGAGGATCTGGACCAAGTTCGACCATGCCACCGCGACCGCCGCGGCCCTCGCCTACCTCTGCCTGCAGCAGCGGGATCGGGTGGGGGTGGCGGTCTTCGCCGACGGCCTTCGAAGCTCGCTGCGGCGAAGCTCCGCCAAGGGGCAGTGGCGAAGCATCGTGCAGGCCCTCTCCACCGAGGCGGTCGAGGAACGCGGCGACCTCGCCCGCGGCGTCGAGCAGGCCCTCGCGGCGGCGCCGGGCAGGATGCTCGTGGCGATCGTCTCGGACCTGCTCGGGCCGGAGGCCGGCCTCCGCGAGGCGCTGGCCCGCTGCCGCCACGGGCGGCACGACGCGATCCTGCTGCAGACCCTCGACCGGCAGGAGATCCGCTTCGAGCTCGACGAGGCCGCACCGTTCATGGGCCTCGAGGGCGAGGCGACCGTCGAGGCGGATCCTCGGGCGATCCGCGAGGCCTACCTCGAGGCGTTCGCCGCCCACCAGGAGATGGTGCGGAGCACCGCGACGGCCTTCGGCTTCGACCATCTGCTGATGGACACCCGCGACTCGGTGGGGCCGGCGCTGTCGGCGCTGCTCGCTCGCCGCATGGGGATCATGCGCCGCGGCGGAGGTCGCCCCCGGGCATGATCAGCCTCCTCGCACCATCCCTCGCGATCGCGGCGGCGGCGGCGACGCTGATTCCCCTCGCGATCCATCTGCTGTGGAGGCGGCGTCGCCGGCCCATCGAGTGGGGCGCCATGGCGCTGCTGCTCGAGGCGGTGCGTCGCCGCCGGCGGGCCCTGCAGCTCGAGCGATGGATCCTGCTCGCGACGAGGATGCTGCTGCTGCTGCTGCTCGGGCTCGGCCTGGCGCAGCTGTCGCTTGCCGGAGGCGGCCTTCCCGGGGGCGGACGCACCGTGCACCTCGTGCTCGACGAGGGCGTCGCCTCGGCGGCGATCGAGTCGGACGGCCGCACCACCCTCGAGGCGATCGCGGACGAGGCGGCGGCGATCGTCGCCGGCCTCGGCGCCTCCGACGAGGCGAGCGTGATCACGGCCTCGTCGCCGCCGCGGATCCTCGTCGAACCCACCGCCGACCACGGGCGGGCGCTGGCGGCGATCCGCGAGGCGAAGGCATCGGCGTCGCCGAGCGATCTCGAGGGGGCGATCGCCCTCGTCGACTCGCTGCGTCGCAGCCGCGAGGAGCCGGCGGCGATCGTGCTGCTCAGCGGATTCCGCGGCGGCGCCGTCGCCACGCTCCCGCGGCAGGCTCGCGACGGCGGACTGCCGCCCGAGGAGGCACCGATCCTCCGCCTTGCGACGACGCCCCGGACCGAACCGGTCGCCAACGCCGCGGTGGCCGCGATCGAGGCGGGCCGCCCGATCGCCGGCGGAGGGGTCGCGCCGCTGCGGGTGACCCTCCGCCGCGAAGGCCCGCTCGAGGCCGCCACGGTGGATCTGCGCATCGGCGGCCCGGACCTTCCCACCTCCATCACGCGTTCGGTCCGCTTCTCGGCGGGCCAGCGGGAGCGGAGCGTCGAAGTGGGAGTGCCGATCGGGACCCTCGGGTCGCCGTCGGAACCCGAGGCGCCGCGCCTCGTCGAGGCGTCGGTGGGGCCGGATGCGCAGGCCTTCGACGATCGGGGACTCGCCATGCTCGACACCCGCCGGCGGGTGCGGATCGGCCTCGCCTCTCGAGGCGGGCGATTCGGCGAGGATGCCGGCGGCGGCTGGCTGGTGCGGGCCTTGGCGCCGGACCGGTCGGCGCCCGACGAGGTCGTCGAGATCGACGCGGCGGCGCTTGGCGGAGGGGACCTCCAGGGCCTCGACGCGGTCGTGGTGGCAAGGCCCGACCTTCTCGATGCGGCGGCATGGCCGCGCCTTCGGGCCTTCGCCGACGGGGGCGGCCTCGTGGTGGTGCTGCCGCCCGCCGGCGAGGCGATCCACGGATGGCTCGATCCGCTCGCCGCGGCGTTCGATCCGCCCTGGCGGTTCGCGGCGGCGGCGGAGACGCTCGATCCGCCGCAGGCGGTGGTGCCTCCGCCCGGCGGTTCGCCGTGGATCTCGGCGATCTCGGCGGAGGCGGCGGAACTCGCCGAGGCGGTGGAGGTCTTCCGTCGACTGCCGCCGCAGGGCGGCGTCGAGGCGGCGTCGAGGATCCTCGATCTCGAGGATGGGACGCCGCTGGTGGTGGTCTCGGAGTCTCGAGGCGGTTCCGGAGGAGCCCTCGTGCTCGCGACCGCGGCGGCGGATCTGTCATGGACCACGCTGCCGGTGCGTCCGCTGATGGTGCCGCTGCTGCAGGAGATCCTTCGCGAAGGCGTGGCGCGGAGGGCCCGCGGGCGGGCGGCATGGGTGGGAGAGGCGGCACCGGCGGCGGCGGCGATGGCCGAGTCGATCCGCACGCCTTCGGGCGAGGTGGTGGCGGTGCGGGAGGGGCGGCTCGCGCGGCCGCTTGCCGAACCGGGCGTCCACGCCGTGCTCGACCGCGCGGGGCGGCCGCGGGACCGCTTCGTCGCGAGGGTCGATCCGCTGGCGGCCTCGACGCGGGTGCTTGGCGAGGGCGAGGTCCGGGAGC
>CAZQUA010000078.1:0-9674 GCA_964596455.1 uncultured Isosphaeraceae bacterium
TGAGGAACAAGTCAGGTATAAGAACGGCGTCCCGTCGCCCGTCGCCCGTCGCCGGTCGCCGGTCGCCGGCGTGCCGGCGGCACCACCTGGATCAACCTCGAGCGGGTCGAGTCGATCCGCCGCCTCTCCCAGAAGATCCCCGCGGGCTCGCTGCCGATCCTGGTGGTCGACTACGGCAGCGGGCGAAAGGCCGAACTGGCGTTCGACTCGGTCGCCGACCTCCAAGTGGCGATCGAGGCCATCGAGGCCGGCGTTCGACGCGTCGGGCGGTAGCGGGCGGTCGCCGAGACCGAGCCGCGACCCGATCCCCGCGGCGGCGTCGCCCGCCGAGCGTGCTGCATCGACCGGCATCGCCACGATCGCCCTTCGCCGCCGGCGGCGTGTTCGCTCCCCGGCTCGAACCAGGTCCCGACCTCGCCCCGTCCCGGGATGGACGGTTGTTCAAGGCCGTCAGCACGCTTGCCCGCCGCCGGCTCGCTTGCGACACTCCGCCCCCGCCGCCGGACGCGACCGATCGCTCGGCCATCGAACGACTCGTGCAGACCCGCCCCTCCGAGACCGCCGATCGCCTCAACGCCGTCGATGGGCGGTGGGTCGAGATCGTCGAGGGCCTTCGTCTCGATCGCCGGATGGCGCCGGTCAATCTCGTCGGCGAGCGGCAGGCGTTTCTTGAAGCCTGGCGGCGAGGCCGCACCCGGAAGTTGCAGTTCGACTTCGAGCCGGCGACTTCCCTCGGACCGGGACCGCTTGAGGACTTCCGAAGGTCGCTCGCTCGCGACCCGTTCGGGGTCGAAGCGAAGTATGCCCGCCTCGCCGACGAGGCGATCGCGCTGGTCGAGTTCCTGTCGGACCGGTCGCCGAGTCGCCTCGCCGAGGCCACCACCCTCGCCTATGGAGCGCCCGACGCTCGCCTTGTGGCCACGGCCAAGGAGATGCTCGCCGAGCCGCCGCCGCCATCCGAGCCGCCGCCCACCATCGATGCCCATGCGGCGGCGGCCAGCCTGCGGGCCGGACTCGAGTCGGGCGGCATCGAGTCGTGGCGGGTGGCGGTCGATCCGCTCATGAACGCCCGGATGTCGGTGGACTCGCTGCGGCGGGAGGTCAAGGTCCGCGCCGATGCCATGTTCGAGCCGCGGGCGATCGAGCGCCTGCTCGTCCATGAGATCGGCGTCCATGTCCGCCGTGCCGAGCACGGCTCGCGGCAGCCGCTGCGCCTGCTCGGGCGAGGCCTTCCCGGCTATCTCGCGACCGAGGAGGGCCTTGCGGTATGGAGCGAGCAGCAGGCGGGACTGCTCGATGCGGGGACGCTGCGGATCTATGCCGCAAGGGTCGTCGCGGCGGAGGCGGCGATGTCGGAGGGATTCGTCGAGGTCTTCCGGAGCATCGAGGCCTCCGTCGGCGACGAGGCGGCGTTCGAGATCGCCGCGCGGGCGAAGCGTGGCCTCCTCGATCCATCCCGCCCCGGCGGCCACACCAAGGACCATGTCTACCTTCGCGGCTGGCTGGAGGTGTCCGGCCACCTCGCCGCCCATCCGCACGATCTTCGAAGCCTTCGATCCGCCAAGATCGGCCTGTCCGACCTTGCATGGTTCGAGTCCCTGTGTGCCGCCGGCCTCGCCGTGGTCGTGGCCGACACCGACGATGCCGACCGGAGACGCCGCGGATGACACCCCTGACGATCCTGCTGGTGCAGGCGGGCAGCGCCGCCGAGACCGCGGCCCTGCGGGAAGCGCTTCCCCGCATCCGCCGGCATCTTGCCGACAGCGGCGGCTTCCTCGGCCAACCCTTCGAGATCGCCATCTGGGACGACGTCGAGCGGACCGAGGCCGGCAGCATCGCGCTTGCGGAGCGGGTGCGGGCCCGACCGGACATCGCCGCGGTGATCATGTGGGGCGGCTCCTGGATCGGGCCGGCGTCGGCGGCCATCCAGCAGGCGTTCGTGGAACGCACCGCCGATCTCCCCTTCCTCTACTTGTCGGGTTCGGTGCTGCCCGAGCACGCCGTGCACCCCGGTTCCTTCGCGATTCCGCCGGCGTTCCGCGACAAGCCGACGCTGCTCGCCCGTCTCGTGGACTCCTTCCCCGCGGATGCCCGCGTCGCGTGGATCGCCAAGGCCAACGACGATCCGGCGCAGCAGCAGGCGGTCGCGGCGGCGTGCGCGCGGAGGGGCCTGCCGCTGTGGCGCGTCGAGATCCCCCGCGACTTCGAGACCACCGATCCGACCCCTGCGGATTGGGATCGCCTGCGGTCCCACATCGCCCCCGAGGGGTCCGCGACCCACTGGTTCATCGGCGCCTTTGCCCTGAATCGGCCCCTTCGCGACTGGCTGGCCGAGGCCGATCCGTCCGCAGAGGTCGTGCAGCTCAACACCGGCAAGATCACCGACTGGCATGGCCGCACGAGCGCCGGCGGCGAGATCTTCTTCGGCAGCGACGGGTCGAGCGAGGCCCCCGACCGCACCCTCAGCCGCTCGCTGCATCTCGACGGAGCCTTCCCCCGCATCAAGCTCGACTCGCTGCTGCTCCTGCAGAAGGCGGCGAGCCTCGTCGAGCCCTTGCCCGCCGATGCCCGCCGCGAACAGGTGTTCGAGCGATGGCTCGACGGCATGACCCGCATCGACGGCGCGCAAGCCGTCTTCGTGGGAACTCGAACGGTGCTGTGGTTCGACCCGGCGACCCGCCGCCGGGCAAGCGGGGCGATCGTGCTCAAGCGCCGCTCCCCCGGGAGCGATCGTGGCCTGCTGCATCCCCTGCAGGTGCAGGCGGCCCCCGACGGCGCCATCTCCGAGGTGCCGGTGGTCTACGCCTACGTCGACCTCCTCTCCATGGAGAAGGTCAGCATCGAGGAGAAGGACGTCGAGCTCGACTTCTTCCTCGACATCCGCAGCGACGCCGCGATCTCGCTGCAGGACCTTCGCTTCCTCAACGGCAAGCCGCGGACGCTCGTCAAGCAGCGGATCACCGAGCACACCGAGACCGAGCGGGGCCGCACCGTGCACGCGAGCCGCTACCGAGTCACCGGCATCTTCTCCTTCGAGGCCGGCATGAGCTGCTATCCGGCCGACTGCCAGGCGATCGAGCTTTCCCTGGCACCGGCGAATCCTCGGGGCCGGAACCTGATCATCCAGGCGCCCCCACGCGACCGTCTCGACCGGCACTTCGACGTCGC
This sequence comes from uncultured Isosphaeraceae bacterium, assembly GCA_964596455.1. Classification (GTDB taxonomy): domain Bacteria; phylum Planctomycetota; class Phycisphaerae; order Phycisphaerales; family SM1A02; genus CAZQUA01. The sequence goes on from CAZQUA010000078.1 coordinate 3,169, forward strand.
CGGCTGGCGGATGGTGGACGCCGAGGTCTCCAACCACACCCTGTTCTGGCGTTCCCCCACCAACGACCGGTTCGCCATGCGGTACGAGCCCTACAGCGTGGTCTCGTTCCGCTGGCTGCTGCGGCGAGGCTCCAAGGACACCATGCTCTTTGTGGCGGTGCCGCTCGCGGTGCTCCTGGGGGTCTCCTTCTTCGCCGCGTTCTCGACCGTCGAGGACTACGGCGCCAAGGTCGAGGAGCTCACGACCGCGATGCTTGCCTCGATCGCGCTCTACTTCGCCACGCCCAAGCCGCGGACCGACACGCTCACCATCCTCGACCGGGCGTTCCGCACCGCCTACATCCTGATCGGCGGCCTGCTCGCCACCATCCTGATCACCGCCCATGCGATTCCCGACGCCTACTTCGCCGCCACCCGGGCATGGGCGGCGATGTTCCCGCTGCTGATCGCGATGGAAGTGCTCGCCGCGCGGCGGATGATTCGCCGTCAGGCGGAAGACTTCCGACGGCTCGACGAGGCCGCCGAAGCCTGACGGCCCCGACCGGGGTCCGCCGCTGCCGGCAGGCTCGCCCCTTCGCGAGGGCGTTCCGCGGGCGATGCCCGAGGCCCCGCCTCCCCCGTCCGTGTGCGGGCTGACCGCCATCCGCCTTTGCCCACCGTCGGCGCCTTCGTCGCTTCGATCCTCCCCGGGGTCGCCTCGTCCGGCCCGCCGCGATGTTCGCATCGATCCGCACCGCCCGGGCCTTTCCGCCATAGGCATTGTTCATTGCCTCGGCTAGACTAACTCTCTGTCGTGCTCCTGACACATTAGGTCCACACCGGCCCCTCGTTACGCATGACCCGCCGCCTTCTGCCATCTGCATCCGCCCCGTGGGAGTCGGCCCGTGCGTGATCCCCACCGGCCGCTGCCGCAACCTCCCTCCTCTAAAGAAGCGGGATCGGTCTCGTGCGGCCGCAGCGACGGGCGGGAGTGCGAAGACGGTCCGCGGCCCCGCCGAGACGGGCGACGCGGCGGTCCGTGGCGGCGGCTTGCGGGCGTCTGGCATGCCGGCTTCTGGCTTGCGGGCTCGTGGCTGGCCCTGCTGCTTCCGCTCGCCGCGCTGGCACCCCGGGCCGCGGCCGAGTCGCCGGCGACCTTCATCTTCGTGCTCGATGGCTCGGGATCGATGGACAAGGCGAGGGTGCCCGATGGCCGGACCCGCTGGGAGGCAGCGAAGGCAAGCATCGCATCGACCATCGAGAGCCTGCCGGACGGGTTCGATGCCGAGATCCTCGTCTTTGGCTCCAAGGTCGAGCCGAGCCGATGGTCGAACCGGTGGTCGATGCGGAGCCGGCAGGAACGCGCTGCGGCGGTCGCCTTCGCCCGCAGTCCCTCCGAGCGTGGAGGACGGGCGTGGTCGCCCGGCATCGAAGGCACGGCGCTGTACGACGCGATGGGATGGGCCTTCTCGAGGGCGGAGGAGATCTGCCGCAACGGAGGCCAGGTGACCATCGTCGTGCTCTCCGACGGCGACGACCAGAACTCGAGGATCTGGAGCCCCGACGGCGACGGCGGGCGTCGCCGATCCCTCTGCGACGCCCTGGGCCTCTTGCGAAGGACCTGCCTCGCCGGCCTGACGTACCGATTCTCCCGCACCAGCCGCGATCTGGTGCCCCCCTGCGACCCCGACGCCATCGGCGAGAGCATCGTCTTCACGACGCTTCCGATCGTGGCCAAGCCCGAAGGCCCCACCGAGTTTGCTTCGCTCGCGGACGGTCCCCAGCGGATTGCCCTGCGGATCGAGGTGCCCCCGAACTTCTCGATCGCCGGCCTCGCGTCCATGGACGTCCGCTTCGTGCCGGAGCCCGGCCAGCCCGCGGTGCGACTCGAGCCGTCGCAGATACGCCTCGAGAACGGCGCGGTACCGCTTTCGGCCACGGTCGTCGGGCCCGCCCCGGACACGCCGGTCCGCGGAACGCTTCGGTTCGTCGTCGGGAAGCCGAAGGCCGCGACCGCGATCGTGATGCCGCCCCGCGACATCCCGATCGGCTTTGCGGCACCAGCCAAGGTCTCCCTCGATCCGGGACAGGTGCTTCCGGCGGACGGCGCGGTGTTCCTGAAGGGGCGGCCGATTCGCTTCGCGGCGCCGGAAGTCGCCGGAGGCACGGCGGCCTGGCAGTTCGGCGATGGCGAGTCCGGCACGGGCTTCACCGCTTCCCACGCCTACGCCTCGGAGGGGGTGAAGACCTTCACGCTCTCCGTCACCAAGCCGGGTTCACAGGCGTTCTCGCTCTCGCGTCGCCTGCGGGTCGTCGACATCTCCGTCGCGATCGTGCCGCCGTCGACCCTGCCGATCGCGGGCGAGGAGATCGCGCTGGAGGCCCGGACCACCGGACCCGTCAAGGCGATCCGCTGGCAGATCGACAGCTTCGACGTCGCGGCGGCCTCCGATGGCCGCCTGCGGTACCGCTTCGCGTCTCCAGGAACCTACGAGGCCCGGGCGATCGCCGTCACCGACTTCGGCGACTTCGACGCCCGCCTTCCGATCACGATCGGCGAGGGCGCGTCGATCGCGATCGTTCGCCCGGACTCGGACATCGCGGCACTTGTGCCGATCACCTTCCGGGCCGTCGTCACCGGCCCGGTCGCCGAAGTCCGCTGGAGCGTCGTGGGCGCCGACGGCACCTCGCACGACCTCGGCATCGCCGGCGGCCTCGACCGGGTCGAGCCGATCGGGCAGGATCGGGTGAGCGAATTCACCGCGACGCTGCCGGCCGCCGCTGCCGGCCGCGTGACGCTGACCGCGACCGCGGTGCTTCCGGCGGAGTTGATCGGCCGCATCGACTCGCTCGAGGATTCGGTCGAGCGGACCGTGCTTCCGCCGGGACTGTTCACCACGATCGCCTCGCCGATCGCCGGCGAGACGCTGGCGTTCGATCGAGAGACCGCCTTCACCGCGCAGCTCGCCGGCTCCGGCCTGGCCGAGGTCACTGCCGTGAAGTGGCGGTTTCTCGACGCGGGCGGCGCCGAGATCGGCACGATCGAGTCGAGCATCGAGCGGGCACCCGATCGACCCGAGGGCACCAGCCGCGTGGTCTTCACGCCGCTCGCGGAGCATGGTCCGCAGCTCCGCGTCGAAGCATCCCCGATCGGAGCCGCCCGCACCGAGCCGGGGACCGCCTCCTTCGGCGTGCGGTTGCTGCTTCCGCCCTACGAACTCTGGTGCGGCGATGCGGCGAGCGGCATCGCACCCCTTGGGCGAAACCTGAAGTTCGAGGTTCGGCCGGCCACGCACCTCGAGGAGGTCCGCTTCGACTTCGGCGACGGCGGGAACGAGACGGTCGCGGCCGGCGCCGCGGCCGCGTTCCATCGCTTTGCGACCGGAGGCCTCTTCGATGTCCGGGCCGTCGCCACGACGACCGATGGCCGATCGATCGACCTGGGCCCCCTTCGCCTGCTGGTCGAAGCCGCCGCTCCAACGGCGTCGCTGCGGGCGACCCTCCGCGGCGAGTCGCTCGCCGACGCGGCCATGGTGAACGGCGGCACCATCGCGATCGCCGACGAGTCGACCGGCGACATCGTCGAGCGGCGGTGGATGCTGACCGGACCGATCGATTCGGCTGGAGACCCCGGAAACGCTCCGACCCGAGTGCTCGAGTCCGGTGCCGAGAGCGTGGTGATCGACCAGGCCGCCTACGGCACCTATCTCCTGCGTCTCGAGGTGGTCGGCACTCCCGATCGTCCGGGCGCCGCCGCCCCGACCGACGCCGCCGAGATCGCCTTCGAGAACCGTCGCCCCCGCGACTGGACCCTCAGCATCCTCGCCGCCTCGATCGGCGGCTTCCTGACGGTCGTCGCCTTCTGGTTCGTCGCGGGGCAGTATCCGCGGAAGTGGCGGGTGACCCTCGCCGCCACCAGCACCGACGATCCGCAGTGGGAGTTGGCGCTTGAGCGTGGCGTCAGCACCCGCCCGGGCCGGCGGGGACCGTTGGGCGGCTGGTCGTGGCTTCGCAAGCGTGGCGAGATGAGCGTCGATCGGATGCTCGCCCGCGCCCATCCGGAACTGCACCAACTGCTCGCCCAGGGCGACCCACCGACCTCGCTCGGCACGCTCGTGATCGAGCGAGGCTCGGAGCCGCTTCGCCTTCAGAGCATGGTCTTCGAGCCCAAGCGGTTGCGGCAGCATCGCAACACGATCGTGTACGCGATCGTGCTCGACCACGCCATGCGGTCCGAGGAGATCGGACGCGCCGTCGGCGGGACTCCGAAGATCCTCGTGGAGGTTCGCCGCGACCCCACATCGATGTGGTCCGACGCGCCCCTGCTGCTGCTGCCGATCATCGCGCTCGCCGCGACCGTGTCGATCTCGATCTGGGCGTTTCTGCAGGCCGGATGAGCCTGCAACCTGATCCGCCCGCCTCCGCCAGCATCCTTGACCAACCCCTCGGACCCCGACCCATGCCCAACAGCGACTCGAAACAGCACGTCGTTCACCTCTTCGTCGGCTTCGGCGGAAGCGGCCTCAAGACCCTTGCGGCCCTGTCGCGGATGGTCTCGGCCGATGGGGTCGTCAAGAGCCAGATGCCCCGGCGGTCCGCCTTCCTGCTCGTCGACACCGACATGGGCGACCTCCAGACTCTTGGCGACGAGATTCGACGCCAACTCGCGGTCCACCGAGCGCCCGCGGACAACCCCATCATCAAGCGGCTCGCCCTCGCCGAGGGCATCGACAGCATGGACCGCTTCGTGGCGAGCGAGATCAAGGCCGACAGTCGCACCGCCGAGGAGCTCGATGTCCTGCATCGGCACTGGTGGTTCGACAAGGCGGACCATGCGAAGGGCCGGCCGTTTTCGGCCCGTCTCCTCGGACAGTCCCCGCAGGACGGTGCCGGCGCCATTCCCCTGATCAGCCAGTTCCTTGCATGGAGCCGCGCCGAGCGAATCGATGGCATCGTCCGCGAGACGCTCGACGAGCTGCGGCTCCGGGCGCCCGACGGGGTCGAGTTCCTCGTGAAGGCCTACATCGTCGCCGGGCTCGCCGGCGGCACCGGCCGCGGCTGCTGGACGTCGCTCGCCTTCGCCCTCAACGCCCAACTTGCCGCCCAAGGACATCGGGTGCTGCCGACCGCGTTCCTCTTCGACCAGTCGGTGATGCAGTCCATCAAGGGCTCGCTCAAGCCCGCGGTGGTCCTCAAGCAGCAGACAAACTCGTTGACGGGCATCTCCGAACTCGTCATGTGGATGCGCAACGAGATCCGCCCGGTCGCCGGCGAGTCGATGGAGTTCACGCTCCCCAACCTCCGCCGCCCGCTCGATCGCGAGCACGCCGCGTTCTGCTCGACCGTCATCACCGGCGGCAAGGCCGAGATCGGCGGGCGAAGCCCCTGCGTCAACGCCTGGCTGGTGTTCGGCAGCAACGCCAACGGCGTGCTCTCCAAGCCGGAGGACTACTACGACATGGTGGGCGGAGCCCTCTACGCCCGCCTCGCACGCCACGAGATCGACAGCCGGGAGATCAACGAGAAGATCCCTTCCCGATTCCTCGGCAGCATCGGCTGCAATCGGATCGAGATTCCTGCGTCCCGCATTCGCGAGGCCCTCGGAAAGATCGCCCAGTACGAATGGCTCGCGGATCTTGTCCGCGTCTCCCGGCCGCACGCGATGGAGATCGCGCTGGACGAGGCCCGCCAGGCGACGCAGCTCAATCTCAACGCGTTTCGGCGGATGGAGGCGGGGCTGGAGCGGCAGTCCAACAAGCCGCTGCACCAGCGGATCTGGAGCGAGATCTCCGGCCGTGCCCTGATCGGCCCATTGCAGACGGCGCTCACCGACGACGATCGCGACCAGGCGATCACCAAGGCCGAGCAGCTCAAGGGCGGTCTCGACCGCAAGGCGGTCGCAGCCGCGTTGGACACGGCGTTCGGCGACCCGGTGTCCGCGTTCGCCAAGGCCATCAGCCAACACCTCAGCGACAGGCCGGACAGTCTCGACATTGCCGGCGCCGGCGACCTGCTCGACGAAGTGCATGCCGATCTCGAGATCGCTCTTAAGTCCGTGGCGTCAGGGAAGATCTCGCCGCTCCACTCGGACGGGGAGGCGATCCCCCAGCCGGATCAGGCGGTCCGCGACGCCGCATCGAAGCGGTTCCTGATGTGGGGCCGGCGCTTCGACGAGGAGGAGCAGAAGTCGATCCTCGACGTCGCCCGCAAGTACACGAAGTACCAGTCCTTCCAGGCGGTGCGTGAGGAGCTGGCCCGTCGATACCAGGCGGCGATCGCCCGCATCGACGATCTTCGGAGCCGCATCGGGGCGGTTCGGCAGGCTGTCGAGAAGCGCCGCGACGCCCTCGCCGAGGAGGTCTTCAAGATCGCCCCGGCAATCGCGCGGGCCCGCGGCGGCACGTCGGCGATCGCTCCCGCATCGATGGTCTTCGCCGACCCCGCTCGGCCCGAGACGATCCTGCAGAGCGACAGCGGCGAAGTGCGCATCTTTGATGCCATCCGCAGTGTTCGCGCCATCCTGCGTC
>CAZQUA010000079.1:0-9559 GCA_964596455.1 uncultured Isosphaeraceae bacterium
TCGCCCGCCGGCGACGCCTCCTCGGCGGGAGGGGTCTTCATGCGAGCCTCCTCGGTCCACTCCTCGGGATGGAAGCGGGAGGCCAGTGCTCCCACGATCAGATGCATGCCGCGGAACTTGTAGTCGTCGAGCTTCGCTTCGCGGCCGTCGGCGGCCTTCACCGTGGCGATCGACTTCGCCATCCAGCGACTCATGTCGATGTCGGCGATCTCGTTCGCCGCGAAGGTGCCCGTCGGGGTGTGCAGCGAGCCGTCGTCGTCGAGCCGCCACCGGCGGGCCTGCCGCGGGAGCACGATCAGGTTCCAGAGAAAGGCGGGGGTGCCGAGCACGCCGCATCCGACCATGTAGAGCCACAGCTGCACCGCGCGGTCGTAGGCGGCGGGCTTCACCGGCGGCTCGTCCTTGAACTCGTTGAGGACCTCCTCGGCGTCGAGGAACGCAGCCCGCTCCGCATCGTCGAGGCTGCGGCTCTGCGACACCTCGGCGAGCTGCTGATGGACCGCGGAGGCCTCCTCGAATCGGATGGCATCCGCCTCGGCCCGGGGAATGGTGACCCAGTAGTCCCACGCGCCCCACAGTGCCAGGCCGCCGCAGAGCACCGCGTAGACGACGTTCCAGAGGATCTGACGGGTCTGGACGGTCGCTTGAATCGCCACGGATACGCCTCCGGAATCGCGGGAAAGGTCGGTGTCGGCGAGCCTTCGCCCCGCCCTGAAGAGGAATCGCGGGATCGGACGGGAATCGCCCCAGCGGCCGCCGACCCATGCCGCATCCGCGGCGGGAGCCGCCTCCGCCAGCCTCAGGCGAGGCTGATGGGCATCACCACGTAGGTGAAGTCGCTGCCGCAGCGGATCACCCCGGGCTTGTTGGGGGCCTTGAACTCCATGATCACCTGAGGCCCGTCGATCGCCTTCAGGGCATCGCTCAGCTGCGTCGGGTTGAAGCCGATCTCGAGCGGCTCGCCCTCGTACTTCTCGAGGTCGACGCTGATCTCCGACTCGCCCATCTCCGGAGCCCGGCTCGAGAGGGTGAGGGCCTGATCGGTGAAGGAGAGGCGGACCCCACGGTTCTCCTCGTTGGTCAGCAACGCGGCGCGGCGGACGGCGCTGGCGAGCTCCTCGATGTCGAAGGTGACGCGGCGGTCATGCTCCTTCGGGATCACGTCCTCGAAGGGCGGGAAGACGCCCTCGACGAGGCTCGAGGAGAGGCAGGCCTGCTCGCTGCCCTCGCCGACGCGGAACCAGATCAAGGTGCTCTGGCGACTGACTTCGACGGTCGCCTCGGGGTCGGCGAGCAGGCGGTTGAGCACGCCGAGGGTCTTGCCGGGCACGATCGCGGTGAAGTCGCTCTCATCGCCGCCGGCAAGGCACTCGCCCCGCGAGATGGCGAGACGCCGTCCGTCGGTGGCCACCATCTGGGCCCGCTTGCCCTTCCGCTCGAAGAGGACGCCGCTGATCGCGTAGCGACTGTTCTCGACGGCCGTTGCGAAGAGCGTGCGGCCGATCATCCGCCGCAGCGAGGCCGCTCCGATCCGGAATCCCGCCCCGCCCTCCGGGAACGCCCGGACGCCGGGGAAGGCGGCGGGCTCCTGCCCGAGCAGCTTGAAGTGGCTCGCGGCACCGCGAAGGTGCAGATGCGGGCCCTCCGATCGGAGGGCCACGGTGTCGTCCCCATCGAGGGAGCGGATGCACTGCTCGAGCTTGTCGGCGGGGATCAGCACCTCGCCCGCTTCCTGCACCTCCACCGAGGAGACGCCGAGCACCAGGCCCGCTTCGCCGTCCGAGGCGGTGATGGTGAGGCCGTCGGCTCCGGCGACGAGCTTGACGCAGGTGAGCGCTGGAGTCGGCGTTCGGGCGGAGACGACGCCTTTGGCAAGCCCGAGCGATTCGGCAAGCGCGGCACGGTCGCAGACGATCTTCATCTTCGAACTCCCTTCGGTGTCCGGGTGGGGGAGTGTACCGGGATCCCGCTCCCAGCCGCGACCCTCCGCCCCCGCGAGGCGACTCCGGGAGCGGGATGGCGAGGCCCGAAGCGGCCCAAACCGCCGGAATCCGGGTGCGGAGCGGAGCGAAGCCTGCAAAGATGCCGGTCCGCCCGCCGCCGGCGTCGTTCGCCCGTGCCGGTGCGGCCCTGCCCCCTCCCTCGCCTCCCGAGTCGTCCATGCTCTACCGGATCGTTCGAGCCATTCGCGGCGGGTACGGCTTTGCGGCGTTCGGCCTGTTCGGCTTGCTGTTCGTGCTGGCGGCGTTGCTGGTCTTCCTGCTGCCGGTGGGGTCGGTCCTGCTCCTGCTCGGTTCGATCCTGCTGCTCGTGGTGCTGTGGATGGGCGGGGAAGCCCTTGCCGCTGCCGAACGGTGGCTGGCTCGCCCGTCGGTGCGTCGGGGCAAGTGCCCGATCTGCAGCGGCGACCTCGCCGTCACCCGCATCGGCCGCGAGGCGTTCTCCGGAAGGCCGGCCGACCGCCCGATCGATCCGCTGCCGGAGGTGCTTCACCAATGCACCTCCTGCCCGGCGATCTTCCTCGAGAACGGCGAGCAGTACCTCGAGGACCCCGACCATCGCCCCGGGCCGGCGACGGCCTGAAGCCCTCAGGCGACTCCGCGAAGCAGGGGGATGATCGAGTCGGCGATCGCCCGCGAAGCGATCTCGATCCGTGCCGCGGGACCGGGGGAGACCTCCAAGAGGACGCGTCCGGAGACGGGAACGATCGCCACGGCCTCCTCCTCCCGCTGTCCGTCGGCGAGGAGCGCCTCGAGCATGGCCCGCAGGGTCTTCAGATCCGCCGCGGCAACGAGCAGCGGATCGCGGGTGTTGAGGACGACGGTCGCCTCCGACTCGACCTCTTGCCAGGCGGCGTTCTCGGCGAGGCTGAAGGTGACGGCATCGAAGACCGTTCGCCAGCGGGTGCGGGGCACCACCACCACCGGCGCCAGGTGCAGCTTGTGGAGGATCAGATCGATCGCCTCGGCCAGCCGGGCCGAGGGGATCTCCATCCGCTCATCGGCGGGTTCCTCGCCCGCGAGGGCGATCACCCAAGCGCGGGAGGCCAGCGTGGGCCGAAGCGAGGCCTGTTGCGAAGGGGGCGGTGGCACCCCGGGAACGCCGTCCATCGAGGCGATCCCGTGCTCGACGAGCTCCCGCCACGCCTCGGAGAAGGTCACGAACTCCACGGGACGGCCTCCGCCTCGATCCGGATCGCGGTTTCGGCCGCAGGGCAGGCCGCGATCGCCTCGGTCGCGGCGGGCTCGGGGGCCTCGGATCGGCGGGGGTCAATGTAGCCCGACTCGCCCTGCGGGCAACCCCGGGCCGCGGAGAGGGGGCGGATACACTGCCGGCCTCGATGCGGACGGTCCTCTTCATCTGTACCGGCAACACCTGCCGCTCCCCGATGGCGGAAGCCATCGCCCGCCACCTGCTCGCCCGGGGGGAGATCGCCGGCCTGCCTGCGGACACGTTCTTCGCATCGGCGGGGGTCTTCGCCGACGACGGCCGGATGGCCTCCCCGGAGACCCGCGAGGCCCTCGCCCGCCATGGCATCGAGCTCGAGGGCCGCAGCAAGCCGCTCTCCGCGGCGATGGTGCGGGAGGCGGACCTGGTGCTGGCGATGACCGCCGGCCATGCCGAGGCGGCACGGGAGATGCTGCCCGGGGAAGCCTCCGAGCACGCGAAGATCCGGACCCTCGATCCGCAGCGGGACATCCCCGACCCCATCGGCCAAGGGCAGCGGAGCTACGACGAGCTTGCGGAGCTGCTGCTGCGGATCATCCCCGCCCGCCTCTCGGAGCTCGCATCCCCATGAAGATCGCGGTGGGAGCCGATCATCGAGGCCTCGTCGCCGCCACGTCGCTGGTGTCGCATCTCCGCCCGGAGGGGCATGAGATCGAGGTGCTCGGGGAGAGCAGCGGGCGGCACTGCGACTATCCGGACAACGCGTGGCTGGTGTGCCAGGCCGTCAGCAGCGGGCGTGCCGAGCGGGGCATCCTGATCTGCGGCACCGGCATCGGCATGTGCATCGCCGCCAACAAGGTGCCGGGCATCCGCGCCGCCCTCGCGCCGGACGAGCTGAGCGCCCAGCTCAGCCGATCGCACAACGATGCCAACGTGCTCTGCCTCTCGGCGGACCTGATCGGCCAGGCGCTGGTGAAGCGGATCGTCGACCAATGGCTCCGCACCCCCTTCGAGGGCGGCCGGCATCAGCGCCGTCTCGGCAAGATCGCCCTCATCGAGCGGGGGATCGACCCTTCCGAGATCGCTGCGGAGTCCGGGCCCGACCTCGCGCCGGGGTGCTGAGGCCGCCGTCGCCGCGGGAGGCGGAGGCGTAGTTGCGGGCGAGTTCGAGCAGCAGTCCCGTGCCGAATCCGGTCGGCCCCGTGCCGAACAGTTCGTGCCCCTCCTCGTCGGCCATGCCGGCGATGTCGACGTGCGCCCAGGGAATCTGCGGATCGACGAACCAGCTGAGGAACGCGGCGCCCTGGATCGGATGGGCGCCTCGCTTGGCGCCGCTGTTGACGATGTCGGCGACGCGGGACTTCATGAGCTCCCGGTGCTCCGGCCAGAGCGGCAGCCGCCACACCCGTTCCCCGGCGGTGTCGCCGGCGGCCTCGAGACGGGCGGCGAGGTCGGGGTCGCCGCAGAAGTAGCCGGCGCAGATGTTTCCCAGCGCCACGACCACACCGCCGGTGAGGGTGGCGACGTCGACCACGACCCCCGGCTGCTCGTGTCGGCACGCCCAGGCGAGGGCGTCGGCGAGCACCAGTCGGCCTTCCGCATCGGTGTTGGTGACCTCGCAGGTCACGCCGTTGTAGAGGCGGATCACGTCGTCGGGGCGATAGGCGTCGCCGCCCACCATGTTCTCCGCGCAGGGCAGCAGCGCCGTGACGGCGATCGGCAGGTCCGCGGCGGCGATCGCCTGCATGGCGCCGAGCACCGCGCAGCCGCCGCTCTTGTCGTACTTCATGCCCTTCATGCCGTTGTTGACCTTCAGGCTGTAGCCCCCGGTGTCGTAGGTGATCGTCTTGCCGACGAAGACGAGCTTCGGTCCTCGCGGCCGCTTCGGCCGGTGCTCGAGGATGACCAGGCAGCCCTTCCTCGCGGAGGCTTGCCCGACGTTGGCGATGCCTCCCATGCCCCGGCGGACCGCCTCGGCGTGACCGATCACGCGGCAGCGGAGGCCCCATCGCCTCGCCAGACGCTTCGCCTCGGCGGCCATCCACGCGGGGTGGGCGACGTTGGGCGGCGTCGCTTGGAGTCGCCTTGCCGCATTGATCGCTTCGCCCGCGGCGAGTCCCTCCTGCAATCCCGCCTGCAGGGTCCGGTCCGCACCGGCGATCCGAAGCGTGCCCGCCCTCGGGATCGCCTCGCCGGCGGTGCCGCCAAACCCCTCGAGGCGCCAGTTCGCGATCGCCATGCCCTCGGCGAGGCCCCGCGCGAAGACGTGCGGATCCGGGATCGCCGCCGGCGGTGCTTCGAGGCGGAGGCCGAGGAGCTCCATCCGCTCCGCCGCCGCCACGAGCTTCGCGCCGATCCGCCGGGCGGTCCTTCGGGAGCAGGACCGAGGATCGCCGATGCCCAACAGGATCGCCTTGCCTCCGACGGGCACGAGTTCGCCGGGCTCGCCGCGGAATCCTGGCGTGCGAAGCGATTCCGCGACCGCAGGGATCGCCTTCAGCGAGGCGGGCACGAGGCGGTCGCTTCCGACCGGGATCACGCGGACCGCGCGGGAGGCAGTCCCGTGAAGGATCGTCTTGAACATGGGGTCTCCAAGGCGAGGGAAGGGCGGATGCACCTTCTTCGCCGAGGAGTGTACGGAACTCCCTTGAGCCCTTGGGATCGATCAGGGCGCCAGCGGTCCCCAGTTGGCCAGCATGAGGCCGAGGTCGCCGCCGTCGATCACCCCGTTGCCGTCGAGGTCTCCAAGCGGCGGATTGACGGTGCCCCAGATCGCGAGCAGGATGCCGAGGTCGCCGCCGTCGATGATGCCGTCGTTGTTCAGGTCGCCACGAAGGATGCCGCACAGGTCGAGCACGCCATCGCCGTTGGCGTCGAGACCGGGGGCGTCGGCGATCTCGCAGGCGTCGATGAGGCCGTTGCGGTCGCAGTCGATCGCATCGCCCGAGGCGATCTGGCACTCGTCGGCGACGCCGTCCTCGTCGCAGTCGAGCAGCGTGCCTTCGGCGATCTCGCAGGCGTCCGGCACGCCGTTGCCGTTGCAGTCGGCGGGATTGCCGCCGTCGTCGCAGGCGGAGAGGTCGCCGCTGACCACCAGCGCGAAGCCCTGCTGCTGCTGGTTCACGGCGGTGCCGGCCACGGTGATGGTCCACGACCCCGGGGAGGGCTGGTTGACATGGACCTGCTCCACGTTGTTGCGGATGTCGCGGGTGCCGCCGGGCGTCGAGACGCCGCCGGAGAAGACGTTGCCGCGGTAGACGGTTCCCGAGGGCGAGGTCACCACCAGGTCCAGATCGTTCACCACCGGATTGGAGGCCCCGGCGGTCGCCGCGACGTCGGTGAACACCAGGGTGACCTTGAGCTTCTCGCCGCTGCCGGCCACCGCGACCGGGAAGACTCGATTCTGGCCTGTGGAGAGGCCGTCGGCGTGGCGGACGTCGTGGACCACGAGGGTGCGGGTCTCGCCGGCGAGGTGCAGGGCCTCGTCGAGGCGGACCCGGCCCCATCCCTCGAGGTTGCTGGGGTAGCCGGAGACGCCGGTCATGTCGACGGCCGAGTTGAGCAGCGTCGCCTTCAGCAGGGCGCCGGTCGGCACGAACGCGTTGGACGCGACCGGCGATCCCGTCGGGTGCCATCCCTCCACGAAGTACTGCCTCGCGAGGAGCGCGGCGCCCGCGACCGCCGGGCAGGCCATGGAAGTGCCGGTGAGGTTCGTGGTGCTGCAGGAGGAGCCGCTCGACGAGGTGGTGTTGCAGCCGGGGGCGTAGATCTCCGGCTTGCGGCGGCCATCCGAGGTGGGTCCGGTGCCGCCGGAGCAGTGGCTCGCCTGCGAAGGCGCCTTCTGGGAGGCGCCGACGGCGAGCAGGTTCTTGGCGTTCTCGGGATTCCGGAGACTGCTGCCGTTGGTCACCGCGAGCACGCAGAGCGAGTCCTCGAAGTCCCGCTGGAAGCGGTCGAAGCCGCGGGCGAGCCCGTTGTAGGAGGTGGTGCCGTCGTCGCCCCAGCTGTTGGTGTGCACCCGTGCGGACTGGTTGTGGTGGGTCTGCAGGCGGCTGTAGATCGCGCTGTCGGAAAAGGAGGGGATCGTGTTGAAGACGAGCTTCGACCGGTAGGCCACCCCGCGGGTGTTGGTGTTGGAGCCGGCGTCGCCCACCACGGTGCCCGCGACGTGGGTTCCGTGGGTCGAGGTGCCCGTGCTCGAGTTGTAGGCGAGGATCTTGCGGTGGTTGGGGCCGAAGGAGACGCTGTCGGAGAAGGAGCAGTGGGACGAGTTGATGCGGCTGTCGATGATGCCGACCACCTGGCCTTCGCCGGTGATGCCGGCGGTGTAGAAGGGCGTCGAGTTGCTGACGTTGGTCTGCACGACCCACCTTGCCGAATTGTTGCGAAGCGTCGCCTCGCCCGCTTCCTCGATGAACTGCACCGCATCGATCGACGCGAGCAGCGAGATCGCGTTGGCGGGGACGATCGCGGTCACGAACCACTGCGACCCGATGGGATGCAGGCCGACGGTCTCGCCCCCGATGGGCCTCGCGGCGATCGCGGGCAGGACGGTCTGCTCCGCCTCCTGCCGGGAGACGTCGGCGAAGAGCGTGACCTCGACGACGATCCGCCCCGATGCGGCGATCTCAAGTCGTTCCGGCGGCTCGAAGGTCCGCATGCCCACCATGGGGTCGACCTTCCAAGCGCTCTCCACGGCGCCGGCCCAGAGCACCCATGGGGTGCCTGCCAGCGCCGCGAGATCGGCGTCGCCGAGATCGGCGAGGTAGGCGTAGTTGGGCAGGTAGTCGCCGAGCACCACCCCGGCGTCCTCGAGGCGTTGCCGCTTGCCGGGATCGATCGGTCCATCGAGCTGCAGAATGCTGCGAAGCCGCGGCGGCGCGGCGCCGCCTTCGAGGAGGTTGGGAAGCGATGCGGTGGCGAACTGCCCCACGGCCAGGTCGAGGATGCCTGGTTGCCACGCGTCGGCGGCGGGGGCCGCCGGCCGGGATGCAGTCCGCTGCGGACCGGCGGCAAGGCTCGATTCGGCAGGGGTCAGCAGAGCGAGGGAGGCGACGGCAAGCGCGGCGGCGAGGCGGGGTCGGATCGGCATCGGCGGTCTCGAGCGAGATTCCAGGAGTTCCGCCTTGGCAGACGTGGCAAGGCGGCGTGCGGGCGGCTTTGCCGCCAGGGCAGACTGACCACGAGAGGCATCTCCGCGATGCCCCTCGCCCCCGGTCGGAACCCCCGTCTCGGCCTGGACGACCCCCGGGATCCCTACGCCCGCGGGGGGCGTTGAAATCCAAGGGTCTCCACAGACCGTAAGGGCATTTCGCCGTGACGGCGGAACCGGGTCTGGAAAAGAGCGAAATCGGACCGTTTCGGCAGGGTCGGCGGACGGGGCAGGCCGGCGGACCTCCGTCAGGGGACCTCGCTGTGGAGGCCGGTCAGGCCTCGGTCTCCCGGGCCACCTGCCGCTTGGCTTCGGCGAGGCAGTGGTCGAGCTGGTGCAGCAGGTCGCCTCGCTCGAGGGCAACGCCCCGCTCCTCGAAGTCCGACAGGACCTTGCGGATGATGTCCTCGTCGCCAGGCTCGTCGAAGTCGCTCTTCACGACGGCGAGCACGTAGGCATCCATCTCGCCCTGCGGCACACCGAGACGCTCCGCGGCCCATCGCCCGAGAAGCCGGTTCCGGGTCGCCATCACCCGGAAGCGGATCTCCTGATCGTGGGTGAACTTCGCCTCGAAACCCTTGAGCCGATCGTCGAAGCCGCTCATCGTCGAGCCTCCGGTGGAAGAGTGGTCCCTGAAGAGCGGGAGCGTAGACGCTTCTCCGCCCCGCCGCCACGCATGGCGGACCCGACCGGGCGGCAGGTCGCGGTGCCCCGCTTCGCGATCGGCGATCTGGTCCACGGTGGGGCCGCTCGCTACCGTGCCTGCCATGAGCGACCGAGACAGATCCCGTGACCACGCCGCCGTCCCTTCTCGGATCTCGACGCCCCTGCGGCCCTTCGGGCGGACGATCTTCGCCGAGATGAGTCGCCTTGCGGCGAAGCACTCCGCGGTGAACCTCGGGCAGGGATTCCCCGACTTCGCCGGACCGGAGTTCGTGAAGGAGGCGGCGATCGAAGCGATGCGGAGCGGCCGCTTCGACCAGTACTCGCGGATGTCCGGTTCGCCCGATCTTGCCGCGGCGATCGCGGAGCGGTACCTCGAGCGGGGCCTTCGCTTCGACCCCGATTCCGAGGTGACCGTCACCTGCGGCTGCACCGAGGCGATCCCTGCGGCGATCCTCGGCCTGCTCGACCCCGGGGACGAGGCGGTGCTGATCGCGCCCTTCTACGACAGCTATCCCGCCGCGGTCGCGATGGCGGGCGGCGTGGCCCGGTTCGTGCGTCTCGAACCGCCGGACT
>CAZQUA010000080.1:0-9544 GCA_964596455.1 uncultured Isosphaeraceae bacterium
GCGTGTGGCAGGAGAAGTCGATGTACGGCCGCAAGTACATGGGCGTGGTGCGCACGACCTACCTGATCGATGCGACGGGCAAGGTCGCGCGGCGCTGGGACGGCGTGAAGGTGCCCGGGCACGCGGAAGAGGTCCTCGCGGCGGTGCGGTCGCTCGGGAAGGGGTGACGGAGGCCGCGCGGGGAGCGGCGGGGGCTACACTCGCGCGATGCACGACTCCCCGAGTTCCGCGTCGGGCGTTCCGCCCCGCCGCTCGATCGGCATCCCGCTCTCCATCCAGCGCCTCTCGCCCCTCGCGACGATTCCCGCCTACCAGTCCGAGCATGCTGCGGGCATGGACCTGCACGCGGCGATCGGGTCGCCCGCGGTGATCGAGCCGGGCGAGATCCTGCTCGTGGCCTGCGGGTTCGCGGTCGCGTTCCCGCCGGGCTTCGAACTGCAGGTGCGTCCCCGCAGCGGGCTCGCGACCAAGTTCGGGATCTCGATGCCCAACGCCCCCGGCACCATCGATGCCGACTACCGCGGCGAGGTCAAGGTGCCGCTCATCAATCTGGGCAAGAGCCCCTTCACCGTCGAACCCGGCATGCGGATCGCCCAGATGATCCTCGCGCCGATCGCCCGAGCGGCGATCTCGGAGGTCGAGGCCCTCGACGAGACCGCCCGCGGCCACGGCGGCTTCGGCAGCACCGGGGCCTGAGCGGCGATGGTGGGGGACGGATCCGGCCGGGGGACCGCTACACTGACCGTTTCGCCGTGCGGCCCCGCGGCCGCCTGGGAGCCATCCATGACCGCCGTCGCCACCGCGATCGAAGTGCCGCTGCTCGACCTCAAGGCCCAGTACGCCACGATCCGGGAGGAGATCGAGCCGGTCCTCCGCGAGGTGGTGGAGAGCCAGTACTTCATCATGGGGCCGAAGGTCGCGGCCTTCGAGCAGGAGGTCGCCGCCTACAACCGCTCCCGGCACGCGGTCGGGTGCGCCAACGGGTCGGATGCGATCGTGCTGGCCCTGCAGGCCCTCGGCGTGGGGCCCGGCGATCAGGTGGTCTGCCCCACCTACACCTTCTTCGCGACCGCGGGCAGCGTGCATCGCCTCGGGGCGAAGCCGGTCTTCGTCGACGTCGATCCGGTCACCTACAACATGTGCCCCGAGAGCCTCGAGCGGGCGTTCGCCTGCCCGAACTTCCGGCGGATCAAGGCGATCGTGCCGGTGCACCTCTTCGGGCAGGCGTTCGACCTCGACGCGATCCTCGCGATCGCGAAGGCCAAGGGCGTGCCGGTCGTCGAGGACGCCGCGCAGGCCCTCGGCACCGAGGATCGCGACGGCATCCGCGTCGGCAACCGCGGCGCGATCGGCACCTTCAGCTTCTTCCCGAGCAAGAACCTCGGCGGCTTCGGCGACGGCGGCCTCATGACCACCAACGACGAGGACCTCGCCAAGCGCATGGGCCGCCTGCGCAACCACGGCATGGAGCCGAAGTACTACCACGCCGAGATCGGCATGAACTCGCGCCTCGATGCCCTGCAGGCCGCGGTGCTGTCGGTGAAGCTGCGGCACCTCGATGCCTGGACGGCGGGGCGGCAGCGGAACGCCGCGTTCTACGACGAGTTCCTCGGCGAGCACGGCGCCGCCGCGAGCGACGTCCCGGTGGACGCGGGGGGACTGCCGCTGCGGTACCCCAAGCCGGCGGCGAAGGGGGCCCGCCACATCTACAACCAGTACGTGGTCCGCGTGCCCGCCCCGCACCGCGACGCGGTCCGCAAGGCGCTCGCCGACCGCCGGATCGGCACCGAGATCTACTACCCGCTCTGCCTGCACATGCAGGAGTGCTTCCGGAGCCTCGGCTACGAGCCGGGCTGCCTGCCCCACGCCGAGCGGGCGGCGCTCGAGACCATCGCCATCCCCATCTACCCCGACCTCACCGAGGCGCAGCGGCAGTGGGTGGCGGAGAGCCTCGTCGAGATCGTGCGGTCGCTCTGACGCTGCGGCGTGCGGCCGAACGGCAGGATCCGCCCATGGCGACCATCCGTCACCTTGCGGTCTACAGCGGTTCGTTCGACCCGATCACCCTCGGGCACCTCGACGTGCTGCAGCGAGGCCGTGGGGTCTTCGACGAGATCGTCGTCGCCATCGGACGCAATCCCGAGAAGCAGGCGCTCTTCACCCTCGCGGAGCGCGAGTCGCTTGCCCGCACCGCGGTCGAGGATCCCCTCGCGACCCATCCTCGCGGAGCCCCGGTCCGGGTCGAGACCTACACCGGCTTGACGGTGGACTTCGCGCGGTCGGCGGGGGCGGTGGCGCTGCTTCGGGGCATCCGCCACGGCAGCGATCTCGTGGCGGAGTGCCAACTCGCGATCACCAATCGGCAGGTCGCGGGGCTCGAGACGGTGTTCCTCGTGGCCGGCGAGGCGTTCGCCTACACCAGCTCGAGCCTCATCAAGCAGGTGGCGGCGCTCGGCGGGTCGCTCGACCGCGTCTCGTCGATGGTGCCCGCGGGCGTGCTCGCAGCGCTCCGCGCGAAGCGGGACGATCCCCGCAACCCGCTCGGGCGACTCGCCGGCGAGGAGCCGCCGGAGTAGCCTCCCGATCCGCTCGCCGCCCGGTCTCGCCATGCCCCCTCGCTACCGCGTCATCTCGATCGGTGCCCTCGACGCCCATCCCCTCTGGGAGGAGAAGTCGCCGCGCCGGCCCGCCCACGCCACCACCACCCTCATCGAGTCCGGCGAGGCGAAGATCGTCGTCGATCCCTCGCTGCCGCCGCGGATCCTCGAGGCTCGCCTGCAGGAGCGGTCGCCGCTTGCGGCCGGCGAGATCACCCATGTCTTCCTGACCTCCTTCCATCCGCTGCGGCGGCGAGGGATCACCCTCTTCCCCGACGCGGAGTGGCTGCTCGACGAGCGGGAGCGGGTCGCCCTTCGGCATTCGCTTGCGGAGAAGCTCGAGGAGGCGGTCCGCAGCGGCGACGCGGACCTCGTCGCCGCGGTCCGCAGCGAAGTCGAGATCCTCGAACGATGCCGTCCGGCGCCGGATCGCCTCGCGGAGGGGGTCGACCTCTTCCCGCTGCCCGGCGACACGCCGGGGACCTGCGGCCTGCTGCTGGCGATGCCGGGCGGCACCGTGCTCGTCTGCGGCGACGCGGTTCCCTCCGCGGAGCACCTCGAGCGGGGCATGGTGCTGCCGCGGGTCCACGACGTCGCCGCGGCGAGGCGTTCGTTCGCGGAGGCGGTCGAGATCGCGGACCTGCTGATTCCCGGCCGCGACAATCTCGTGGTCAACCCGGTCCGACGCTTCTGAGGCCGCCGCCGAGCGGGTCGGGCATCGACCACTGGACGCCGCCGTCGACGCCGGCGGTCGGGATTCGCGATGGTCCGTCGCGGGCGAGGCGCACCCGCGTCGGCACGCCGAGATCGACCGCCGTGAACCCGAGGTCGCTGAAGGGCGGCAGGACCTGGAAGAGCGATCCTGCGTCGTTGCGGTAGAGGCCGCGATCGGGGGTGAGATCGAAGAGGTCGACGAGGTGCTTCACGGCTCCGGCAGGATGCAGGGGGGAATGCCGCTCTCCATCGGATCGTTGGAGGGCGTGCAGGGGCCCCATGCCGCAAGCAGCAGGCCGAGATCCTTGCCGTCGACGACGCCGCTGGCATCGGCGTCCCAGAAGCCGGGGCCGCCCCACTCCGCGAGCAGTCCCGCGAGGTCGAGGCCATCGACCTCGCCGTCGCGGTTGCCGTCGGCGGGGCAGGGCGGCTGCGAGCCGAGCAGACGCAGCAGCTCCGCCCGCAACGCCTGGTACGCGACCGCCGCCGGTGCCGGCAGCTCGTCGACGAGCGGATTCCACTGCTGCGCACCCAGGCTCGACTCGATGCCCGCCTGGTTGGGCGCCTGCGGCTCCGGGAGCAGATACAGCTCGATCGCGCAGTCGTCGGGCGCGAGGCAGGCCGGCTGCTCGACCACCACCAGCTTCCACGGGCCCCGCCGCACCGCGTACTGGGCGAGCGACGGCGGCACGATGGCGGTGGAACCTGCCGGGCACTGGTCGGCCATCGAGGGCGGCAGGAAGCAGTAGTTGACGCCGCCGCACTCGACGACCGCGGCCTTCGGGTCGGTGGTCAGCAGGTCGCAGTAGTTGGTGACCGGATAGGGCGGCTCGTCGGCGCCACCCGCCCAGCACCCGCCGTTGTCGGCGCAGAGCGTGGGGTTGGTGATGAGGCCGTCGATCACGGTGGCGCCGTTGATGCACGGCCCCACCATGCCGGGCACGAAGGTGCCCTGCTGGTAGATCGCGAAGTTGTACTCGCGGATCTCCTCCGCCTTGGGATCGACGAGGTAGGGCATCATCGGCAGCGCATCGACGGTGCGGTCCGCGGGGACCTCCGCGGCCCAGTCGACGCCCGCGACCTCGGTGAGCAGCGAGAACAGATCGACGATGGAGACGGTGGCATCGACGGCCCGTCCCGGCGAGGTCACCATCGGCCCCGCCACGATCAGGGGCGACCGCACCCCGGTCTCGTAGACGGTCTGCTTGGCGGCGAGGGGACTGAAGGGCGGAAGCACCGTGAAGCCGAGCGACCCGTTGTCGTTGAAGACGACGATCAGGGTGTTGGTCTCGGCGGGGTCCCGCAGCGTGAAGACGCCCTTCTCAAGGGTCGCGAGGCCGAGCTCGACGAGCATCTCGCCGATCGATCGGTCGACCGCCTCGTTCATCTCCCGGAAGACCTGCCGGAAGCCGAGGCCGGCGTTCAGCGAGCAGGGCACGTCGAGAGTCGGGCCGACGAGACCCGGCGGCGGGGTCTGGATCGGGGTGTGGGAGGAGCTGTGGGTGACGAAGGCCATCCAGGGCACGCCGTCGGCGCGGGCCTGCTCGATCCACTCGACGCTGCGGCGGCTGATGAAGCTCGTCAGGTACTCGCGATGCGGCGCCTCGAGGCGATCGCCTTCGCCGGCGGCGGCGATCACGCGGCGCCAGGCGTAGTAGGCGTTGCCGATCGAGAAGTCGATCGAGCCGCAGCCGGCCTCCCGGCAGGAGCGGGCCAAGGTGCCGTCGGCGCGGAGCAGCGGGGTGGCCCCGAGCGCCATCGCCGTGAAGGGATTCACGCCTTCGATGCAGGTGCCGTCGGGGAAGCAGGCGGCGCCCTGCAGCGATCCGCCGGGAGCGCCGCAGTCGTAGGTGCCCGCGGGGGCCTGCCCGCCGACAGTGGTGTCGATGGCGGGCGGCAGATCCCAGTAGCCGTCGTAGAAGTCGAGGCCCACCGTCGTCGACGGGGCCTCGTAGCCGAAGCCGGGCGGCGTGTTCTCGGGGCCGCCCCCGAGGTGGTACTTGCCGATCATGCCGGTGCGGTAGCCGGTCTTGGCGACGAGCTTGGGCACGGTGATCTCGGCGGGATGGAGCTGGTTCACCGGGAGCATCGGGTCGACGATCGCGGTGACCACGCCGGTCCGGAAGCCGTGGCGGCCGGTGAGCATCGCAGCGCGGCTCGGCGAGCACTCCGGCGTCGCCCAGAAGTTGCGGAAGCTCACGCCCTGCGCGGCGATCGCCGCAAGCACCGGCAGGTCCGGGGCGAGCGGTGCCGCATTCCAGCCGAACGGCGGAAAGCTGAAGTTGTCGATGCCGAGGTCGTCGAGCACGACGACGAGCACGTTGGGCGGGGCGTCGCCCGCGAGGGCGAGCGGGGCGATGCCCGCGACGGCCGAGGCGCCCGCAAGGATGGTCGTCGAGAGCAGGAAGGCGCCGGTTCGGCGAGGCAGCGGTGGAAGCATGGAATCTCCGGGATCGTGGATCGACGGCGAGGACTCGGGCGATGGCGTCGACTTGCGGGCGGCATCCTCGGTGGACCGGACGGGGTCGGTCCCATCGGCGAGGCGGCAACGGGCACCCGGCGGTCGAGACTGGCGATCCGCCCTCGCCGCGTCCCCTCGGGGGGATGGCGGGAGCGAGTCCCGGCTGGGATTCCCGACGAGCCGAACTCGTAGCGGCCGCCACGGCGACGTCGCCGCGGCAGGGCCGGAACCCTCAAACCTAACGACGTCTCCGCCGTCGGCGCGAGGAATCGCCGCCGCCGACCCAGCAGGAGGAGTTTCCAGCGGTCTGTCACCCGAATCGGAGGAGTCCCGCGGCGGTCCGCCGCCGCTCCGCTAGCCGCGGCGGCCGCTTCGCCTGCCTCCGGCGTTTCGTCGCGGAGTGGACTTGGCGGAGCTCCCCGCGGGCGGACCCGCGCCGCGTCGCAGATTGCCGACGCCTCGCCCTTCGCGGGCGTGGGACTTGCCGGCCTTCGCCGCCGGCGTCGACGCCTTGCCCTTGGCCTCGCCCGCCGCGGGGGCGGCCGCATCGGAGGCCGCCGCCTTCTTCGGAGCGGCCTCGGGCTTCGCCGGAGTCGCGGCGTCGCCGCCGGCCGCCTTCTCGGCAGGCTTCGCCTCGGCGGCGGCCTTCTCGGCCTCCTCGGCCTTGCGGTACGCGTCGCTTCGGTAGTCGGTCTCGTAGAAGCCGCCGCCCTTGAAGAGCACCGCGGCCCCGATTCCGATCAGTCGCTGGAGCCGGGACTTCCCGCAGGCGGGGCACTTGCGGAGGGCCGCGGCGGTGATCGACTGGAACTGCTCGAAGCGATGGCCGCAGGCGTCGCAGGCGTACTCGTAGGTCGGCATCGCGGGTCTCCGTCGAACTCGAGGGCGGTCGGCCGGCTCACTCCTCCGATGGCACCACCGCGACCTTCGCCGGCCGCAGCACCAGCTCGCCGACCCGCCAGCCGGTCTCGAACACGGCGGCGATGTGGTTGGGAGGCACGCCTTCGGCGACCTGCCGCATGACCGCTTCCTCCCGATTGGGATCGAACTCGTCGCCGACCTCGGGCGAGATCGGCTCGACGCCGTTGGCGGCGAGGGCCTTGCGGAGTTCGTCCCGCACCAGCTGCAGCCCCGTGCGGATCGACTCGCCGTCGCCGCCGCCCGCGGCGACGATCGCCTCGAAGCGGTCCAGCGCCGGGATGAGCGCCCGCGTCACCGCCGCCACGCCGCCGGCGCGGGCGCGGGCCTCGCTCTCGAGGCTCCGCCGCTGCAGGTTCTGGTAGTCCGCCAACGCCCGCAGGAACTTGCTCTCGAACGCCGCCGCCTGCTGGCGCCAGTGCTCGAGGTCGGCCTCGGGGGCGGCGGCGTGGTCCTCTTGGCCGTCGAGCAGGTCCTGCTCCTCGGAACGGTCTGCATTGGTCGACATGGTCATGTTCCCCTGCGGCGAAGGCATCGATGCCGCGGACGATCGCTCCCGGTTCAGCTCCCCCCGAACGTCTCCTTGATGCGGCCCCACACCGAGCGGTGGTCCTTGTCGGCCACCTCGACCTGCTCGGAGCGGGCGTACTCGGTCAGCAGATCCCGCTGCGCGGCGGTCAGCTTCTTCGGCACCACCAGCTGCAGCAGCACCACCAGGTCCCCGCGGCGGCTGCTCCGCAGCGACGGAAGGCCGCGGCCGGAGATGCGGTGGACGTCGCCGTGCTGGCTGCCCGGGGGGATCTCCAACTCCGCCTCGCCGTCGAGGCCCGGCACCTTCAGCACGGCCCCGAGGGCGGCCTGGGCGAAGGCGATCCGCTTCACGGTCACGAGGTCGTCGCCGTCCCGCTCGAGGAACTCGTGTTCGGCGATGCGGACGACCACATGGAGATCGCCGCGGGGGCCCTCGCCGGCGGGACTGGCCTCCGGCGTCGGCGGTTCGCCCTCGCCCGCGACCCGAATCACCTGACCGTCGGCGATGCCGGCGGGGATGCGCACGTCGAGCTTCCGGGGCGTCGCCACGCGGCCCTGCCCCCGGCACCTTGGGCAGGCCTCCTCGACCACGCTGCCTTGGCCGCGGCATCGCGGGCAGGTCGTGACCATTCGGAACATCCCGCCGAAGCCGATCTGGGCCACTTGCCCCTGCCCGCCGCAGTCGGGGCAGGGCCGTCGCGAGGTGCCCGCCTTGGCACCGCTCCCGTCGCAGTCGGGGCAGACGTCGAGGCGGGAGAAGGACACCTCGCGGCTGCAGCCGGAAAGCACCTCCTCGAGGCCGATCTCGACGGCGGTCTCGAGATCGAACCCGCGGGCGGGGCCGCGGCCGCGACGGCGGCCTCCGCCGCCTCCGCCGAAGATGTCGCCGAACATCGAGAAGATGTCCTCGATGTTCATCGACCGGAAGTCGTGCCCCGGCGTCTGCCGCAGGCCGGCGTGGCCGAAGCGGTCGTACTTCGCGCGGCGTTCGGGGTCGCCGAGGACCTCGTAGGCGCGGGCGCACTCCTTGAAGGCCGCCTCCGCGGCGGCGTCCCCGGGATTGCGGTCGGGATGGTGCTTCATCGCCAGGCGGCGATACGCCCGCTTGACGTCGTCGGGACCGGCGGTTCGCTCGACGCCGAGGATCTCGTAGTAGCAGCGTTCCGTGGGCATGTCGCGTCCGCAGTCGATCCCGGAAATGGACCGGGTCGAGTCGGGGGAGCGGCCGCTCCCGGGCGACTCGACCCGGTCCGCTCAGGCAGGCATCCGCCGGCTCAGCAGATCGCCTGGCCCGAGGGAGTCGCGTCCTCCTTCAGCTCGGTGATCACCACGTTGGTGGTGAGCATGAGCCCCGCGACGCTCGCGGCGTTGAGAAGCGCCGTCCGCGACACCAGCGCGGGATCGATGATGCCGGCCTTGACGAGATCCTGGTACTCGCCGGTGGCGGCGTTGAAGCCGAAGTTGCCCTTGCCCTCGAGGACCTTGGCGACCACGATGTCGCCGTCCTCGCCGGCATTGTCGGCGATCCGCCGGCACGGCTCGGCGATCGCCTCCTCGATGATGTCGAAGCCGACCTTCTCGTCGCCCTTCGCCTTGCGGCGGGCCTCCTGCACCGCGGGGACCGCCCGCAGGTAGGCGACGCCGCCGCCGGGCACGTAGCCCTCCTTGGCGGCGGCGCGGGTGGCGTGGAGGGCGTCGTCGACGCGGTCCTTCCGCTCCTTCATCTCGGTCTCGGTCATGCCGCCGACGTTGATGATCGCGACGCCCCCGGTGAGCTTGGCGAGGCGCTCCTGGAGCTTCTCGCGGTCGTAGTCGCTGGTGGTCCGCTCGATCTGGGTGCGGATCTGGGCGGCGCGGGCCTCGATCTCCTTGGCCTTGCCGGCACCCTTGACGAGCACGGTCTCGTCCTTGTTGATGACCACCTTCTTCGCGGAGCCGAGCTCGCGGAGCTCGACCTCCTCGAGGTTGCGGCCGAGATCCTCGGAGAAGAAGGTCCCGCCGGTCAGCACCGCGATGTCGCCAAGCATGGCCTTGCGGCGGTCGCCGAAGCCCGGGGCCTTGACGGCGCAGACCTGCAGGACCCCGCGGAGGCGGTTGACCACCAGCGCCGCGAGGGCCTCGTTCTCGACCTCCTCGGCGATGATGAGCAGCGGCTTGCTGGAGGTCGCGACCTTGTTCAGCAGCGGCAGCAGGTCCGCGAGGTTCCCGAGCTTCTTCTCGTAGATGAGGATCAGCGGGTTCTCGAGCACGCACTCCGCCCGCTTGGGATCGGTCATGAAGTAGGGGCTGAGGAACCCCTTGTCGAAGGACATGCCCTCGACGT
>CAZQUA010000081.1:0-9410 GCA_964596455.1 uncultured Isosphaeraceae bacterium
GGCCTGCTCCCCGCTCGCGGGGAAGCCGACGAGCGAAGCGAGGCGGTGGGGGTGCCGGTTCACTCGGTTGCGGATGGTCGTATCGCATCCGCCACGCAACCGGAAACTGCCGCCGCCCCGCCCCCATCGCTCAACCCCGAAGCCTGCCGCTCGCCGCGACCAGACGCCGCAGCCGCAAGGCCGCCGCCGCATCGGTCTCGCTGCCGGCCAACCGCCATCGCCAGTTGCCGCTCGGCGTGCCCGGCAGGTTCATGCGGGTCGAGGGCGGCAGCGCGAGCAGGTCCTGCAGCTGGCAGATCGCCAGGTTCGCCGGCGAGGCCATGCAGAGGCGAACCAACGCCGCCGCGGCGTCGCGGGGGCCCCGGCACTCGCCCGCGTAGTCGCGGAGGCGGCGCTTCGCCGCAGCGTCGAGGCCGCTCCACCATCCCGTCGCCACATGGTTGTCGTGGGTGCCCGGATAGGCCACGCAGTTGGCGGGGAACCGATGCGGCATGTCGAAGGCGTCGTCCCGCCAGAAGGCGTTCTGCAGGATCCGCATGCCCGGCAGCGCAAACTCGTCCCGCAGCCTCGCCACCGGCGGGGTCACGGCGCCGAGATCCTCCGCCACGAGCGGCAGGCCCGCGGGATGCTCCCTCGCGATCGCCTGCAGCACCTCGCGGCCGGGCTGCTTCCGCCACGAGCCCCGGCGGGCGTTGCGGGCGGTCGCGGGCACCTCGTAGGCGCGGACGAAGCCGATGAAGTGGTCGATCCGCACGAGGTCGAAGCGTTCGAGGGCCCGCCCGACGCGGCGACGCCACCAATGGAAGCCGTCGCGGCGGTGGGCGCTCCAGCGGTAATGCGGCGTGCCCCAGAGCTGCCCGTCCTTCGCGAACGAGTCCGGCGGCACCCCGGTCACCACCTCCGGACGGCCGCGGCGGTCGAGTCGGAAGAGCTCCGGCGAAGCCGCGACGTCCGCGGAGTCGAGGGCGGTGAAGATCGGCACGTCGCCGAAGAGCAGGATGCCTCGCCGCGACGCCTCCTTCCGCAGGCGTTGCCACTGCCGCTCGAAGCACCATTGGCAGAAGGCGTGGAAGGCCTCGCTGCCGCCCTCCCGCGAGGACGCGAAGGCGGTCCAGGCCGGCAGCCACCAAGCCGACTCCTCGAGGAACCTCGCATGCTCCCGCCGCAGCCGCCGGTTCGCCGAACCTCCCGCAAGGAACCGCCGGTGCGCGATCTCGAGCAGGGCGGCCTTCGCGCGGCGGACCTTCCCGAACCGCACCGGCCCGCTCGCGGGCAGGCCCTGCTTCGCCCGCGCCAGATCCGCCGCCGACAGGAGCCCGTCCTCGGCGAGGCGGTCGGGGGAGAGCAGCAGCGGTTCGCCCGCGAAGCTCGAAGGGCTCGAGTAGGGCGAGTCGCCCGGCCCCACCGGCCCCACCGGCAGGGTCTGCCAGATCGAGAGGCCGGCCGCTTGCATCCAGTCCAGGAAGCGGACCGCCTCGGGGCCGAGGTCGCCGATCCCGAAGGGGCCGGGCAGGCTCGTCGCATGCAGCAGCACGCCGGCGCGGCGGGAGGCGAGCAGGGGATGGGGCCTCGGCAACGCGGCCGCGCTCACGGCCCGCTCACCCAGACCCGGCCGCCCACCGGCGGCACCGTCAGCGTCGGGAAGGTGTCGGGGGCGTCGCGGGGATGGCGATGCCCGAAGGCCAGCCGCCACTCGCCGCCGATCGCCTCGAGCTCCGGCACCTGCACGGTGGCCTCCCGCTCGGAGGCGTTGAGGGCGACCAGCACCTTCTGCTCGCCGAGTTCGCGGAGGAAGACCAGCACGTCCTGCTCGTCGTCGCAGAGCAGCGTGCGGTAGGAGCCCCGCCGCAGCGCCGCCAGGCTCCGCCGCAGGCCGATCGCCTCGCGGTAGAACGCGAGGTGCTCCTCCATCACGAAGTTCTCGTGATGGTCCTCGTAGGGCTCGAGATCCTTCCAGAGCATCGGCTTGCGGTTGTTGGGGTCGTCGGAGCCCCACATGCCCGCCTCGTCGCCGTAGTAGATCATGGGGGCGCCGACGTAGGTCATCTTGAACAGCACCACCAGGCGGGCCCGGCGGTAGACCTCGGCGCCGGGCTTGCCGGCGTCGTAGGGCGCGTTCTCCTGCTCGCGGTTGCCCTGGTCGTAGTCGCGGTCGGGATTGGCCAGCATCGACACGAGGCGATCGGTGTCGTGGCTGTTGGTGAGGTTCATCAGCGCGTAGGTGACCTCGGCGGGATAGGCCATCCGCAGCTCCGCGAGGCGGCGGTCCATCTCGCTCGGGGCGATCTTCCGCTCGCGGTCGCCGATCCATCCCAGCGACGCCTCCGCGAAGGGGTAGTTCATGACCGCGTCGAAGCTGCGGCCGTCCAGCCACTGGTCGGCCCGCTTCCAGATCTCGCCGGTGATGTAGGCGTCGGGGTTGATGGCCTTGACGAGCTTCCGCCACTCGACCCAGAAGGGCAGCGGCACCTCGTTGGGCACGTCGAGCCGCCAGCCGTCCACGCCGTCGGAGGGGTCGCCGTCGCCGTCGGGATCCATCCAGCGGCGGGTCACCTCCATCACGTGCCGCGCCGCGGCGGCGCTGGCGAGGCCGTCGGGGCTCTTGGCGAAGACCGGCAGTTCGCCGAACCCCGCCCATCCCTGGTACTGGAACGGCTCCCAGCTCGTCACCTCGAACCAGTCGGCGTAGCGGGAGTCCCGCCCCTTCGCCCGCACGTCCCGGAAGGCGGGATGCCGCGTGCCCACGTGGTTGAAGACGCCGTCGACGATCACCCGGAAGCCCATCGCCTTCGCCTCCCGCAGCACCTCGAGGAAGAGGCGATCGGTGGCGGTGAAGGTCCAGGTCGATGGATCGAGCAGGTCCTCCTTGGCCTCGGCGGGGGCGTAGTCGCCCTTCACGCCGAAGTGCTCGTCCACGTGCAGGAAGTTCGTGGCGTTGTACTTGTGGTGGCTCTCCGACTGGAAGATCGGCGTCAGGTAGATCGCGTTGACCCCGAGGTCCTTCAGGTAGGCGAGCTTCTCCCGCAGGCCCTGCAGGTCGCCCCCGTAGAGGCGGCTGAAGACGAAGTACTCGTAGAAGCTCTGCCCGTTGCGGCCCTCCCACGGACTCGGCTGGTACCACTCGCTCCGCCAGGGCCGGACCGGATCGGGATCGTTGGCGGGATCGCCGTTGCGGAAGCGGTCGAGCATGATCTGGTACCAGACCGCGTCCTTCGCCCAGTCGGGGGTGCGGACGTGCGCGACGCTGTTGCGCTCGAGCGAGTAGATCTGGGGGGTTCGCACCGTCATCGGTCCGTCCTGGATGGTGAAGAGGTACCGCGCCCCCGCCGCGGACGGTGGAAGGATCGCCTCCCACCAGGTGAATCGATCGTTGCCGCCGGCCTCGGCGAGGGCGACCGCGCCGATCCCCTCGACCACGCACGCGGCGCCTTCGGCATCGCCGCGAAGGGTCCGCAGGCGCACGAGGAAGCCACCATCCTCCATGGCCTGCAGATGGATCGGCAGCGACGGATCGTGCCGGACGCCGAAGGCCGCGATGCGTCCGTCGCCGGCCGCCGCCGTCGCGGCATCGAGATGCGCCTCGGGCCCGAGCAGCAGCAGCGAGTTGCGGCCGCCGTGGCCGTCCGGCTCATGGCGGGGATTGCGGGGATCGTCGAACCAGCGGATCCGCCCGTCGGGCATCTCCGCCACGAACTTGTAGAGCTGCCGGCCCGCCGGAAGCGTCGCCTCGCCCTCGAAGGCCCCGCCTGCAACCCGCCGCAGCGGCGGGCCCTGGACGCTCCAGCCGTTGAAGCCGCCCGCGAGGCGGACCGCGACGGCGCCCGGCGGCGCCTCGAAGCGGAAGCGGCAGCGGAAGCGGCCGTCGGCGAGCGGCGTCGCCTCGACCGACTCGGGCACGGTGGCGACCGCCGCGTCCTCGGCGGGCCGCTCGAGACTCGGCAGCTCCGGCGGGAACCGCTGATCCGCCACCGCCGCCGCCGCCGCGACGGCGACGCCCCCGAGGAGGATCGCGACCGTCCGTAAGATGGCAATCGCCATGGGCGAGGCAACCTCATCTCGGCGAGCGAGGATCGCCCGCGGGTCGGCGATGATACTTCGGGGCACGCTGCTTCTGGCCGCGGTGGCGCTGGTCGCCTGGAGCTTCCTGCGGGTCGGCAAGCGGGAGATCCTCGACCGCCTGCTCGCCTCCGGCCGCGACGGCGGGGGCATCGAACTCGTGGTGATGCACTGGTCCGGCGACGCCGGCCCCGAGGAGGACGCGATCGTCGCCGACGCCCTCGCGGCGTTCGAGCAGGCGAACCCCGGAGTGCGGGTGCGTCGCCTGAACCCCGGCGACGCGGGGAGCCTCTACACCAAGCTGCAGACGATGCTCGCCGCGGGCGATCCGCCGGACGTCTTCTACGTCGGCGCCGAGCGCCTCGCGAACTTCGTCGATCTCGGCCTGGTGGCCCCCCTCGACGGACTGATGGCCGAGAGCGGGCTCGACCTGGGCGACTTCTATCCCGCCACCGTCGACGCGTTCCGCTACGACGGGGACCGGATCGGGCGGGGGCCGCTCTACGGGATCCCCAAGGACTTCACCACCATCGGCTTCTACCTGAACCTCGACCTCTTCCGCCGCGCGGGCGTCGAGGTGCCGGGCGACGACTGGACCTGGGAGGAGTTCATCGCCGCGGCACGGGCGATCGGGCAGCTTCCCGACGCCACCGGCGCCGAGTTCGTGACCTGGCCGACCATGGTCCGCGCCTACCTCTGGAGCGAGGGCGTGGACGTGGTGGGCGACTCCTTCGACGACCTTCGCCTCGAGGATCCCGCGGTGGTGGCGGCCCTCGATCGCCTGCGGTCGTGGCGGCACGACGAGGCCAACACGCTGACGAGCGGCCGCAGCCGCGTCGCCACCGGCAGCAACGTCTTCCAGACCGGACGCGTGGGCATGGCCGGGCCCTTCGGCCGCTGGGTGGTCCCGGCCTACCGCAACATCCCGCCGACGCCGCCACGGCCGGGCGAGGTCGGATTCGAATGGGACTTCCGGCCGCTGCCCCGCGGCGCCGCCGAGGCCAACGCCGTGCTGACGGTGGCCTGGGCGATCTCGCAGCGATGCCTCCACAAGAAGGAGGCCTGGGAGCTGGTGAAGTTCCTGACCGCCGCGGAGAGCCAGGCCGCCCAGGCCCGGCTGGGCCTGGCGATCCCCACCCGCCGCAGCGTCGCCGAGAGCGACGCCTTCCTCGATCCCGCCGCCCCGCCCGCCAACGATCGGGCCTTTCTCGATGCGGCCATGGCCGCCCGGGTCGCGGAGTGGCCCACCGACCCTCGCTTCGAGCAGCTGCTCGGCAGCCGCCTCGACCAGGCCCTCCGCAGCGGCGACCTCTCCCTCGCCGCCGCGAGCGAGGACTTCCTCGCCAACTGGCGGCGGGTGCTCGAGAGCCCTCTCGCGCAGGGCGAGCGTCCGGCGATGCCGTGGGGCGCGATCGCCGCCGCGGCCGCCGCGGCGCTGCTCGCGGGGGCCGCCCTCGCCTGGCGGAGCCTGCGGCATCCTCCGGGAGGTCCCGCGGCGATCCGCGAGGAGCGGGCGGGATGGCTGCTCGCCTCGCCGTGGGTCCTCGGCTTCGCGATCTTCATGGCCTTCCCCATCGCGATGAGCCTGCTGCTCTCGCTGACCCGCTGGAACGGCGTCTCGACGCTCGGCGGGGCCGAGTTCGTGGGCCTCGACAACTACCGCGAGCTGCTGCTGCACGACCGCCGCATGCACACGAGCCTGCGGGTGACCGCCTACTACGCGCTGCTCGCGGTCCCGCTCGGTCAGGCCGCGGCGCTCGGGGCGGCGCTGCTGCTGCACGCGAAGGTGCCCGCCCGCGGCTTCTTCCGCGCCGCCCTCTACCTGCCGAGCGTGATCGCCGGGGTCGGCGCCGCGGTGCTGTGGCGATGGGTCTTCGACGGCGAGGACGGCCTCGCCAACGCGGCGCTGGCGCCGCTGCTGGCCCCCTTCGGCCTCGAGCCGCCGCAGTGGTTCGGCGCCGACGCGGCATGGGCGGGGCCGCCGGCGTTCGCGATCATGGGCCTCTGGAGCGTCGGCGGCAGCATGCTCATCTACCTCGCGGGCCTGCAGGGGATCCCCCGCGAGCTCGAGGAGGCCGCCGCGATCGACGGCGCCGGGCGGTGGCGGCGGTTCCTGCACGTCACCCTGCCGATGCTCTCGCCGGTCATCCTCTTCAACCTGATCGTCGCGGTGATCGGCTCCTTCCAGGTCTTCACCCAGGCGTTCGTGATGACCGGCGGCGATCCCGGCGACCTCACCCGCTTCTACGTGCTGTACCTCTTCAACCTCGGCTTCGAGAGCTACGAGATGGGCTACGCCTCGGCGATGGCCTGGATCCTGCTCGTCGCGGTGCTGCTGCTGACGGCGCTGACCATGCGGGCGAGCCGGCGGATGGTCCACTACGAGGGCCTGCGGGCATGAGGCCGCGGATCCCACGGGCCTGGCCGGCGCTGCTCGCCCTCGCGGCGGTCTCCGCGCTCACCCTGTTCCCGCTGTGGTGGATGGCGGCGATCAGCCTCGAGACCCCCGCGCGGGCCGGCGCCGCGATCGCCGGGGGCGGCGACGGGGTGCTCGCGGTCTGGCCGCGGGACCCCCAGTGGGCGAACTACCCCGCGGCCCTCGCCCGCATGGGCAGCCGGCCCTGGGAGGGATTCCTCGACGCGCTCGCCAACTCCACGGTGATCACCGTGCTCGTCACCGCGGGGACGATCCTCTCCTCGAGCCTCGTGGGCTTCGCCTTCGCGCGGGTTCGGTTCCGCGGCCGGCGGGGACTGTTCCTGCTGATGCTCGCGACGATGATGCTGCCGGGGCAGGTCACCATGATCCCGCTCTTCCTGCTGTTCCGCTGGCTCGGCTGGATCGACACGATGCTGCCGCTGGTGGTGCCGGCCTTCTTCGGCGGGGCCTTCTTCATCTTCATGTACCGGCAGTTCATCGCCCAGATCCCCGAGGCCCTCGTCGAGGCGGCCCGCGTCGACGGGCTCGGATGGCTCGGCATCTGGTGGCGGATCGTCCTGCCGCTGTGCCGGCCGGTCACCGCGATCGTCGCGGTGTTCACCTTCATCTGGACCTGGAACGACTTCCTCGGGCCGCTGATCTACCTGCAGCGCGAGGAGGCGATGACCCTCGCGGTCGCCCTCAACGGCTTCCGGAACCAGTACGGCGGCCTCGAGCAGGTGCACCTGCTGATGGCGGCGAGCCTGGTGACGATGCTGCCCTGCATCCTGCTCTTCCTCGCGGCGCAGCGGCAGTTCATCGAGGGCCTCGGCGCCGGGGCGGTGAAGGGCTGAGTCCGCCGATCAGGCCGCTCCGCTACCCTGTGCCGCCGATGGCCGAGGTGCTGCTCGAGAAGGTCTCCAAGGTCTACCCCGGCGGGGTCCGCGCCGTCGACGCGATCGACCTGCGGATCGCCGACGGCGAGTTCGCCGTGCTCGTGGGGCCCTCCGGCTGCGGCAAGAGCACGACCCTGCGGATGATCGCCGGCCTCGAGGAGGCCACCTCCGGCACCATCGCCATCGCCGGGCGGATCGTGAACGAGGTGCCTGCGAAGGACCGCGACATCGCGATGGTCTTCCAGAGCTACGCCCTCTATCCCCACCTGACCGTCCGCGAGAACCTCGAGTTCCCGCTGCGGCGGCGGCGGCGCCACGGCAGCCGCCTGCGGAGCCTGCTCAGCCCGGCCTACGCCTCGCTGCGGCGCCAGGAAGCCGCCGAGATCGTCGCGAAGGCCGAGGCCGCCGCCGCCACCCTCGCGATCGGCGGCCTGCTCTCCCGCAAGCCGCGGGAGCTCTCCGGAGGGCAGCGGCAGCGGGTGGCGCTCGGCCGGGCCCTCGTCCGCGATCCTGCGGTCTTCCTGCTCGACGAGCCGCTCTCGAACCTCGACGCCCGCCTCCGCATCGAGATGCGGGCGGAGCTTCGCACGCTGCATCGCCGCAGCGGACGGACCATGGTGCACGTGACCCACGACCAGGAGGAGGCGATGACCCTCGGGGACCGCCTCGTGGTCATGAAGGACGGCGTGATCCGTCAGGCCGGGCCGCCGATGGAGATCCACGACGAGCCCGCCGACGCCTTCGTGGCCTCCTTCATCGGGACGCCCGCGATGAACCTGCTGCGGGGCGAGGTCCGCTGCCGCGACGGCGCCGCGGCCTTCGTCTGCCCGGCCTTCGAGACGCCGCTTCCGCCCCGCCTCGCCGACGCGGCGCTGCGGCGCCTGCCCCGCGGCGGGCAGGGCGAGGCGATGCTCGGCATCCGTCCCGCGAGCCTCGCTCCCGCCGCCGGCGACGCCTCGAACTCGATCGCGGCGACGCTCGTTGCGATCGAGCGGCACGGCGACCGCGTCGACCTTGTGCTCGACGCCGCCGGCCTGCCGCTGGTGTGCCGCTGCGGGTCCGCGGCGGGACTCGCCGAGGGCGGCCCCATCCGGGTCGCCGCCGATCTCTCGGCCTCGCATCTCTTCGATCCCGGCACCGACGGCGCCCGATGGGCATGACCGCCCGCCGCCGGGTGCCGTCGGCGGCTGCGGCGGCGGTGCTGATCGCCGCGGCATCCCTTCCGGGCGCCTGCTCGAGCAGCGGATTCCGGGTGGGCATCGAGACGCGGGCCTCCCTTCTCGACGCCACGCTCTCGCCCCGCGAGGCGCTCGCCGCGTCGCCGTCCCGCTGCGCGATCCTTCCGGCGTCGGGCCCGTCGAACTTCTCGCCGGTGGTCAACGCCTCGCTCGCCGCGGCGATCGGCCAGCGCCTGCCCGACGCCACCGCGGTGCCCGCTTCCCGCGTGGGGAACCTCGTCAACGGTGCCGGCTTCGCGCCGCGTCTTCTCGCGATGCTCTCGGCCTACTCGACCACCGGGATCCTCGACGGCGCCGCCCTTCGCGAGTTCGGCCGCCTCACCGGCGCCGAGTTCGTGCTGCTGCCCTCGCTCGTCCTCGTCGACCGCAACGAGCAGTCTCGCTTCACCTTCCTCGGGGCGGTGCTGCTCTTCTCGAGCTGGACCCGCGTGCAGGCGACCCTGCAGCTGTGGCGGGTCGAGGACGCGTCGCTGCTGTGGCAGTCGGTGGGCGGCGGTTCGATCGACAGCGAGACCCCTGCGGGCACCCCGGTCTCGCTGCACGACACGCTGCAGCAGGTCTTCATGGCGATGCTCGACGACCTGCTGCTCGGGCGGGACCGCTCGGTGGCGCAGTTCGAGATGCCCCGGCCCGCCCCGGCGACGCCGCCGCCGGCCTCGGTGGCGTCGCCGGCCCGCGACGTCGCCGATCGCCCGCGTCCGCTGCCGCCGATCGGCCCCGAGCCGGACCGCCGCGATCCCTCCGATGCCGGCGAGATCGGGCAGGACCGCGCCATCCGCAGCCGGCCGTAGGCGAGCCGCGGGG
>CAZQUA010000082.1:0-9309 GCA_964596455.1 uncultured Isosphaeraceae bacterium
GCTTCGCTCGTCGGCTCCCCCGCGAGCGGGGGAGCGGGCCGGGCGGGGCGACTCGCGTCGCCCGTGTCCACGCGGCTCTTCCGCGCCGCGGCCAATCCCCGCTCATCCCTCGGCGTCGACCGCCGCGTTGAGCCGGGCGTCCCACTCCATCGACTTGGCGTCGTGCCCGGCAGCGGGCTCGTTGGCATGCCAGGCTTCGTAAAGGTCCGCGAGCGAGGCCATCGCCTCGAGTCGCCACTGCCCCAGCGAATCCCCCGCCGCCTCCGCGACCGCAAAGGCCTCGAGCAGCTCCGACTCGACCGCGGCGAACCTCGCCGCCTCGAACCCCATCGCCATCCTCGCCCGGGCGAGCGTCACCAGCAGCACCGTCGCGGTGCCCGGCGACTTCTCGCGGTCCTCGATCGCCGCAGCCTTGGCCGGGCCGAGCACCGCCACCACCTCGGCCGGGCGATCGAGCTGGCTCAGCAGGCTGCCGAGATTGAGCACCGCCAGCACCGTGGCGGGACTCCGTTCGCCGAAGATCCGCTGGTGCAGGTCGACCGCCTCGGCGAAGAGCGGCTCCGCCTCGGCGAGCTTGCCCTGGGCGAAGAGCAGGCTGCCGAGGCTGGTGATCGAGTTGAGCGTCGAGGGATGCTCGTCGCCAAGCGTCCGCCGGCGGATCGCGAGGGTCTCGCCGATGAATGCCTCCGCCTGCGGCAGGTTGCCGAGGCGGAACTGCAGTCCACCCATGTTGCTGATCGAGGCGAGGGTGTCGGGATGCTCCTCGCCGAGGATCCGCCGACGACGCTCGAGGGCGTCGGCGAGGAACGGCTCCGCCTCCTCGAGCCGCCCCTGGCTCAGGCGGAGCACTCCCATGTTGTTGATCGAGGCGAGGGTGTCGGGATGGTTCTCGCCGAGGATCGGACGCCGGCGCTCGAGGGCGTCGCGGAAGGCGGACTCGGCATCGCCGAAGCGGCCCTCGTCGAGGCGGAGGAAGCCGAGGTTGTTGATCGACAGCAGCGTGTCGGGATGGTCCTCGCCGAGAATCCGCCGCCGCTTCTCGATCGCATCGCGGAAGAAGGCGTCCGCCTCCGCGTACCGCCGCTGCGCCCGCCGCAGCGTGCCGAGATTGTCGAGCGAACGAAGCGTCTCGGGGTGCAGTTCCCCGAGGGTCCGCCGGGCCTTCTCGAGGGCCTCGAGGTAGTAGCGGCCGGCCTCGTCGTAGTTGCCTTGGTCAAGCAGCAGGCCGCCGAGGCGATTGATCGAGACGAGCGTGTCCGGGTGCTCCTCGCCGAGGATCTCCCGGCGGGTCGCGAGCACCTGGCGGAACAGGTCCTCCGCCTCCTCGTAGCGGCCCTGGGCCTGCCGCAGTTCGGCCATGCGGCTGACCGCCTCGAGCGTCTCGGGCGCCTGGGGTCCGAGCGAACGCCCGTAGCGGGTGATCGCCTCGGCGAGGTAGGGCTCGGCCTCGGCGAACCGGCCCCGCGCCTGGAGCAGCGAGCCCATGTTGCTGGCCACCTCGAGCGACAGCGGATCCGCCTCCGGCAGGTTCTCCCGGCAGCGTCGCAGCGCCTCCCGCTGCCGCAGCTCCGACTCCGCGAAGCGGCCTTGCGAGCGAAGCAGGATCGCCATGGCGTTGAGCGACGCGATCGTCTCGGCCGCGGCATCGCCGAGTTCGCGCTGCCGGATCCCCAGCGCCGCCTCCTGCAACGGCATCGCGGCATCGAAGAGGCCGAGGCGGCGATAGCGGTCCGCGACCGTCTGCCGCAGCTGGGCATCCACGAGCGGCTGCCCGGCGAGCTCCGCCTCGATCGAGGCGACCGCCGGCTGGAGCACCGCCCGATCGATCAGGGCCAGTGCCGCATCGGTGGTGTTGACCCTCGACCACTTGGCGTCGAAGTCGTCGAGCACCGCGGCCCGCTCCGCCTCGGTCAGGCCTCCGCGGGCGATCGACTCGGAGAATCGGTCCACCACGTCCCGCCGCAGCTCGACACCCGCCGCCACCGGATCGACCTGGGCGAGCATCTCCGCCTGCAGGTCCGACAGCTGCCGCAGCTCCTCCGCCCGCTGGCGCTCCGCCCGCGCGGCGTCCTCCGCCACGCCCCGCTGCTCGTCGGCGATCGACCGCTGCCGCTCCGCCTCCTCCCGCGCGAGCGTCGCGGCGTTCCGCTGCTCCTCCGCGAGGTCCCGGGCCTCGACGGCGACGAGGCGCTGCCGATCGGCCTCGGCGGCGTTGGCGGTCGCGACCTGCCACTGCCAGGTGGCGAGGCCGAGGCCGAAGACCAGCGCCGCCGCCACCGCGGAGACGCCGGTGACGATGGCCTTGTTGCGGCGGACGTACTTGCGGATCCGGTAGCTGCGGGACTCCGGCGCCGCGACGAGGGCCCGTCCCTCGAGGTAGTTGCGGACGTCCGCGCCGAGGTCCTGGGCGGTGGCGTACCGCTCCTGCCGCTCCTTCCGCATCGCCTTGAGCGGAATCCACTCGAGCTCGCGACGCAGGGTGCCGGCGAGCGTCGCGAGATGCTCGCGGCGGCCCTCGGCGATGGCGCGGGCCGCGGTGGCGTCGTGGCCGGAGATCGTGGTCAGGCGGGCGCTCGGCGTGGGCGGATCGACCTCCCGGATGATCCGCTGGATCTCCCGGTAGCCGCCGCGGCGAAGCTCCTTGCCGTCGAAGGGCAGCATTCCGATCAGCAGCTCGTAGAGCACCACGCCGAGCGAGTAGATGTCGCTGCGGGTGTCGATGTCCTGCTCGCCCGGATCGGCCTGCTCCGGGCTCATGTACTCGATGGTGCCGACCATCTGCCCGGTCTCGGTGTGCACGTCCTCGTTCATGGGCCCCGAGAGCGCCTTGGCCACCCCGAAGTCGATCACCTTGGCGGAGTACCGCCCCTCCTCGATCTCGCTCACGAGGATGTTGGTGGGCTTGAGGTCGCGGTGGATGATGCCCTTCATGTGGGCGTGCTGGACCGCGTCGCAGACCTGCCCGAAGAGTTCGAGGCGCTGGCGGATCGACAGGCGGCGGGAGTCGCAGAAGGCGGTGATCCGCTCGCCGGGCACGTACTCCATCGCGAGGTAGGAGCGGCCCGCGGCGGTCATGCCCCCGTCGATCACGCTCGCCACGTGCGGATGGTTCATCACCGCGAGGGCCTGCCGCTCCTGCTCGAAGCGGGCCATCACCGCGCGGGAGTCCATGCCGAGCTTGATGACCTTCAGCGCGACCCGCTGCACGAAGGGCGTCCGCCGCTCCGCGAGCCAGACCTCGCCGAAGCCGCCCTCGCCGAGCTTGGAGATCAGCCGGTAGGGGCCGACCTGGTCGCCGATGCTCTCCGCCGGCGAGACCGGACCGCGGGCGAAGGGCGCATCGGCGCCGGTGGGGGCCGCGGTCTCGGGGGTTCGGTGGTCCGATCCGCCGCCCTCGCCGCTTCGAGTCTGCGGCACGCCGATCAGCGTCGGGGCGACGTCGTCGTCGCCCGCCGGGGAGGGCTCGGGACGAGCCTTCGGCTGCGGGACTCCGATCAGGGTCTCGGGGACCTCGTCCTCTTCTCCCCTCTCCCGACGATCGCCCTCGCCGCTGCTCATGGCCACTTCTCCGAAGGCGCCCGTCGCGCCCGGATCCAGATACCGCGGAAGGGTAACGCACCGGCGTGCGATGCGGAGTCCGTCGTCGTCGCCGCCGCAGGCGTCCGCCGGGATTTCCTCCGCCCTCGGCCGCTTCGGCAACGGGCGGCGGTAGCGTCGCCCCGGGCCGACGGAGACGCTTCCGATGAACCTTCCGCTGCTTCGCGCCGTGATCGCGATCGCCGCCGCCGCCGGCGCCTCGCTCGCGATCGGCTCCGCCCGCTCCTTCGCCGCCTGGGATCCGCCGACCGTTCTCGAGGACCCCCTCGGGGACACCCGCTTCGGCACCGCCACCTCGATCGACCGGGGCACGCTCGCCGTCGGCTGCGACCGGGACGAGGACGGCCTCGTCGCGGAGGGACGCGTGCATCTCTTCGAGCGGGGCCGCGGACCCGGCCGCTGGCGGAGCGTGCAGGTCCTGACGGCACCCGGCGCTCCGCTCTTCGACCGCTTCGGCGCCTCCGTGGCGGTGGTCCGGGACCGCCTGCTCGTCGGCGCCCCCGGCGACTCGATGCTCGGCCCCTTCGCCGGCCGCGCCCATCTGTTCCGCCACGACGGGCGGACCTGGCGGATCGAAGCGTCGCTGGCCGATCCGCTCGGAGCCGCCGCCGACGAGTTCGGCCGCAGCGTCGCCCTGCATGAACGGGTGGCCGCGGTGGGCTCGCCCCGCGCCGACAGCGCCGGTCTCGACGCCGGACGGGTGACCCTCTTCGAGCCCCGCGGGGGCGTCTGGGAGGTCGCGGCGTCGCTCACCGCGCCCGGCGGGCGGTCCGGCGACTGGTTCGGGCATGCCCTCGACACCGATGGGACGCGGGTGGCCGTCGGTGCCTACGGCGACGACGAGGGCGGCAGCGGCAGCGGCGCGGTGCATCTCTTCCGACGCGAGGGCGATCGCTGGCGGCACGAGCAGACGCTGCGATCGCCGCAGCCGCGGCCCTCGGAGTGGTTCGGGTTCGCGGTGGCCATCGAGGGCGAATGGCTGCTGGCGGGCGTGCCCCGCCACAGCGGTCTGGCGACGTCGAGCGGCGCCGCCTGGGTCTTCCGCCTCGTCGGTGGCGAGTGGCGTCCCCACGCCATGCTGCAGCCGGCCGTCGAGGATCCCGCGGACGCGGAGCAGTCCTGGTTCGGCTATGCCATCGCGTTCACCGGCGACGTCGCGGCGATCGCCTCGCCCGGCCGCCGCGGCCCCATGCAGGAGGATGGGCCGATGCTGCGGGCGGGCCGCTGCGACCTGTTCCGCCGCGAGGGCGGGCAATGGGGCCACCTCGCCTCGCTCGGCGAGGATCCCCCCGCGGCGGAGACGCTGTTCGGAGCGGCCGTCGCCATCGACGCCGCCACCGTCGCCGTTGGGCATCTCCCCGCCGAGGACGTCGAGCCTCGCACCGGCCGGGCCTGGATCTTCGAACGGCCGCCCCGTCGCGGCCGGCGGCCGCGGCGAGGCCCGTCCCACCGGCGGATCGATGCACCGGCGCGGCTGCCGACCTGACGCGTCGGCCCGCCGCTCGTCCCGGCTCGGGTGGCGGCCGGCGGCGACCAACGACACCTCGCCGCGCGGCCTCCGGACGGCGACGTGCGGGTCGCCGCCGCTGCCCGAGCCGGGAGCACCGGCGCCTGGTCAGGCCGTCAGGGGCACTGGTGGCCCCACGCCCCGAGCAGGATGGCGAGGTCCGCACCGTCGACGACGCCGGACTCGTCGAGATCGCCCGCGGGATCGCCGGTGCCCCACGCCGCGAGCAGCGCCGCAAGATCGCCGCCGTCCACGGCCCCGTCGCCATCGAGATCGATCTCGCACGCGAGCAGCAGTCTCGCCTGCTCCTCGGCGGCTTCATGATCCTCCTCCGGCCGTCCGAGGTTGAAGACGATGAAGCAGGTCGCGCTGGCGGCGAGGGCCGGGCTCTCGCCGCGGAAGGCGATCGGCAGCACGTAGATCCCCTCGGCCGGCTCGCCGCCGCCGGGCCCGAGCAGGGTGTAGTCGAAGTGGTCGTGCAGGCTGCCGTCGGGCTCGGTCGCGAAGGCGAAGCCCGAGACGGGGCCGGCTCCGGAGATCGCCTCCGCCGGCCCGAAGCCGAGCTGCATCGACTCGCCGCCCGGCGCGAAGCCGGATCCCGTCCAGCGAAGCACCGGGCCGGTGAAGTCGAACGCGAAGATCGCTCCCGCGGTCTGCTTGCCCGCGAGGATCTGGAAGCCCGGCTCGACCGCCGAGAACGGGAAGACCGGATCTTCGCCGAGTTCGGCGCCGAAGATCCGCTCCCGCTCCGAGACCGGCTCGCCGGGATCGCCCTCGGTGATCGAGCCGGTCACGATCGAGTCGCCGACGACCCGGACCCAGATGTCGAAGTGCTCCTCCTTGCCCTTGTCCGCCGAGAGCGCCCCCGTGGACGCCGCCGCCGCGAGCATGGCGAACGCGATCGTTTGCGGACGCCGGAAACTCCTCTGCATGATCCTCTCCTGTCGAGCCGCGAACGGCTCCATTCGGGTGATGCCGCGGGCGACCGCCCGCGAACGGGTGTGAAGGGGACGCCGCCGCGCGATCAGCGACCGCACGCCTCGCCCCATGACGAAAGAAGGACGGCGAGATCGCCGCCGCCGACGACGCCGTCGCCGTCGAGGTCGGCCGACGATCC
The DNA here is from genome assembly GCA_964596455.1 of uncultured Isosphaeraceae bacterium. Classification (GTDB taxonomy): domain Bacteria; phylum Planctomycetota; class Phycisphaerae; order Phycisphaerales; family SM1A02; genus CAZQUA01. Next base: position 6,222 of record CAZQUA010000082.1, read on the forward strand.
GCCCCAGCCGGCGAGCAGGACCGCGAGGTCGCCGCCGCCGATCGTGCCGTCGCCGTCGAGGTCGCTCGGGCATGGCGGCGTGAGCAGGTTGGCGGCGATCCAGGCGATCGCCTCCTGCCGCATCGCCTCGCCGGCCTCGAAGTCGAAGGCGATGAAGAACGGCTCGCTGCGCTCGACCGCCGCATCCGTCGAGTACAGCTCGAACTCGACCGCGTAGACGCCGGGCGGGGCCGACGGCGACCCGACGCCTTCGAGCGTGAAGTTCAGATGGCGATGGAAGCCGCCGTTGGACTGCACCGCGAGATCGAATCCCGCGATCGGCTCGGCGCCGATCGTCCGCGAGAGGGTGAGGAAGGAGACCCGCAGCTGCGCATCGACGGCGACCTCGAGGCCGTCGCCGGTGAAGCGGCGAAGGCCCGCGACCGCATCGAAGCCGACCCGCGTCCCGGGCACGAAGGTGCCGGCCGGGGCATCGAAGCCGGGATTCGAGGTGAAGGCCGGGAACCCGCTGTCCCCGAAGGTGCCGCCGAAGACCCGGATCGGTGCAAGTTCGCCCGAGGAGGGATCGAAGGCGCCGGTCTCGATCCGCCCCGCCGGCACGAGCAGGCCGATGTCGCCGGCATGGAACTGGCCCGCGGCCGGGGAGGCGGTGAGAAGCGCGGCGAGCAGCAGGGTCGGCGCCGCGACGCACGATGGAACGAGGGAGCGTGGCATCAGGGGGTCTCCGCCGCCGCGGCGAACCGGTCGAACGCGGGGCTCTGGTGGGGATCGAAGCGGTTGCGGGAGGCGTCGAGGTAGACCTCGCCGAAGGCGTGGGTGGCGACGTGCCCGTCGAGGAAGGCGTAGTTGGATCGCGCCGACGCCGTGCCGCCGACCCCGCCCGCCGCCGCGGTCGAGGCCTGGCTCGACGCGACCGCGGGTGCCTGATCGAGCCCGCCCCACTCCTCGACGTGCACGTGGTCGGCGGCGGCGAACGGCCCCGACTCGGCCATCAGCAGGAACTGCGCGGTGCCCGCCGGCGACGGCACCAGAGAGAGTCGATCGGTGATCCTCGCGGGATCGATCGCTCCCCAGGGGCTGAACTCGCGGCAGAGATGGTTGTTGAGACCGTAGCTCGTCGCGCGGTAGCGGGAGGCGGTGCCCGCGATCGGCTGGCCCTGCTCGGGCCAGTGCGGGCTCCGGTCGATGGGCGAACGAAGCGCCAGCGGACTGTCCGCGTAGGGAGAGAGGGTGCTGACGAACGAGGCGGACTCGTCGAGCGGCGCGGCGCCGTGGGGCAGCGAGGCGTCCACGAGCAGGCCGCGGTGGTCGGCGGCGTAGAGCGACGACGCGATGGCGAGCTGCCGCAGGTTCGACAGGTCCGCAGCCACCCGCGAGGCGTTGCGGACCGGGGCGATCGCTGCGGCGACCAAGGCGAGCAGCAGCGAGACAATCGCCACGACGACGAGCAGCTCCACCAGCGAGAAGCCGGCGCGGGTCGGCGCTGCCGCGGCGGTGCGATGGCCCGGTCGGGCGTCGGGGAGCGGTGGGCGAGGGGCGGAAGGGATCGAGCGCACGCGGAACTCCAGACCGAAGGCGCCGGTCGCGGCCGCCGCGGGCGGAGGGATCCGCCGGCGTGGCGGCACGGAACGGCCCATGCGGGGAACGGTCCATGCGGTGGCGCCGGACGCCGCGGGGCGTTCGGCGAATCGAGATGAACAAGGGGATCCCGGCGGCGGAGGGGCGCCCCGCGGCGGCGAGGGACGTCGGGTGGGCGGCGATGGCGGAGCGCGGCGGCGATCGTTTGCTCGACGCGTTCCCCAACCGGCCGTGACGCCCTCGAACGCCCCAGTGGGGCGGCGATGCCGTCGAGATGGTGAGGCTCAGGCGATCGGCGGAGGCCTCGCCCGATGCACGCCGAGCGACGGCGTGACCTCGGCCGACTCCGCCGCCACCGGGCAGGCGGCGACGAGCGCGACGGCGATGGCGACTTCCGCCTCCCACGCCGCCGCGGTCAGCATCTCGCCGAGGCGATCGCAATCGAGGCAGGGACTTGGCGAACGCTCCACCGGAGCGTCGCCGCCGGCGAGACCGGCGTCCGCCCGGTGCGCGGCGTGCCCGCAGGAGGCGTGTCCCGGGGAGCAGGCGTGGGATCCGCCCGCCGCGGCGTCGCCATGGGCGATCGCCTCGTGGGCCCACTGCAGGCCGCCGACCCCCGCCGCAAGCAGCGGCAGGAGCAGGATGGCGAGCAGTCGGCGGGATCGAGGCATCGGAGCAGGAACCTAAGGAGCGAGCGTCGTGGGGTCAAGCATGGGGGCCGCGGGCATCGCCGCGTCTCGTCGCCTCCGGCGGCGGTTGGGCGGTGCCGGTCAGGATCGGGTCAGCGCCCGGTAGCGGATCCGCGTGGGGGTCGCATCCTCGCCGAGGCGGCGCTTCCGGTCCTCCTCGTACTCGCTGAAGTTGCCCGGGTGGAGGAAGGTCCGGCTGTCGCCCTCGAAGGCGAGGATGTGGGTGGCGACGCGATCGAGGAACCAGCGGTCGTGGGAGATGACGAGCACGCATCCGGCGAAGTTCACGATGGCCTCCTCGAGCGCCCGCATGGTGTTGACGTCGAGGTCGTTGGTCGGCTCGTCGAGCAGGATCACGTTGGCGCCCGACCGCAGCATGCGGGCGAGATGCACGCGGTTCCGCTCGCCACCCGACAGCGTGTCGACGAGCTTCTGCTGATCGGTGCCCGCGAAGCCGAAGCGGGACACGTACGCGCGGCTGTTCACCTTGGCCCCGCCGAGGATGATCTCCTCGTCGCCGTCGGAGATCGCCTCCCACACGCTCTTGCCCGCCGGCAGCGAGTCCCGCCCCTGCTCCACGTAGGCGAACTTCACCGTCGAACCGAGCTCAAGGGCGCCGCCGTCGGGCTTCTCCTGCCCGACGAGCATCTTGAAGAGGGTGGTCTTGCCGGCGCCGTTGGGGCCGATGATGCCCACCACCGCCCCGGGCGGCAGCGTGAAGGACACCCCCTCGAGCAGCGCCCGATCGCCGAAGCCCTTGGAGAGCTCCTTCGCCTCGATCACCACGTTGCCGAGCCGCGGGCCCGGCGGAATGAAGATCT
>CAZQUA010000083.1:0-9236 GCA_964596455.1 uncultured Isosphaeraceae bacterium
GAAGTCGCTCATGGGGAGGAGGGCTCGCGAAGTGGCCGAAGGGCGGAGTCTATCGGAGCGTCGGGGCCGGTCCCGGGAGCGACTCGTCCGCCGAGGCCCGCGGCGGGGCGATCGCCGCCGGGCGATCGCGGGAGGTGCCCGGTGAGTCCCGAGTCGCCTCGCGAAGCCGTCGGAGGTCTCGCCGAGACCGCGGCGTGGGCGGGCCTGATCGCGGCGGCGGTCGAGTTGGCGCAGTCGACGCTCGCCCTGCCCGAAGGCGCCGAGGGGGAGCGGTGGCGGCGATCGGTGGCGCCGCTGGTCGACTGCATGGCGCTGCGTCTGGCCCTCTCGGAACTCGGCAGGGTGCCGCCGCCGGAGCGGCCCGCGGCGAGGGATCTGGCGGCGGTCTCGCTGCGGCGGGCCGCGGGCGAGCTCGACTCGATCTGGCGGGGCGAGCCGATGCCCGAGGCGATCCTCGAGATCGCCGAGGAGGCGGATCGGGCCCTGCAGGCGAGCGTGTACGCGGGCCTGCGGGTCGCCCGACTCGTCGCCGCGGACGCCGCGGACGCGCCGGCGTGGATGCCGCGGCTCGATCCCGCCTGGGTCGCGGGCGAGGGCGAGGCCTTCGCCCGCTCCTCCGCCGCCGCCATGGCACCGGGCACCCTGATGCTTCCCGGCTCGCCCGTGGCCTGGTGGACCGCCTGCCCCGATCCCGCCCTCGATCCGGCGAGGTTCACCATCGAGGATGCCCCATCGCCGGTGCAGGTCTACCGGGAGATCGACGACGAGGGACGGTTCCGCGGGGATCTCTGCTGCGGCCTCGACGCCCTGCCGGCAGGCCTGCCGCTGCTCGTGCCGCTCCGCCTCGACGGCGCCCCGATCGGCTCCTTCCCCATCGAGGAGAACTCGTGGCGGCAGGCCCAGGCGAAGGCGTTGGGGGGGCGGCGGCCCGGCGATCTGGCCTGGCGGACCCTCGGGGCGTGAGCCGGCGGGGCCGGCACCGCCCTCCGCCGCTCCCGCCGCCGGCGTCCCGCAGGACCGCGGGACCTTGACGCGAGCCCCCTCGTCTGATGGAATGACCGATTCGATTCAGCCGCTCGGATCCCGCTCCGCAGGCCGTTCCCCGCGGACCCGGCGTCCGTGCCGGTGCGGTCATGCCCCGCACCCGCTCCGTCCCGAGGAACCCCTTCGCCATGGCTCGCTATCTCGGTCCCAAGGTCAAGCTTTCCCGCCGCGTCGGCGTGCCGGTCGCGGACATCCCCAAGCACACCGCCAAGCGGCAGCTGACCCCTCCGGGGATGCACGGGTTCCGGGGCCGTCGCCAGAAGCCCTACGGCATCCGCAAGGACGAGAAGCAGAAGCTCCGCTACCACTACAACATCATGGAGCGGCAGTTCCGCCGCTACCTCGCCGAGGCCGAACGCCGTCCCGGCAACACCGGCGAGCTGCTCATGCAGCTGCTCGAGCGGCGCCTCGACAACCTCATCCGCCGCGCCGGCTTCGCCCGGACCATCTGGGCGGCCCGGCAGATGGTCGTGCACGGCCACGTGCTGGTGAACGGCCGCAAGGTCGACCGCCCGAGCTACAACCTCGGGGTGGGCGACCAGGTCACGCTGCGGCCCGGCATCCACGGTCTCGCCCGCGACAACATGGAATCCCTCGCCGGGCACGTGGTGCCCGGATGGGTGGAGCTGAATCCGGCCGATCTGGCGGCGCGAGTCGTGGCGATCCCCTCCTCCGACCAGATCCCCTTCGACGTCAACACCAACCTGATCGTCGAGCTCTACCGCTGATCCGCGGCGGAGCGTGATCAGGCGACCCGGGTCCGCCGCGGCCGTCGCGACCCGGACGACGGTCCCGCCGATGCCGCATCCGCGGCTCGGCAAGGCGAGTCCCTCCGCATGCTCAAGTTCCTCCGTCTGTACAAGGGCTGGCTCCTCGCGATCTTCGGCAGCCTGCTGCTGGTGGTCTTCCTCGTGCCGCAGGCGATCTCCGGCATCAGCCAGACCGCCGCGGTGCAGGGCGGCACCTGGGCGAGGGTGGGCGAGGACGGCAACAAGGTCAACTACGCCGAGCTCGATCGCCTGCAGCGGGAGCTGCGGATCCTCCAGGCGGTCGGCAATCCGATGCTGGGGATGCTCGGCGCGGATCGCCGCCCCGAGCATTGGTTCCTGCTTCGCCGCGAGGCGGAGCAGGCGGGCCTGCACGGAGGCGCCGGGGATGGGCAGCAGATGCTGGCCACCATGACCGCCTCCATCAACGCCCAGCGAGCCGCCGCGGACGCCACCGCCGCCGTGCTGAGCGAGGAGGAGGTCCTCGGCCTGCTCTGCCAGAACTCCGGTGCGAGCCCCGTGGAGGCATTGGAGACCCTCGCCCGCCTCGCGGGCGTCACCCGCCTGACCTCGCTGTTTGCGGCCCTCGACCGCTACTCCGACCGCCGCCTCGAGATGGAGGCCGCCGAGATGCTCCTGGGCGTCTCCGCGGACCTCGTGGTCATCGACCCGCTCAAGGCTCCCGGCGCCGACTCGATCGAGGTGCCCGCGGAACGCCTCGCGTCGCACCTCGAGGCGTTCGCCGCCGATCCGCCGGGAGAGGGCCAGCACGGCTTCGGCTACCGCAACCCGGACCGCTTCCGCCTCGAGTGGATGGTGTTCCCCGCCAATCTCGTTCGCGACGCCGTGTCGCGGGGCGAAGGCCTCGACGGCCTGACCCTGCGGCGGCGGTTCCTCGCCGATCCTGCGGCGTTCGGAGCCTCCCCCACCGCCGCCGCCCGGCCGCGGTTCGAGGACTACGCCGACCAGGTCCGCGCGGTCGTGATCGAGGAGACGGTCCGCAAGCGGCTCGACGATCTCGCCAAGATGCTCGGCGACCGCTTCGCCGCGGCGCAGCGGGCCGTGCCCCGCGCCTCCGGCGGCCGCTACCTCGTCGAGGAGTCGTGGCTTTCGGCCATGCCCTCCTTCGAGCAGGTCGGCGGCGAGCTCGCCGAGGAGTTCGCACTCGCAAGCCCGACCATCGGCTCGACCGGCGAGGGCTGGCTGACCGTCGATGGCCTCGCCGGCATCCCCGAGATCGCGGGCGCCTCGACGACCCGCTTCGGAACCACGCCGCTGCGGGTGGCGGAGCTCGTGGGCAATGCCGAGGCGTTCGGCGGCACCGGTGCCGCGAGCCTGCAGCTCGGCATCGCCAGCCCCGTGCTGACCACGCCCGCCGGCGACATCGTCCTCGTGCGCCTGCTCGCGGCGGAGCCGTCCGCGCCCGCGACCAGCGTCGAGGAGCGTCGGGAGCAGCTCGAGAAGGACGTCGCCCGCCTGCTCGCCTTCGAGCAGCTTCGCGAGCAGGTGCCGGCGATCGAGGCGATCGCCGTCTCCGAGGGCATGCGGGCGGTCGCCCGGCAGTACGACGCGGCGGTCGACTTCGTGCCCATGATCCGCGAGGCCGATCCCCAGTTCCTGCAGTCGGGCTTCCGCATCGCCAGCAACCTGCCCGGCATCGGCCGCGACGAGTCGATGATCCAGCGGATCGTCGAGCGGGCGATGAAGCTGCCGCTCGACCGCCCCGTCTCGGAGCTTCCTGCGGCGGAGCGGACCTTCGTGCTGCTCGACGAGGATCGCCTGCTCGCGGCGGTCGTGCAGATCGAGGACCTGCTGCCGCTGACCCGCGAGACCTTCGAGCCGCTCTCCACGGTGCCGCAGTTCCGCCAGGCCCTGATCCGCAGCGAGTTCGCGGAGGACCTCGTCGAGATGTTCTCCTACGAGGCGATGGCGTCGCGGAACCAGTTCCGCCGGATCCGGGCGGGCACCGAGGACGAGACCCTCGTCGAAGAGGACGAGGAGTTCCCGCAGGGCTGAGTCCGAAGGCGGCGCCCGGGGCCGGCCGTCCCGCGGGGCGGCGGTTGCGATCCGCAACGGTGCCGCACCGGTCCCTGCGAACCGCCTCCGTTGCCCCGTATACTCGCGCGGGTGCAGGTCTCCGAGCGGAACGAGCGGGCGGAATCGACGCCCCGGCGTGACGGCGACGCCCTTCTCGCCTCCCTCGACACCCCCGCGATGCGGCAGTTCCGCCGCTTCAAGGAGGCCCATCCCGGCTGCCTGCTCTTCTTCCGGATGGGGGACTTCTACGAGCTCTTCGGCGAGGACGCCGTCCGCGCCCACGAGGCCCTCGGCATCACCCTCACCGAACGGACGCGGGGGCTTCCGATGGCGGGGGTGCCCTTCCACGCGGCGGAGCCCTATCTGCGGAAGCTCGTCGAGCAGGGCTTCCGCGTGGCGGTGTGCGACCAGATCCAGGACCCCCGCGACGCCAAGGGCGTGGTCGACCGGGCGGTCACGCGGGTGGTCACGCCGGGAACGCTCGTCGACGAGCACCTGCTCGACGATGCCCGAAGCAACCTCGTCGCGGCGCTGGCCATGCCCGAAGCGGGGCCCCGCGGAGGCGCGGCCTCGGGTCCCGCCGCGATCGCCCTGATCGAACTCTCCACCGGCACCTTCGAGGTGCATGAATCGCCCCCCGGGGCGGTGTTCGATCGCCTGCAGCGGCTCTCGCCGCAGGAGCTGCTCGTCGCCGAACCGCCCGAGGGCGGCGTTCCGGAGTGGCTGGCCGCGGTGGCGGCCGAACTCCCCTGCCCGGCATCGCCGCGGCCCGGCTGGACCTTCTCGCCCGCCGAGGCCGCCTCGCGCCTGCGGGAGCACTTCGAGGTGGCGTCGCTGGCGGGCTTCGGCCTCGCGGAGGGATCCGCGGCCACCGCCGCCGCCGGCGCCCTGCTTCGATTCGTGCAGGAGACCTCCGGCGCCGACGGCCCTGCCGAACGCCACCGCCTCGCCCACCTCCGCCCGCCCCGGCGGGCCGGCGGCGAGCAGCGCCTCGAGCTCGACGCGGTGGCGCTTCGGGCGCTGGAGATCGAACGGACCGCCCGCAGCGGCGGCAGCGAGGGCACGCTGCTCTCGCTGATGCAGCGGGGCCGCACCCCGATGGGGCGGCGCCTGCTTCGCGAGTGGCTCTGCTTCCCGCTGCAGGACCTCGCCGCGATCCGGGCGAGGCATCGCTGCGTCGCGGTGCTTCGCGAGGACCGCACCCTCGCCGAGCGGATGCGGACGCTGCTTGGCGGCATCGGCGACCTCGCCCGCATCGGCGGCCGCCTTGGTCTCGGCCGGGCCACGCCCCGCGACCTCGCGGCGGTGGGGCGTTCGGTCGGCCACGCCCGCGCACTCGCCGCCGAGCTGCAAGCGGTCGAGGCGTTCGCCGCCGCGGCCGCGGCCATGGAGGAGGACCTCGCGGCGGTCGAGGCGACGGCGCGGCGGACGGCCGAGTCGATCGTCGAGGGCCCGCCGCCGCACCTTCGCGAGGGCGGCGTCTTCCGCGACGGCGTCGATGCCGAACTCGACGAGGCCCGGCAGCTCCATCGCCACGGCTCGGAGTGGCTGGCGGCGTACCAGGCCCGCCTCGCCGCGGAGACCGGGATCGCCTCGCTCAAGATCGGCTTCAACCGCGTCTTCGGCTACTACATCGAGATCACCAACGCCCATCGCGAGCGGATCCCCGAGGGGTTCGAGCGGCGGCAGACCCTCAAGAACGCCGAACGCTACGTCACCGGGCCGCTGCTCGAGTTCGAGGAGAAGACGCTCTCGGCGGAGCATCGGGCCGAGGAGCGGGAGCGTCGCCTCTTCGACGAGCTGCTCGCGGCGTGGCGTCCCCTGCTCGGCCGCCTCGCGTCGCTTGGCGGGTCGATCGCCGAACTCGACGTGCTCGCGGGCTTCGCGGAGGTCGCCGCCTCGTTCGGCTGGACCGAGCCGGAGATGCATGAGACGCCTCGCCTCGAGATCGAGCAGGGCCGCCATCCGGTGCTGGACCGCCTGCTTCGAGACCGCTTCGTCCCCAACGACGCCCGCCTCGGGCCGCCGCCGGGCGAACCCGACGCCGCCGCGACCCTCGCCCTCATCACCGGCCCCAACATGGCCGGCAAGAGCACCTTCATCCGGCAGGTCGCGCTGATCGTGCTGCTCGCCCACGCGGGCAGCTTCGTCCCCGCGGACCGCGCCGCGATCGGACGCTGCGATCGGATCTTCACGAGGATCGGCGCCAGCGACGAGCTGCACGGCGGGCAGAGCACCTTCATGGTCGAGATGAGCGAGACCGCCAACCTGCTGCGGCACGCCACCCCGCGGAGCCTGGTGGTGCTCGACGAGATCGGCCGCGGCACGAGCACCCTCGACGGCCTGAGCCTCGCATGGGCGATCGCGGAGTCGCTCGCCGCGCGAGGCTGCCGCACGCTGCTCGCCACCCACTACCACGAACTGACCGAACTCGCCGCCACGAACCCCGCGGTGCGGAATCTTCATGTGGCGGTGCGGGAGTGGGGCGACCGGATCGTGTTCCTGCACCGCCTCGAGGCGGGTCGCAGCGATCGCAGCTACGGCGTGCACGTGGCCCGGCTCGCGGGCGTGCCCGCCGAGGTCGTCGCCCGCGCCTCGGAGATCCTCGGTTCCCTCGAGGTCCGCAGCCGAGGGGAGGCCGCGGCGATCGATCCTTCGCCGGCCCGCACGCCGCCAAGCGGCGGCTCGCGGCAGGCGACCCTCTTCGACGCGGCCCCGGAGCCGCCGTGGGCCGGCGAACTGCGGAGCCTCGACCTCGATGCCATCACCCCGATGCAGGCGTTCGATCTGCTGCGGCGGTGGAAGTCGCAGTCGTGACGGGAGGTCCGCGGGGCCGCGCCGGCGGGCCTTCGGGACTCCGCCCCGCGGCCCTCAGCCGCCCCGCCCCTTGGGCAGGCGAAGCAGGAACTCCGGCGGGTCGGGCAGGTCCCGCAGCCAGCGGTCCGCCTTGGCGGCCGGGTCCTGCAGATCGATCCGCACGATCTCGCGCCGCTTGCGATCGCCGAGATAGAGCCGTCCCCCGGCGACCGCGAGCGACGACGGCAGTTCCACCTCGTGGCGGTTCGAGAGCAGGTCCCGCACCCGGCCGTCCGGATCCCGCATGAACACGGTGCGGGCCCCGCGGTCGCTGACGAAGATCCGACCGGTCTCGTCCGTCGCGACCTGGATCGGACGCTTCAGGCCGTGGCTGCGGTCGAGAAGCGTGGCGACGCGTTCGCCGCTGCGGAGGTCGTAGGCATGGACGGCCGGCTCGTTGCGGTCGACCACGAGCAACCGCCCCTCGCCATCGAAGGCGAGGCCGCGGACGACCTTCAGGCCGCCCCGCTGCTCGTAGGAGGCGCCGATGAAGATCCCATCCGCGGGCGGCGTCACCGCCAGCCAGTCCCGGCGGCAGGCCGGCGGCGGCGGGATGGCCGCGCCCGGCTGCGGGGCATCGAGCCCGGCGTAGCGGACGACGAGGTTCGCATCCTGGTCGCTCACGAAGATCGTGCCATCCGGCGCCACCGCAACGGCGTAGGGATGCACCCGATCCGCCACCGTGCGGGCGAGGTCGATGAAGGTTCCGAGGAAGGGCCTCGTGCCGTCCTTGCCGGGTTCGCCGAAGCGAAGGATCGCCGGCGACTCGTCGAAGGCGCTGGCCACAAGCAGCGTCCCGTCGGGCAGCAGCGCCATCCCCCGCGGCTCGCGAAGGGCCGCTGACGGCGGCATCTGCTGCGGCGACGCCACCACCGCCACCGCCCCACCCTTGCCATCGAGGCCCACCACCGCGTTGCGGGCGGCTTCTCCGTGCATGGTCAGGTACCACTCGATCGAGGTCCCGCCCCGGCCCTTCGCCTGCGAGTCGCCGCCGCCGGACTCGCCGCCGCAGCCGGCGATCGATCCCCCGAGCAGGGCGAGCAGCAGAGCGGCGGCGCGGCGGTCGGATCGCATGGTCGGCGTCACCGGGGCATGGTAGGGTCAACCATTCAAGTCCTCACGGCACCCCCACGGCACTTCCACCCATGCCCAGACCGTCGATCGACCCGGCGATTGCAGACCCGGCCGCCTCCGGATGGGGACCGCTGCTGCTCGGCGAAGGACGCAGCGTCGCGGAGCTTCTTTCGGGAGGCGGCAAGGCCGGCTCGCTCGTGCCCGGCACCGGCTACGAGCGCCTGCTGCTGCCGATCGAGCAGCTCGCCCACGGCTGGATCATCCTGAGCCTGCTGCTCGGCATCGCCTTCGCGCTCGCCTGCGCCGCGGCGCTGGCCTGGCATCCCCAGCATCTCCGGACCGCAAGCAGCTTCGACCGCTATCGCGAACGCCGGATCCTGCTCGTGATCGCGCTGGTGGGCGTGGTGGTCGCGGAACTCGTGGCGGTGGACGCGTCGATGGCCCTGGTGGTCTTCGGCATCGGCGCCCTGATCCGCTTCCGCACGGTGCTGGCCAATCCCGAGGTCACCGCCAAGGGCATCCTCGTCGTGGTCATCGGCCTCGCCTGCGGCCTCGGGCAGTTCCCCCTCGCGGTGATGCTGACCGCGGCCGCGTGGATCCTGCTGTGGTTCCTCGACCGCACCTTCGGCATCCGCCTGCGGATCGACCTGCGGCACGCGACGCCCGCGTCCGAGACCGTCGAGTTGGCGCTGCGGGAGGCCTGCCGCCGCCGCGGCTACCGGGTGATGGGCATCGACCTCTCCCGCGAGGGCCGCCGGGTGACCCTCGACCTGCTCGCGCCGATCCGCCAGTCGCCCGAAACCGTCGAGGCGGAGATCCGAACCCTGCTGCCGCCCGAGCAGCAGGACGCCCGCATCTCGAGCCGGGTGCGGATGGCCTTCTGAGGCTTCCTCCGTTCCCCGCCTGGAGCCATCCCATGCCCGCCGCCCTCTCCCCCGCCCTGCTCCGCAGCCACTTCGAGCGGGCCCTCGACTATCCGTCCTACCTCGCCACCGATCCCGCCCGCAAGCCGCGATGGGACGAGATCCATGCGCGGGTCTCGCTCTCCGAGCCGCAGCGTCGCCTGCTCGCCGGGTTCACCCGGGAGATGCCGGTGCTGTGCCTGTCGGGCATGTGGTGCGGCGACTGCGTGCAGCAGGGCCCGATGCTCGCGAGGATCGCCGAGGCCTGCCCGCAGATCCGCCTCCGGTGGGCCGATCGCGACGAGCACCTCGATCTCGCCGAGATCGTGAAGATCAACGCCGGCCTGCGGGTGCCGACGGTCCTGTTCATGGCCGAGGACTTCGAGCCGCTCGGCTTCTTCGGCGACCGCACCCTGAGCCGCTACCGCGCGATCGCGGCGAGGCATCTCGGCCCCGCCTGCCCGATGCCCGGCGCCGCGGTGCCCGACGACGAACTCGCCGCCACGCTGCAGGAGTGGCTCGACGAGTTCGAGCGGATGCAGCTGGTGCTTCGCCT
>CAZQUA010000084.1:0-9159 GCA_964596455.1 uncultured Isosphaeraceae bacterium
CGCGACCCGGTCGCGGAGGGCGGCGAGGCTCTCCGCCACCGCCGCCTGCTCGGCTACCAGCCGGGCCGGCGGATGCTCGGCGAGGCGACGCCGCAGCGACCGCCGCTCCGCGATCGCGGTGCGGGCCCCGGCATCGAGCTGCAGCAGCAGGCCGTCGGCGAGGCGGGCCGCCGCCTCGACCGGATCCGGCCCGGCGGAGGGACCGGAGGCGAAACCGAGGGCATCGGCGAGATTCCCGACCGTCGCGGCGTACCGCTCGCCGAGCTGATCGATCCGCCGCAGCTCCGAAGGCTCGATCGCGAGGAGCCGCTCGATCACGCCCCGCCTCGCCTCGAGCTGGAATCGCGGATCCTCCCACGGCGGCAGATCGCCCTCGACGAGCCGCGCGAGGAGTTCGGCGAAGGACTCGTCGATGCCGCGGCCATCGAGGCGACCGAGCAGGGCCCGCAGGACCTGCGGGCCGTCGCCGAACTGCTCGAGCAGCATCGCCGCCGCCACCGTGCGGACCTGGGGGCCGTCGGCGATGGCGGCGCGGACGATCGCCTCGGCGTCGAGGGGACCGAGGTCGCCACCGCGGTTCCGGAGGCGACGGAGCAGTTCGATCCGCATCGGGGGATCGGCAAGCGCCGCGGTCATCGCTTCCGCCCATTCGCCGTCGACTCCCTCCCGCCGGCCGGCCCGAAGCGGCGGATCCGCCACCGCCGCCCGCTCCCGAGCGGCTTCCCGCTCGATCGCATCGAGCAGTTGCCTCGCCCGGGCGGGATCGTCGCCGATCCTCGCGGCGCTCTCGGCAAGACGCCCCGCCTGCACGACGCGGTCGAGCACCGCCGCATCGCTCCCTCGGATCGGCGCGGCAAGGCCTTCCCGCAGGCGATCCCATCGCTCCAGCAGCATCCCGTCGACGCGGGTCCCCCGTGCGGATCGTCCCGCCGGCCAAAGCCTTCCGGCCGCTTCCGCCCAGGCGGCGAGATCGCCGCGGCGGACGCGGCCGTCGAGAGGCGGCAAGGCCGACGAGGCATCGAATCCCGGCACCTGCCGCAGCGAGTCCGCAAGCACGCTGGCCGCCCGCAGCGGCAGCGATCCGCCGCCGATCAGGTCAAGCAGCGTGGAGCGGACCAGCGCGGGGGACTCGGGCATCATCGGATCGATCCTCGCAAGCAGCGCCTCGGCGATGGCGCGGCGAACCGATGGCTCCGTCGGCCTCGTTCCGTCCTCCCATGCCTCCAGCAGCCTTCGCAGGCCGGCGACCTGCACGGCCTCCCGCAGCGTCGCCGGTGCGATCGATTCGGATGCGGCGATCCACCACCACCAGGCGGTGCTGCGGGCGTCCTCGAGCGGCGTCGCCGCCAGTTCTGCAGACGCGGCCACCAGCCATCTCGCCGCGGTCTCCTCGAACGGCGTGCGGCCGGTGAAGAGGCCCCGCCGGGGCAAGGCGATCGCCCCGAGCTCCCGCTGCAACTCCTCCCGCACGAGCGGCGGGAGGTCGCCTCGCGCCGCGAGGTCGCCGAGCAGTCCCGCCCGCCACGCGCCCTGCCACAAGTCGCGGGGCGGGACCGGCGGCAGCGATCGCGGCGACACCGCCGCCACCAGGCTCGCGGCAGCCCGCCACGAATCGATCGCCTGCAGGCAGGCGTGGGAACCGTTCAAGATCGATCGCCGCAGCGATGGCGACAGCAGCGGCCAGCAGTCCCCGGCAATCCGCTGCAGTTCCGCCCAGGCCGTCTCGAGCGATGGCGTCAGCTCGCCCCGCTCGCCGCGGATCCGCTGCGCGAGATCCTCGAGACGGCTCGGCACCGACGCGGCATCGGACAGCGCCGCGGCCACGGCGGCAGCCTGCTCGCCCTCGGCATCGCCAGGGGCGGCGGACGCCCGCAGATCGAACGCCTCCGGCCACCCCATGGCCGCAGGCGGCGGCAGGGGCAGCGACGCCGACGCCTCCAGCGGCGGATCGCCCGCGACGCGCTCCTCGAACGCCTCCGCCTCGGCAAGGCTCGCATGGCCGGCCTCGAGCGGCAGCGACCCGCTCGGAGCTGCCGCCTCGAGCATCGCCGCCGCGGGCGGCGACGATGAACGGCCCGATCGCCCATGCATCCAGATGGCTACGAAAGCGCCGGCGAGCACGAGCGCCGCCGCGGGGAGTCCGATGGCGACCCCGATCCTCGAGACCGGTGCCGCCCGGTCCTCGCCGCCGCGCCGCTCCGCCACCTCGAGGCGATCGAGCAGTCCCGCGAGCTGCCGTTCGATCGGACTGCGGCGAGTCTCCGCCCCTTGCCGCGGCAGCGGAAGGCGTCGCGGCGCCGACCCCTGCAGCGACCGGAGCCGCTCGACGATCGCGTCCGCGGCCAGGCCTCGTCGTCGCCCGATCGCCGCCAATCGGGTCGCCAACTCCGCCCGACGGCCCCGCGCTGCGCGGATCGCTCCAACGAGTTCGCCGTCGAGTTGCGTCTCGGGTTCGATCGGCGGCGACGGACGCGGGCGGCGGCGGGCCCCGTTGGGCATCCGCTTGGCGGCCTCGGTGACCGCTCGGCGGGCGGATCTCGCCGCAGGCGAACCCGCATCGGGATCCGCATCGATCTGCGCCCAACGCCGTCGAATCGCCGCAGCGATCTCGGTGGCCGACGCGTCGGCATCCGCAAGGCCGAGGACCTCCCAGGGTGCCGCATCCGCAGCGACACCGAGGAACCGCCAGCAGGGATCCTCGGACGGTTTCACGGGGCCGCCTCCCCGAGACGGCGATCGAGGGACTCGAACCACTCGCCGTGCCGCTGCGATCGCCACTGCGGACGCAAGGCCTGATGCTGCCGCAGCACCGCGCGGGCGCGGGGCGGATCGAGTTCGGCCAGCGACGCCAACTGCAGTCGCTTGGCGTCGAGCCATCCGTCGGACCCTGCGGGCAGGCGGGCCAGACGCTCCCGCGAGGCGGCGAGCGCCGCCGGCCACGCCCCCGCTGCCGCCGCCGCCCGGGCGATCGCATCGACCGCCTCGGCCGAGGGCTCCGCCGCCGCCCGTTCGGCGAAGGCGAGCCAACGCAAGGCATGCGGCCGCGTCGGCTCGGCGAGCCACGCCTGCTCGGCGGCTCGACTCGCCGCCATGAGCAGCGCCGGCTCCCGCTCGTCGGACGCGATCGATGCGAGCAGGGCTTCGCCGAGATCCCGACGCTGCGGCGATGACCGCCACGCTGCGGCGAGTCGGCGGCCCCACCATCTCGGAGCCTCCGCTCCGCCCGCCTGCCCCACGGCGCGGATCGCCGCGGGAAGGTCGTCCATCGCGAGGTGCAGCTCCGCCCACAGTCGCCACCGGCGTTGGTCGCCCGCGGACGCACCGCCGCCGGAAGCGGCCTCGCCGCGCTCGCCGCAGCCTGCGAGAAGCACCGCGGCCTCCGCCCGCGATGCGGGATCGCCCAAGGCGAGCAGCGCCTCGGCGCGGTCCCAGCAGGCTTCGGCCGCCCGCGTCGGATCGGCGGACGACCGCGGGATCCTCGCAAGGCGGATCATCGCCTCGGCGGATTCACGGCGGTCGGTCCCATCGGGGTCGGCGAGGCGGGCCCGCAGCAGTTGCCGAGCCAGCGTCCCGATCGCTTCGCCGAAGGCTCCGCTCTCGCCCGCCACGGCGAGGTCGGCGATCTCCCGGGCCGAGAGCCGAGGGCCGTCGAGGCGAAGGCGGAGCAGGGACGCGCCCTCGCCCTGAGGATGGGCCGCGAGATGCTCCCTTGCGGCGTCGCTCCAGCGGCGGCCGGGATCATCGCCTTCGGCACGGTCGAGGCTCGCCAGTCGCAGCCAGGCGAGGCGTTCGCGAAGCGGCGGCGGAGCCGCCTCGAACCGCTCCGACGCAGCGGCGGCGGCGAGGACCCCGCCATCGACGCCCGCCCGCAGGGCCCGCTCGATCGCCTCCGCCGCCAGGGCCGCGGCGGCGGCCGCTGGCAGTTCGAGCGAGGTCGATGCGGCCAGCAGCGCCAGGGCCGCCTTCCGCGGCTCCTCGCCCGACGCGGCGGCATGCAGGCGTCCGATCGCCAGCGAGAGATCGTTCCTCGCCGCATCCGCGTCGCCGACACCCGTCGAGGAGGCGGGCGTCAGCAGGCGAACCTCCGCGATCGCGCCCCGCGCCAGCAGCGCCGCCACCGCCGCATCGGCGGCGGATCGCCAGCGGGCGTCCGTCGCCGCCGCATCGATCGCCGCAGCGGCAGCCCGCTCAAGGCCACGGATCGGCAAGCGATCGCCCGTGGCCGCGAGGACCGCCTCGAGGCCGTCGGGATCGCCGGCCACGATCGCCAGCTCCACCGACCACCAGGGGATCGCCTCGGCGATCTCCGCGGGCACGATCGGCGCCTCGAGCAGCGCCAACCACCGCCGCCCCTCGTCGTGGGAGCGAGCCAGGCTTCGGGCCACCGCCATGCCGAGGATCGCGCGGCAGAAGGCGGGATCGCCCCGGCGATCCATCGAGACCTCGACCGGCGCGGGATCCTCCCCCGCGTCGAGCATCGGCTGCAGCAGCCGCTCCGCCCGCGCCGCCGCGGCATGGTCGGCATCGAGCATCGCCAGGCCGAGCCATGCCCACGCGGCGAGGAAGCGGCCACGCTGCGAGTCGGTGGCGAGGGCGAGCTGCCGCTCCGCGAGCCGATCCGCCTCGATGCCGCTCGTCCGCCGCAGGCGATCGGCCAGCTCACGCCGGGAGGCTTCCCGCCGGGCGAGGCCCTCCTCGAGCGTCGTCCCGCTCCGCTCGAACCACGCCCGAAGCTCCCCCTCGGCCGCGGGACGGTCCGCGTGGTCGGGATGGAAGCGGGATCGCCGCCGCCACCGCTCCGCCTCCTCCGCGGCGGCGAGGCCTTGGTGGATCGCGATCTCCCATCGCAGCGCCTCGGCCTCCCGCGGGGAGGCCGCCGCTGCGGCGATCGCCTCGATGCGGGCGAGGCGGCCGCGACGCGAGGGCGGGTCGCTCTCGGCCAGCCACTCGCCCGCGAGGGTGGCGAGTTCGCCGAAGAGCCGAAGCCTTGCGGCCTCCCGGGCAGGAGGCGTCTCGGCGAGGCGCCAGGCGAGCAGATCGATCCGCAGCTCCCGCTCGCCGATCGAGGCAAGCAGGCGGTCGATCTCGATCGCCGCCGCCGGTTCCCGCGGCTCCCTCGGATCCTGCGCCGCCGCCGATGCCGCCCCGCATGCCACGCACGCCGCCGCCGCCGCCGCGAGCCGCATCGAGACGGTTCGCCGCCGCTCGAACCGGCTCCCGCGAGGCGTGGGCCCGCCGGCTCGATCAGGGCGACGGTGCATAGGCCACCTCCCTGAAGCCGGCATCCTCGATCGCCTGCAGCGCCGCCGCCACCGCCTCCACCCGCGGCCCCGGCCGAACCAGCAGCCGGATCGGCGACTCCGGGTCGAGTCGGCCGAGCGCCTCGCGAAGCGATGCCGGATCGCGAAGCACGCGTTGCCCGAGGCGGAACACCGTGGCGCCTCCTTCGATCGCGACTTCGAGCACCGCAGGTTCGAGATCGGCCGCACGCGGCTCGCCCGCGAGGGCGAGGCGGCTCTCGAGACGGGACTCCCGCGGTTCCGTCGCGGCGGTCACCAGAAAGTAGGCGAGCAGCAGGAAGGTCGCATCGAGCATCGTCGCGAGGTTGAGGCCGATCGCCGGGCCTCGACGCCGAGCGGGCACTGCGAACCGCATCAGTTCCGCCCTCCCGGCGGCGAGACCGCGAGGCGGACCGATCCGCCGCCGGCCTCCCGCACCGCCGCCACGAGGCGGTTGAGGTCCTCCGCGGCGGCCCGCCGATCCGCACGGATCACCACCGGGCCCTCCTTCCGCTCCGCCGCGAGCGCCTGCAGGCCCGCCACGAGGCCTTCGGCCGGAACCGGCCCGCCGGCAAGCAGGATCGCTCCGTTGGCGGCGAGCACCACCTCGATGCCGTCGTCGCCGGCCATCGCATCGCGGCCCGATTCCTTCGGAAGCTCCACGAGCACCCGCGCGGACCTCGCGAGTTCGGTGGTGGCGAGGAAGAAGATCAGCAACTGAAAGACGATGTCGATCATCGGGGTCATGTCGACCGGCAGCAGCCGCTCCCGACGCATGGCGGCCGCGAACCTCACCGCGCCGCCTCCGGCGACGGCGGCGAGGGCATCTCCTCGAGCAGCAGGGCGAGGCGGTCGAGTTCACGGGCCGCATCGGCGGCGATCGCATCGATCCGGTTCCGGAGGAACGAGTACAGGATCACGCAGGGGATCGCGACCACCAGTCCCTGCAGCGTGGTGATCAGCGCCAGGCTGATGTTGCCGGCCAGCAGGCCGTAGTAGCCCGGATCGGCGGCACCGACCGCCACCGTGTCGAAGGCGCCGATCATGCCCTGCACCGTGCCGAGCAGGCCCAGCAGCGGCGCCACCGAGCCAATGACCCCCAGCGCGTCGGTGGCGCGGTAGAGGCGGGCGGTCTCCTCGCCTCCCGCCTCCTCGATGGCGCCCCGCAGCTCGATCGCCCCGAACCCCGAGCGAAGGAAGCGGTTGAGGCCGGGCACGAGGATCCGGCAGAGATAGCAGTCGTGCTCCGGCCGCATGCAATGCTCGAGCGCCTGCTCGGGGCGGCCCTTGGACAGCAGCGTCGCAAGGGTCGCCAGGCTCGCCGAGGGCATCAGTCGCTCCCGCCGCAGGCGAAGCAGCAGCGCCACCGCCAACGCCGCCGCCACCACCCCGAGCAGCAGGATCACCCCTCCCACCACGCCGCCGCCGGTGAGGAACGCGAAGCCTCCCGAGGCGTTCTCGGGGTCGAGGGCCGCTGCCGATGGCGAGGTCATGGGGTGCTCCTTTCGGCATCGGTCGATGCCGGACCCGGCGAACCGATCCGACCCGCCGCGTGGTCGGCGAGGGTGCCGAGACCCTCCTCCGCCGCCGCCTCGGCGATCCGCCGCCAGGCCCAACGGACCGTCGGCGAATCGGGGTCGGGGGCGGCGGCTGGAATCGCCAGCCACTCGAGAAGGCCACGCCGCCGAAGGTCCGGCGACGCCTCCGCTCGAAGTCTGGCCCCGAGGTGGGCGTGGATCACCGCAGCATCGGCCGGATCGACGCCGCGAAGCCACGACTCCCGCCGTTGGGCAAGCGTGGCGGGATCGCTCCGCCGGATCTCGAGCAGGGTCCGCCAGAGCTGCGGCAGCTGCGTCTCGCCGGCGATCGTCGGCGGGATGGCGTCGCCCACCAGCGAGGCGAGCGAAGCCGCCAGCAGCGGCCGCGAGGCGACCGCACGCGGATCCAGCGCCGCCAGGACCTCCTCGCCGGAGCGACCCCACGCCGGCAGCGGCGGCGCTTCGGCGGGCCATCCCTCCTCGAAGCGGAGCGGCCGATCGAGCGCCGGGTCCGGCGACCCGTCCGACGCGTCGGACCATGCCTCGTCGGCGGGTCCGGGGTCCATCGCCTCGAGGCGAACGCAGCGGATCGCCGCATCCGCGACCGCGACGGGATCGGCATCGCCGGCGAGCCTTGCCCGCAGCTGCCACGCCGCCACGAGACGAGCCTGCAGGGAAGAGTCGTCCGCGAGTTCCTCCGCGAGCGGTTCGAGCACCGCCCTCGCGGCGGCGGCGTCCCCCCGCTCGAGGCGGGCGATGCCCCGCCACAACCGCTCGCCGCGGGAGCGATCCTCCGAAACACTGGCGGCAAACTCTGGGCAGGCGTCGCCGATCGCCGCGGTCCGGCCCGCGGCCGCCGCCACGCGGAGGTCGCGGACCCGATCCCAGCGGAGGCGGCGGAGTCCGCCGCCCTCGCCGCTCGGCCAGGCGAGGCCTTCGCGGGTCGCCTCGACCTCGGCCAGCGGAACCGCCTCGATCCGCAGGGACCCGCGGATGTCGATGAGCAGGACCGGCTCGGCCCCACCGCCATCCGCCGCTTCCGCGGCCGCGGGCGATCCCGCCATCGCCATCAGCATCGCCGCGGCTGCGAGCCTCATCGCGACGCCACCGGCACGATGCGGAAGGAACCCCCCGAGTCGATGGCGATCCGCTCGAGCGGCGCGACCCCCGCCTCGTTGCCGAAGGCGATGGTGTTCACGACGCACCGATCGCCGCGGCCGTTGAGGCGGTTCAGCAGCGCCGGCGTGTCCGCCGGGATCTCGCCATCGGTGAGGAAGAAGATCGCGTCGGGACGAGGGGCCAGCGAGAACACCGCCTCGAAGGCCCGGGCCGGACGGGTGCCGCCGCCGGTGGAGACGTGCCGCGAGAGCCAGGCCCGCATCCGGTCGAGGTTCGCCGGCGTGGCCCGCTGCCAGGCCTTGCCGAAGGGCGGGATGACCGCGTCGTTGGCGAAGAGCACCACCATGAACCACGCGTAGTCGGGCAGGCCCGACAGCGAGCGGTCCAACTCCTCGAGGGCGATCCAGAGACGGCCGCCGCTCTCCATGCTCGCGGAGACGTCGAGGATGTAGGCGAGATGCCGGCCTCGCGCCGAGACCCCGAAGAACGTGGTGTTGGCGACCCCTGCGGCCAGTCCCTCCCCGCCCCGCAGCGACGCCGCGATCTCCGGAGCGATCGGCGACGACGGCCGGAAGGCGGCGCGGGGCGGCAGCGGCAGCGGGTCCGCCGCGATCGGTGCGGCGGCGACGGCGACGGCCGAGGCGCTTGCGGCATCCGCCGACGCCACGCTCGCCGCCGGCGTCGCCGGGGACGGGAGGCGAAGTTCGACCTCTTGCGGCGGCCCCGTCGCGACAGCCTCGCCGCCGCCCGAACCGCTCCGCGGCATCAGCAGCGCAAGCAGCAGCAGGTTCACCGGCAACGCGACCAGCACGCCGAGCAGGGCGAGGCGTCGCCTCGCAGCGCGGCGGCGGCGTTCCCGAACCCGGCCGAACTCCGCGGCCACGTCGCCAAGGCGTCGCAGCGGTTCGATCATCGTCCCGGGATCGATGGCGGGTCGGGCGTGCTGGGGCATCGATGGAAACCGCTCTCGAAGGCATGCTAACCGGCACCGCCCCCGCAACGGCGGCGTCGCCCCCGGAGCGTCGATCACTTGACCATCGCGCGGCGGGGCGGTCCAATCGCGACTCGTCTCTCGTCCGTCTCCATCCCGGCCATCGGCGGACGTCCGCCCGGGCGGGGCCGCTCGCGGCGACGAGCGTCTCGTCCGGCCGAAGCGAGGCCCCCGAGCCGCCCCCGCATTCGCCCGGTCTTCGCCCCGGTCTTCGCCCAACGAGTCCGCCCAA
>CAZQUA010000085.1:0-9126 GCA_964596455.1 uncultured Isosphaeraceae bacterium
AGGCGACGGATTCCGTCCGGCCGGCCATGCACGGCCCCACCTGAAGCGGGCCGCGGCGGCCGCGGCGGTGGCGAGGGGCGGGGCCGTCACGCTCGCCGCGGCGTTCGCCCTCTCCTGCGCACGGCCAAGTGTGCGGATCGAGGTGTCCCCGGGCGAGGAGGGCACGATGCGGACCTTCGCCGGCACCCGCCTTGCCGAGGAGGACATCGCTCGCCTCGAGTCGATCTACGGCGATGCGGGACGGCGCGAGCGAGGAAGCCTCGCGTTCTCCGGAAGGTTCGCGGAAGGCCTGCCCGAGGAGATCGGCAACCGCAACGGCCTGAGCGAGGTCCGCACCTCGCTCGGCTCGGCGTGGATGTACTGGGAGTCGCTCGACGAGCCGCGGGACCTCTGGAGCGATCTGACGCAGCGGCAGGCCGCCGGCGAACTGTGGGCGAGGATCTTCGCGCGGTGGGCCGAGACCCTGCTGGGGGACGATTCGCAGCGGGAGCGGTTCCGCAGCGTGTTCGAGGCGGAGTACCTGCCGCTCGCCCGCGACGCGATGCTGCTCTTCGGTGCGATGCAGGCCACCTCGCAGGCGCAGCGGGTGGCGGCGGGGGTCCGCGGCCCGCGGGACGCCGGCCCGATCACGCCCGACGAGCGGTTCCGGCAGACGGTCTTCCTGCCGCTGCTGCTGCTGCTTGGAGAGCGGGGCTTCTTCACCCCGGTGGAGATGCAGCGGCTGACGCTGCTCTCGATGGACGGCGCCGCGAGCGAGGTGCAGCGGCAATGGAGCCTCGACGAGATCATCCTGCCGGCGATCGCTCGGCAGATCCGCCGCTTCCGGCCGGACGCCCCGGCGGTCTCCTATCCGCAGCTGCTCGCCTGGGGAATCTCCTTCGCCCTCTACGCCAATTCGCCGGCACGGCACGCCGACCTGCTGCTCGCCTCGCCGGCGGTGCCGGATGAGGACAAGGCCAAGCTGCGGGCTGGCGAAGCCGGCGTCTCCATGCCGACGGCCTTCGGCGTTCGCGTCCGGGCGAAGCGTCCCTCGACCGACGTCGAGGTCGTGGTGACCACGGGGGTCGAGCCGCATCTCACCAACGGTTCGTTCGATCCCGAGTCCGGCACGGTGCGGTTCCGGACACGGGCGTTCGCGCCCGGCGATCGGGTGTCGCTGTTTCCGCCGGCGTTCCACGCCTCCTGGGCGGTGCCCGACGAGGCGATGCAGCGACGCTGCTTCGGCGAGGTGCTGCTGCAGGGCGCCGCGCTGGCGGAGTTCTGCGGATGGCAGCAGTCGCTGCCGCCGCGGGCGCAGCAGCGTCTCGAAGAGGCGCTGCAGGAGCTTGCCGAGACCGGCCGCCCCGCGTCGCTGCGGCGGATCATCGACCAGCTCGAGTCGCGCAGTCCCGCCCCGGCGGCGCTGGCGCGATGGGTCCGCGACCAAGCGACGGCCTGAGGGAATCAACGCGGTCGCCGCGAGGCGTGCCGATGCGGCCCAAACGGCGGTCCCGAGGGAACGGCAGCAAAAAGCCCCCGGCCGTGGGGCCGGGGGCTCGAGGGTGACGCAGGCGTAGGGCTTCGGATTACGGGCAGGCGCCCCAGCTCTGGAGCATGGCGCCAAGGTCGGCTCCGCCGAAGGGGTTGCCCCAGTTCTGCAGCAGGATGCCGAGGTCCGCACCGCCGACCTGACCGTCGCCGTTGAGGTCCGACGGGCAGGGCGGAGGCGGCTCGTTGCATCCGCTGTTGCCGGAGAGCTGGACGAACCACTTGTTCTGGAAGGGTGGCGTGCCGATCGTCGAGAGATCGACGAAGTCGGTGAAGCCGCAGGATCCGCCCGACCAGATGTAGGTCTTGTTGGGCGAATCGAGACTTCCGGCGAAGGTGGCGAATCCGTCGCTCGAGGCGGGGATGTCGAGCGTGATCACGATGGTGGCCGCGGGATCGGCGAGCTCCACGCAGATCGGCTCGCCGGTGGTGACGGTGACGAGCTGCCCGGCGCCGGAGTACAGGCCCACCGGGAAGGAGGCGACCTTGTCCATGCCCGCGAGGGTGGGAGCGCCGCCATCGGGATCGAACCAGACCGCCACTTCGCCCTCGAGGTAGGACCCGCTGTTGTCGAAGCCGAAGTTGATGCAGCTGAAGCTGTAGGCGCCGCCGAAGGCCGCCGCCGGGAAGGGCACCGCGTACACGTTGCGGGTGGTGATGTTGCCGGCGGCGCAGGCGACCCCGCCGGTGGCGAGGCTGTCGGTGGGATTGCTGTCGATGGGGTTGCTGCCGGGCGTGGCGCAGACCTCGGGCGCGAGCAGCGGCTCGAACTCGAAGGCGATGGTGCCGGTGCCGGACCCGCCGTCGAAGCCGCCGAGGCGGATCAGGTAGGTGGTGTCGGCCGCGCCGATGAACTCGAGGCGGGAAGTGCCGGTCGGGCAGTCCACGCCATCCTCGTTGCACCGGACGAAGCGGGTCGACAGGGTCTCGGGGTCGAAGGTGCCGTCGCCGACGTTGTAGGCGGCGATCTTGGTGTCGAAGCTGGCGGTGCCGCAGGTGCTCGCCACCACCCGCACCGGCTCGCCGGGCGTGGTGACGCGGTACCAGAGGTCCTTCCAGATCTGACTGTCGCCGCCGGTCGAGCCGCACTGGGGCTGCAGCGGCCCGTTGGTCGAGGCGTTGGTCGAGTTGAAGTTCACGCTGCTCGGGACCGCCACGACGCTGGCGCCGGTGGGGCAGTCGTTGGCGGGGAAGTTGCCGCTCGGGCAGGAGTAGAGGCCGCAGAGCTCCGTCGCGGCGGTCACGCAGGCGGCGTCCCATCCGATGGAACAGCACTCCGGAAGGGCTCCGCAGACGGTGCCGCAGCAGGCGGCATTGCCGCAACCGGGGGTTCCATGGGCCTCGGTGCAGGACGCGGTGGAGCTGACGCACGGCGAGGAGGAGCCTTCGCCGATGATCCGGAACGGCAGGTCGTAGCCCTGCTGGGGACCCGGGGCGGTGCCGTCAAGGGCGAGAGACCAGGTGCTGGTGCCCACGGTGAAGAGGCGGCTGTTGCCGACCGGCCACTTCACCGGGTCGCTCACCGGCGGGACCCACGGGCCGGAGGCCAGCGAGCCGGTCATGCCGAACTCCACCCAGTAGGTGCCCGGCGCCAGCTGGATGTCGAGGCCTGCGGCGATCAACCGCATCACCGGCCGCTGGGTGTTGGTCAGCGCGGCGGCGGAGGTGCGGTAGATGTTCGAGAAGGAGGTCGCGGACAGGCGGTTGGTGGTGGGGTCGCCCCAGATCACCTGCCCGCCCTCGCCGGGCACGCCGTCCCAGATCTGGATGAAGAGCCCCGTGAAGGTCGAGGTCGTGCTCGAGTTGGTCTGGTAGCCGAAGAACTCGAACCCGCCGATCTCCCACCCTCCGGCGGCGACCTCGAAGTCGTCGGCCCGGCGGAAGGTGGCGTTGTTGATGTTGCCGCCGAAGAGGGTCGAGCCGGGCGACACCGAACTGACGTCGGCGCCGCCGAAGCCGCCGCCGGGGAAGGTCACCAGAGGACCGTTGTCCCAGAGGGCGCTCCCCGGCGGAGCGGCGAAGCACGCGGGGAAGGTCTCTGCGATCTCCACGCAGAAGCTGTCCCACTCGAGGGAGCAGCACGCCGAGTCGATCGCGCAGACGAGCTTGCAGCAATCCTCGATGTTGCAGCCCGGCGAGCCGTTGGGCTCGAGGCAGTCGCCCTCTCCAGGGCACGCGGGATCATCGGCAAGGACCGCCGTTGCGAGGCCGCCAGCAGCGGCACCCGCCACCAACCATCTCGACCAGCTCATGGACATTCCTCCTGCGAGGCCTCGAAGGGCCTCGGACGATTGCCCGCAACTGCCCGTGGCGCCGCCCGCGGCGAGAGGGACTGCGGATCGGAGAAAGTTAACCAACGGGGTCCGGTAATCCAGACCCATCGGCCCTTTTCAATAAAGATTGGGCGATGGCGGTCGGCGGCCCGCATCGGCCGATGGGCAAAGGAAAAGCCCCCGGCCGTGGGGCCGGGGGCTCAAGGGTGACTCAGGCGTAGGACTTCAGATTACGGGCAGGCGCCCCAGCTCTGGAGCATGGCGCCGAGGTCGGCTCCGCCGAAGGGGTTGCCCCAGTTCTGCAGCAGGATGCCGAGGTCCGCACCGCCGACCTGACCGTCGCCGTTGAGGTCCGACGGGCAGGGCGTGCCGCCGCCGTCGCAGGTGGCGAAGTCGCCGTTGAGCTCCACCAGCCACGGGGTGGTGAAGTTCCCGAGGGTCTCGGTCAGCACGTACTGGCCGGCCGCATCCGCACAGCTGAGGCGGCAGTAGGTGATGCCTCCGGGACCGGCCGCGTTGCCGCCGGCACGGAGCTGGTAGCCGCTGTTCGGCGGCACGTTGAACTCGGGCACGCCCGCGAGAAGGCTGGGGAAGTCGATGATGACCACCAGGTTCTGGTTGACGAACTCGTCGACGCACAGGGGCTCCTCGAAGTTGATGGTGCCCTTGTACACGCCGCCGGGGATGATGATGGCGCTGTCCCAGACGACCTCGAGATCGCAGCCGTCGATGCCGCCGTCGGCGGTCTTGCAGCGAGGCTCGCCGCCGTCGAGATCCCGGTAGATCCCGATCGTCGCCGGCAGCGGGATGTCGCTGAAGAAGAGGCCTTCCGGCAGGGCGCGGGCCGCCCAGGCGCCGAAGTTGAGGCAGGAGATGCCGCCGCTCACGGTGCCCGCCGCAAAGACGCGGGCGAAGGAGTTGACGGTGGTGCCGCCGGTGGGACCGGCCACGGCGCAGG
Organism: uncultured Isosphaeraceae bacterium; assembly: GCA_964596455.1. Classification (GTDB taxonomy): domain Bacteria; phylum Planctomycetota; class Phycisphaerae; order Phycisphaerales; family SM1A02; genus CAZQUA01. The sequence continues at coordinate 4,759 of CAZQUA010000085.1, forward strand.
CGACGAGGCCGGGGCCGACGGTGTTCGGGTCGAGGTTGAGGGTCGCCGAATCCGGGCCCGGCGCCTCGCAGGACGACGCCACGACGAGCGGGCAGACGGCCGGCGAGCTCGAGATGGACAGCGAGTACTCGTTCAGGACGCCGGAGCCGCAAGGGGTGTCGGCGGCATCGAACGGAATGCCGACGAACACGAAGTAGGTGCCGGGAGCGAGGCAGGCGGTCGCCGTGGCCGGGCAGGCGCCGGAGCCGGCGCTGACCACGGAGATGCCGGCGCACTCGGGCACGGTCACGTCGCCGCTGAGGATCAGCAGCTGCACGAAGTTGGCGGAGTTGACGTTGAAGGTGTAGGAGGCCTCTTCGGTGATGGTCACCTGGTAGAAGTCGGTGTCGCGGCCCTCGGGGTCCTTCCAGAAGGTGCCGGCGACCACGTCGCCAAGGCCGATCGCCTGCACGGCGCCGTTGCTGTTGCAGCCGCCGTTGGTGTCCTGGCCGCAGGCCTCGCTCTCGGAGACGGTCGAGTCCTCGAGGGTGCAGGGCTCCGGCCAGTTGAAGAACACGGTGCCGCTGCCGGGGTTGTCGAAGGTCGCGAGGCGAATCAGGTACCACTGACCGGCCACCACCGTGGTGGAGAGGTCCGAGGCGAAGGGCGCCCCTTCCTGGCAGGTCGCGTCGCCGTCGTCGTTGCAGGCGATGAGGGCGTCGGGCAGCGTGTTGAAGTTGAAGGCAGCGGGGTCGGAGCCCATCGCGTAGATCGCGAGCTTCGTGTCGAAGTTCACGCTGTTGCAGGTGTTGACGCGAAGGACGCCGTTGGCGATGGCCTGGCCGCGGTACCAGATGTCGTTGAAGAAGAACTCGTTGCCGGACTGGCAGGTGGCGGCTTCATGGATCGGCCCGTCGGTGTTGCAGCCGACGTTGCTGAAGTTCCGGGCGTCGTCGGCGCCGTTGAGGACCAGCGCATTCGGAGCGCAGTCGTTGGCGACGGCGTTGTTCGGAGCCGTGCAGGAGTAGATGAAGAAGCCGCAGCTCGCGATCGCGGTGTCGGCGCAGGTCTGATCCCACTCGGTGTCGCAGCAGAAGGAGTCCGCCTCGCAGACGATCGTGCAGCAGGCCGGATCAGAGCAGCCCGGCGTCAGGTCGGGGCTGGCTTCGGTGCAGGAGTTGGGGTTGTCGCTGCCGCAGGTGCCGCCGGAGGCGAAGTAGGTCAGTTCGAGGGTCGCCGCTCCGGTATCGCCCTGGTAGCCGCCGATCCGCACGTAGTAGGTCGTGCCGCCGGTCACGGAGAAGTCGGCGATGCGGGAGTAGAACGCGACGCTGCAGGTGGCGCCGGTTCCGTCGCCGTTGCAGGCGACCTGCGTCAGATTGCCGCAGGTGCCGGTGTAGAGCACCATCGAGGTGTCGAAGCCGCAGGAGAAGAAGGTCGCGGTTCCGTCGTTCTCAGGCGTCCAGGCGAACCAGACGTCGGGGTTCGTGCCGGGCTCGCCCCACGCCAGGAAGGTTCCCGTGCACTGGGCATCGCTGACCGCATCGGTGCTGCCGGTCGCATTCGCGGTGCTGAAGTTGGCGGGCTGACCGGGCACCAGGGCCACGGCCGTGGAGCACTCGTCTCCCGCAGCCTGCGCCATGGCGGCGGAGGCCGAGAAGAGGGCGGCAAGTCCGCCCGATGCGAGAAGGATCCGTCTCATTCCAGACTCCTATGAGGGGTGACCGAAGGGCCCAGGCGACGCCTCGGGCGAGAAGGGGGACACGACGACACACGACAAAGGCAGGGGTGCGAACCCCCCGCCCGAAGGACGAACACTCGATACGTCACGACACGGCAGACGACGAAGACTGCCAGTTTGCAAAGTGCTCGCAAAAGAAGCGAAGTCCAGCCGAAGACGGCGGAACAACCCCAATTCCGCAGCCAAGGCGACGCCGGTTCGAGCCCCGGCGAGGTCCGAGAGCGATTCTGCAAGGCGGTTCCGGCCGCGGTTGCGTCGATCTCTCGGCGAGAAGGCAGGACGGACGGCGTCGGCACTTCTTCGGGACGACCGTGGAAGACCCCGACGATGGCGGTCGCCCGTGGCAGCGTCTCCGCTCCCGACACCCGTCGAGGAAGCGGGGGACCAGCAGCAATATCGGAGGTCCGGTAACTGATGCATTCGGAACCCTGCAAGGGAAACGAGTCCGCTTCAGGTTCCGAGAACCGTACCGATCGAGAGGGCGGGGTCTAGTCCCGGTCTGGAAATCGCCACGAAAACATTCAGGTTCCGTTGGTTGCGCTTTGTTCAATGCGGCCGCCGGCAGGCGTCCCGGCCCGCCGCCCCGCGAGCATCAACGGGGATTCCCCGCTCGTCCCCCCGTCGGCGGTGCCGGAACTGCCGCTGCCACTCCTCGCGGATCAGTTGCCGGTCCAGTTGGTCAGCAGCACCGCAAGATCTCCGCCATCGACGCTGCCACTGCCGTCGAGGTCGGCCGCGGTGCCCGACGAGCCCCATTGGTTCAGCAGAATGCCGAGATCGGCTCCGTCGACGACGCCATTGCCGTCGAGGTCCCCGGGGATGGCGGGACTCTTGCCCTTGGAGACCGCCACCGCAAGGTCGTAGAGCTGGATGTTCGAGGCCGCGCCGCCCGAGACCCGCAGGAGGTACTCGCCGGCGGCGTCGAACTCGAAGCCGGCGATCGACTCCGCCTGCCCGGCCGGGTTGGCATTGGCGTCGGCGAGCAGAGCCTTGCCATCGGCGGTGAACAGACGCAGGCGGAGGTCATGGACCACCAGCGAGTTCACGCTCGAGCCGTTGGGGCAGAAGATGAAGAACTGGGTTCCGCTGTTGTAGACGAACCCCACCGGCGAGACCGTCGCGTCGAGCACGCTGCCGGCGTCGGCCTCGAAGCGGTACCAGTCGCTGTCGGACGCGTCCGCGATCGATGCGGGGGAGAGGGTCTCGTCGAGTCCGGGGCCGCCGATGAACGCGGCCCCGGCGGCGGTGTTGTTGGGCTCCCAGCGATCGCCATAGTGCCGCTGCACCGCGCGGATGTCGTCGTGCTGCGGCCCGATGAAGGCCGTCGAAAGGAACGGCTCCATCAGCTTGCTCTCGTTGGCGGGGCAGACGTGCAGGATGCCCAGGCCATGGCCATGCTCGTGGTAGACGAGGTTCCGGAAGAAGCGGAAGTCGTCGGCCGGGGTGCCCCAGGAGACCGACGAGTTCAGGACCATGTCGCCATCCTGCGGGAACTGGTTGTAGCCCAGCACGTTGGCGCTGTTGAAGGGATGGGCGGCGATGCGGACGTCACCGCGGGTGGCGCTGCCGGGACTGCCCCAGGCAGCGCCGTCGTCGGGCACCTCCACATACGTGACGCCGCTCAGTCCGCCCCAGATCTCGAAGCACTGCCGCAGCACCTCGACCCCCGCCTGCACCGATCCGAAGGTGGCGGTCAGCTTCTGCCGGATCGAGTTGGGACCGCTGCCGACCCCGGCGGCGTCGGGAATCGTCAAGCCGTCCGGCGCCAGGCTCCAGCGGAGCGTGATCGGGCTGTTGGGGCCGCTTGCCATCGACCACTGCGTGGTCAGGTTGAAGGCCACGCCGCCCTCATGCTGCGAGAGCCAGTGCCGCCAGAGGTTCGCCTCGATCCTCCGAGCCTCGTCCTCGGGCGTGCCCGGTGCGAAGCAGAGGGCCAGCGGCGGACGCTGATGCAGCAGGAAGGTCCGGGGGCGGGCGGTTCGATCCGCTCCGCCGACCGGTTCGCTCGCGAGGCCGGCATCCGCAAGCGGGGCGAGGGCAAGGATCGACAGCAGGGCGACAACGGTTTGCATCAGGCTTCTCCGGACGGACTCGCGATAACTGCAAGGTAGCCCCATCGGCCTCCCGATCCAACAGGCTTCCCGCAGCGGCGCCTCCATGACCATCCATCCGGCGTCGGTCCCGCTGCCCTCGTCCATCCAACCCGACTCCGAGTCGCCTTCAACGCCCCTCGGCATGCCTGCGGATGCGATCGGTCCTCGCGGCGCATCCGAGCGGCTCACGGCCGCCGCCGTTGGCGATCCTCTGAAGGTTCGCGATCGGGCATCGTCGCGTCGGCTACCTCTTGCAGAACCGCGGCGGCGATCAGAAGGCGAGGAGGACCGGCGGGCGTACTCGGTGGCGCTCGCGACCGGCTGAGCCTGCGGCGACGCGACACCCCCGACACCTCGATCGAGCATCAAGGGTTCCGACGAGCGTGGGATCCGACGATATCCGCGACCACGCCCACGGCTTCCGGCGGCGCGAACCCGGTCGCGAAGCCGGAGTGAGTTCGAGGTGCCGATCGCGTCAAGCGAGCGCGTCGCGCTCCCGGCGTCTCACCGCCGCCGGCGACGAGTGGGGAGGAGCAGCGTTCCGAGCAGCGCCGC
>CAZQUA010000086.1:0-8992 GCA_964596455.1 uncultured Isosphaeraceae bacterium
GTCGCCGACGCGACCATCGCCAACGCCTCGAAGCGGTCGGCGACCCAGGCGGCCGAGGGCCAGGCGGCGGCGAGATCCTGAAACGCCGCCGCCACCGGATCCTGCGGCGATGCCACGAGCAGCCACCGGCCTCGCGATGCCCGTTCCCGCGGCGAGCCGCTCATCGCTCTCCGCTCCAGGTTCGCGGCGGCTCCGGCGAATCGCCGGCGTCGAGCAGCATCCGGATCTCCTCGGGCGTCACGGTGCGGCCGTAGGACGGCCGATCCCCCTCCCGCGGCGGCGTCGGCGGAGACGACGCTTCCGAGGCCGGCGTTGGCGAAGGTCCGGTGGGCTCGTCCGCCGTCGCGATCGGTTCGATGGATCCCTGGCGGACGCTCCAGAGTTCGATGCGGGGCAGATGCCGGCGGACCGCGGCCTTCAGGCAATCGATCGCCGCCTCGCCGCCTGCAGGGCCGCCCCCTGCGGTCGCATGCTCCGGCAGCACGATCGCCACGCGTCCGCGGGCGGGAAGGCCCCAGGCGGCGCCTTCGCGGGAGGCGATCTCCAGGCGGCAGGCGGCCGCGAGACCGCGGAGGGGATCGGTCTCCCGATGAATGACGACCTCGCCGAGGCCACGCCGAAGCGACTCGTCCGCCAGACCGGCGTCGAGCACGATCGCATGGAGGCATCCGTCCGGGGTCGAGGAAGTCATGGTCCGCACCGCGTCGGGCGCAGGTCGATCGTAGACCTCGCCTCGGACGGCATTGCCGCGATTCACGCGAGCCTCCACCATGGCACGCCCCCGCGGCGGCGGCGGCGGAAATCCGCCGAAACGTCGCCGATCGGTTCGGATCGCGGCCTGCCCGGCGTGGAGAGACCGAGAAGTCGCCACCGGACCCGCGGACGCCGCCTTTCGAGTCGGTCGCGGGAGCGGGGTCTTCCCGCCGCCCTCGTCCGCCGGTAGACTTTCGGATCCGTCGCGGCCGGACCCCGAGGTGAGGTCCGGTCCCCCGCATGGCGGTTCGGGCGGTCGCCGGCAGCGTGCCGGCCCCCGAGGCGTCGAGCGATCCCAGACCAGGCGACCCCACGATGTCCCAGTTCCAGAGCACTCCGCAGATCCCCCACAAGGCCAGCGTCACGGGCCGCAAGTTCGTCGACTACAAGAACGTCGACGACCTTCGGCGCCTGCTGACTCCCAACGGCAAGATCTACAGCCGCCGCCGCCTGCAGGCCTCCGCGTGGGAGCAGCGGCAGGTCGCGACCGCCATCAAGCGGGCGAGGTTCATGGCCCTGCTGCCCTACACGAGCGCGACGCTGTAGGCCCGGCCTGACGGATCCGTCGGACTTCGATCCTCCCGGCATCCCGTCCGGCATCGACTCGCGGCATCTCCGGGAGTTCGGCGTCCGGGGGGCGACAGCCTCTTGGGAGTCCGTTCCGCGTCGCCTGCCTGCCAGGCTGCGGCGGGCGAATCTCGGCTCGCCGACCGCCGATCCGACCGAAACGACCGAACGACCGAGAGACCGAACGGACCGATTCGGCCGGACCTCAGGGATACGGTGGGGATACGGTCCTTCGCGGCGACAGCGGGCTCCGAAGTTGCCGGGACGCCGCGTGAAGCCGCGGGATCAAGCCTCCGGCATCTCGCGGCGATGCCGTCGGTCCGATGCCCGTGCCCGATTCCCCGGTGGGCGACTCCGCAAGTCGCGGCCGTGCCGGTTGGTCAGTCCCGTCGCATCGCCCGGGCGACACGGTCCCGAACGCGGCGCAGGCGGTTCGCCGCCGCCGTCGCCACGGAGCCGATCGCCGCAGCGATCGAGTTGCAGACGAGGCGGGTCCGAAGGCGGTGGAGGCCGTCGTCCATCGGCGCACGGCGGGCGGCCCGTCGCCACCATCCCCATGCAAGGCGGCGGTGCCCCCGCTCGATCGCAGCGAGGCAGAGGTTGTGCATCGCGGCGATGCATCCGGGATCGCGTCGCAGCAGGCGACGGCTGAGGGCCGACCCGCCGTCGAGATCGCCGCAGCGGAACTGCGTGAAGGCGCGAAGGCGAAGCAGCTGCGGGGCCGCCTGTGCCGCGGGGTGATCGAGAAGACCCCTCGCCTCTCCGGCGTCGCCATGGTCGAGCAGTCGCTCGCTCGTCCGCTGCAGCAGTTCGAGGCGAGGCGACGGTTCGCTTCGCAGCCGCCGGGACTGCTCCCGCAGCGCTGCCCGGGCGCCCTCGGCATCGCCCCGTCGGGCCCGGACCTCGCCGAGGGTGAGGTGGCCGCCGGGGCGATCGGCGTCGAGCTGGATCGCGATCTCAAGCTCGCGGACGCTCTCGTCGAGGCGGTCGCAGCGGGCGGCAAGCTCGCCCAGTCGCCAGTGGGCTTCCGCATTGCCCGGCTCGAGTTCGAGCACCCGCCGGAACTTCTCGGCCGCCTCCGGGAATCGCCGCAGACGCTCGAGCAGGTCGCCGAAGGCGAGCAGCGTGCCGGTGTCGCCGGGGTCCTCCCGCAGCTCCTGCAGGATGAGCTGCACCGCTCGCGAGGCCCGCCCATCGCGGGCGAGGAGCGTGGCGAGGTGGGGACGCACGCGACGGATCGATGGATCCTGCCGAAGCGCCTCGTGGAAGCACCAGGCCGCGCGGTCGTGGAGGCCGCGGGCCAGCAGCGACTCGCCCATCGCCCGCAGGCAGTGGGGGCATTCCTCGAGGCTCTGCTGCGCGATGAAGTAGGCCGTCTCCGCCTCGTCGTGGCGACCGAGCGAGGCGAGGCAGGCGATGCGATCGGCGTGGGCGGGCTCGCAGGCCGGATCGATCCGGCAGGCGTCCTCGAGCAGCGGCAGGGCCTCCGCGGGCCGCGCCAGCCGCATCGCCGCCGCCGCCGCGGCGAGCAGCGGCTCGACCTCGTCCGGAAGCAGGCCCCTCGCCTCAAGGAAGCAGGCGAGCGCTTCGGCGTCGCGGCCGGCCGCCTCGAGCGTCAGGCCGAGGTTGAAGCGCCAATCGCCGCGGGAGGGATCCGCCTCGATGGCCTGCCGGAACGCCGCCTCCGCCTCCGGCCAGAGGCCGCGGTGGTAGAGCTCCATGCCCTCCTCCACGAGTTCCTCGGCACCCTGCCAATCTTCGGCGGACCATTCCGGCATCGGGGACTCCCGCGCGGACGCCTCCGGGCGTCGGCGAGTCGTGGCGAACGCCTCTCGGCGTCGGACGCGTCGCGGCGGCAACACGATAGCCGAGCCGCCCCGGAGCCGAGGGCGAAATCGCCCGAGACCAAGGCGGCAGCGTGCTAGCATGAGGTCGTTCCGCCGCTGCCGGGGACTCCTCGGAGAGCGGTTCTTCCCGACAACCACGCCTTCCGATGCCGCGGCGTCCTCCGCGGCGGGGCCCGACCGCCGGGAGCGCCTCCCCGTGCCTTTGCGGATCTCTCGCGGCATCCTCCTTCCCATGCTCGCTGCCGCCGCGGCCGCTTCGTCGCCGCCATCGCCGGCGGCGGCCGCGCAGGCGCGGCCGATCGATGCCGGCGACATCGCCGTCTACCGCAGCGTGGTGGGTGCGGCGTCCATGCCGCTCGAGGTTCGTCGGGTCGCGGCGGCCCGCCTGCTGCAGCACGGATCGCCGGCGGACTGGTCGGTGCTGTGCGTCGCCGACCCCGCCGGAGGCCCCTCGCCGTTCACCGCGCTGTTCGCGGCCGCCGGGGAAGCCGATCCTTCGCTGCTCGAAGGGATCGCCGCCGCGGCCGCACGGGTTGGTCCCGCCTCGGTCGCCGATGCGATCGCCTGCCTCGCCGCGATGCTGGAGATGGCCGGCCCCGCCGGCGAATCGTCGGTGGCCGCGATCCTCGGCGACGCCAACCGTCCCACGCCCGAGCGGATCGGCGCCGCCCGCCTGCTCGGCCGACTCGGCAGCGTCTCCGCCGTGGCGTCGCTTGTGGCCCTGCTCGAGTCCGAGCCGCCGGAGCCCCCGCTTCGCGAGGCCGCGGTCGCCTCGCTGCGGACCCTCAGCGGCCGCGGCTGGGGCGACGACCCGGCGGCGTGGCGGCGATGGTTCCTCGAGTGGAGCAACCAGGAGGAAGGTCCCTCCTGCGAGATCCTCGTCGAAGAGCTCTCGGCGAAGGTCGAACGCGCCGAGCGGGATCGGCAGCGTCTTGCCGAGCGGGCGGACCGGATCGGCGAGAAGCTCCGCGGGGCCCACGCGGCGATCCTGCTCGGCCTCGATCTGCCGCGACGGCAGGAGCATCTGCGGCAACTGCTCGCCGACGATCTCGAGATGCTGCGGGTCTTCTCGCTCGAGCAGTTCGAGCGGATGCTTCGGGACGGCGACCAGATCCCCGAGGAGACCGTCGCCAAGGTGCTCGACCGCCTCGGCGATCCGAGCCCGGCGGTGCGGGTCCGCGCCGCCAAGCTGCTCGGGCAGCTCGGGGGCGTCGCGGTGCCGCGGGCGGCCTCGGAGCGGCTGGCCGAGGAGAGCGATGCCGCGGTGGTGCAGGAGTACCTCCGGCTGCTGGCGGAGCGTCCGGCGGAGGGGAGCTTTCCGGCCCTGCTGGCGAGGCTCCCCGATCCCGCGTTCGCCGATGCGGCCGCACGGGCCCTCGCTCGCCTCGACGCAGCGGGCCTCATGCCCGTGGACTGGCGGCGGCAGGTCGTCGAGGCGGTTCGCCTGCAGGCGGGCGACGCGCCCTCGCCGCCGCTCGCGCGGTTGTGGGCGTTGAGCGGCGACGAGTCCGACCGCGATCGCCTGCTGGCGCTGCTCTCGTCGGAGGATCCGGCCCGCCGCCGCGCCGTGGCGGAGGCGTGGTCGAGGCGGGGGATGCTCGAGCCGCTGCTTGCCCGCAGCGGCGATCCCGCGATCTTCCCGGCGCTCGCCGCGGGCATCGTCGAGCATCAGGCGGACCTCGACGGCCTGGCGCTGCTCCGGTCCCTCGCGCCTCCGGAGTCGGCGGCCGCGGAGATGCAGTCGGCCATGGCCCGCATGATGCAGTCCATGCCGCTCGCCCAACTCCTCGCCGCGGACGACCTTCTCGCGTCGCCGCCGGCGGCGCCGGCGGCCTGGCGGCTCGAGAGCACGCGGCGGATCGCGGCGGCGACCGAACTTCCGCCAAGCGAACGGGAGGAACTGCTCCATCGCCATGCCGGACTCATGCTGTCGCAGGGCCGGGCCGCTGCGGTGGCGGATCTGCTCGATGCCGAGCCGCTGCTCCGCGGCCAGCGACTGCATGGCGTGCTCTTCCGGGCCCGGGTGCTCTCGGGCCGCTACGAGCAGGCGGCCACGCAGTTTCCCGCCGCCTCGCCGTGGCTCGATCTGCTCGCGGATCTGCGGTCTCGCGACGAAACGGCCGCCGCGGCGGTCGCGGCGGAGATCGAGCGTCGGTTCGCGGCGTCGATGAGCGAGGCCGAGCGGGCCCGCTGGGAGTCGCTGTCGGGCAAGGCGGAGGCCGAAGCCGAGGCCCCGGCACCGCCCGCGGACGAGAATCCCTCCGCACCGTGAGCGGCAGTTCGGCGGAAGCCGGCCCGTCGCGTCCCGCCGGTCAGTAGACCTCGAGCATGCAGCGGCCGCGATGGCGGACCCGGCGGCGGATCTGCTCGTCGCTCCAGTCGAGCGGATCGATGCCGGCCAGCTCCTCGCCGACTTCGAGATAGCCCTCGGCGAGGCCGAGCGACGCGAGGGTGCGGAACACGCCGGTCTGCATGCCGGCGAGGCCGCAGACGTAGATCAGCGTCCGCGGGCTCTGGAGCATCGCTCGCCAGCGGTCCGCTTCGCGGCGGATGCGGTCGTGGAGGTACTCGCCGGGACCTCCGTCGGGCCGCCGCTCGCGGCTGATCACCGGGTGGTAGGCGAAGTTCGCATGCTCCTTCGCGAGTTCGGTGAAGAGGTCGTCGTAGAGGAGGTCGGTGCCGTAGGGGGCGCCCATCAGCAGCTCGATGCGGCTGCCGCAGGCGCCTCGGGGATGGCGGAGCAGTTCGAGCGCCATGCCTCGGAAGGGGGCGATGCCGGTGCCGGTGGCGAGGAAGAGGTAGTCGTGGCGGGAGGGATCCGCAGGCAGCAGGAATCGCTTGCCGCTCGGTCCGGTCACCCGGACCTCGTCGCCCACCCGGAGGTCGCAGAGGTAGTTGCTGCAAGTGCCCACGAACAGGCGGTGGTCGTCGGGGTCGTCGCCGCTCCGCTGCGGCTGCCGCTCCGCGATCAGGCGCTTGGGCGTCGTGGAGAGGACCCGTCCGTCGCCGTCCTCGCCGAAGCTCGGGCTGGCGATCGAGTAGAGGCGGAGCTTGTGGGGGCGGCCTCGCTCGTCGACCCCCGGCGGAATCACCCCGAAGGACTGCCCGGCGCGGAAGCGGCCCTCGAGCGGCGTGCCGCCCACGTCGATGCACACGTGCCGCACGAAGCTCGCCGACTTGCCGCGGGTGCAGAGGCGGGTCGACACGACCCGGCCCGTAGCCGGGTCCTGCGGACCCGCGAGGTGCATGGAGGCGTCGGCGAGGATCGGCTCGTCGCCGGCGATCGCTGGGGTGGAGTCGAGTTCGGTGCTCACGGAGCCAGTGTAGTCGCGGCGCCGTGGCCCCTGCGGGCCCGTTCAGTCGTAGGCCGCGGAGATCGTCGGCCGCCCGGCGCTCTGCAGCTCGAGGTTGGTCTGGATCCGGAAGTTGGACTGGGTCCGGTGCCGTTCCGCGAAGAAGAAGTTCAGGCGGTAGGACTGGCCGTCCTCGAGGCCGAGCCGGTCGAGCAGCACGCTCTGCGAGGTGACCCCGTGCACGCCGCCGAGGTCGATGACGAGGCGATCGTTGATGAACACGAACACGTCGTCGTCGCCGGTGAAGGTGAAGACCTGCCCCGCGTCGGCGTCGTAGGCGAACTCCGCCACGATCTCGAAGGTGAAGTGGTAGTTCCGGTCGTCGCTCGGCGAGGAGTTCCCGAAGAGCTGGTCGTTGATGGGGAAGAACCCGCCGATGGACGAGTACGGCTCGGTGGCGGCGCTGTCGAAGACGTAGGTGCCGTCCTCCTGGCGGGTCAGCTCGATCGCAAGCGTGCTGGAGAGGTTCACCTCCGGCAGGTCCCGGAACCACTGGTCGAAGGTGGCCGCCGAGGTCACGCCGCCGCTGCTGGGTCGGCCCCAGGTGCCCGCGAGGTCCCCGGCGCCCGCCATGTTCCAGGAGATGTTGAACTGCCCGGAGGAGTCGCGGAACTGCGACAGCAGCATCCGGCCGCCGCCCTTCCACTTCGGCTTGCCGTCCACGAGGACCTCCTCGACGTTCCGGCAGTAGAGGCCGAAGCCGCGGTCGGGCATCTGCTCGAAGTCGGGGTGCCCGCCGGGAGCGGACCGCTCCTTGAAGTCGCGGACGACGCCGGTGAGGGTGAAGCTCGCGGGCGGCTCCGCGGCGGACGCGGCGGCGGCTCCAAGCGCGATCGAGAGGGCGGTGGTGCGAAGGACGGCGGGCGTCGGCATGACTTCTCTCCTCGGGGCCGCAACGGGTGGCGCCTCCACGCACCGCCTGCGGCGAAGGTGCGTCCTCGGTAGCATTCGGGCGGTTCCCTCCCCCGCTTGAGACCGTCCATCTCCGCATCGCTCCGCTGCCGGCCGGCGGCGGAGGGTCGTGACGGATCTGTTGAAGGCGCCGGCGGGGGAGGTCCGATCTCCCACGGTCCCATACGCCTCGCCCCCGCGAACACCGCCGCATGCACTGCTTCCGAATCCAGGGCGGCCGCCGCCTCTCCGGACGAATCCGCGTCGACGGCTCCAAGAACGCCGCGTTGCCGCAGATGGCGGCGGCGCTGCTGACCGAGGAGCCGATCCGCCTTCGCAACGTCGCGGACCTGAGCGACGTGCGGAACATGACCGGCCTGCTCGGCGAGCTCGGCGTCGAGACCCATCGCGACGGCGACGAGCTGCTCCTGCGCACCGCGGATCCGGAGCGGAGCCACGCCCGCTACGAGATCGTCCGCACCATGCGGGCGAGCATCTGCGTGCTCGGGCCGATGCTCGCCCGGCGCCGCCGCGCGGTGGTGGCGATGCCCGGCGGATGCGCCTTCGGAGCCCGCCCGGTCGACCTGCATCTGCGGGGCCTCGAGGCCCTCGGCGCCCGCATCGAGCTGCGGGGCGGCGACATCGTCGCCACCGCGTCGCGGCTCCGCGGAGCGACCATCTTCCTCGGCGGGCCCTTCGGCTCGACGGTGCTCGGCACCGCCAACGTGATGTCCGCGGCCTGCCTCGCCGAGGGCACGACGATCATCGAGTCCGCGGCCTGCGAGCCGGAGATCGTCGACCTCGCCCGCCTGCTCAACTCGATGGGGGCGAGGATCCGCGGCGCCGGCGGCCCTCGGATCGTGATCGAGGGCGTGGAGGAGCTCGGCGGCGCCGACCACGAGGTGATCCCCGATCGGATCGTGGCCGGCACCTACGCGGTGGCGGCGGCGATGACCAACGGCGAGGTCGTGCTCGAGGACTTCCCCTTCGACGCCCTGCTTGCGGCGATCGATCGCCTGCGGCAGATCGGGGTCTCCGTCGAGCCGCTCGACCCCAGCTCCGATCCGAGCCGCTGCGCGGTGCGGGTGACCAGCGAGCGGATCCTCCGGCCGACCGTCATCACCACCCAGCCCCACCCCGGCTTCCCCACCGACCTGCAGGCGCAGTTCATGGCGCTGCTCTCGCTCGCCGTCGGCAACAGCGTGATCACCGAGAAGATCTACCCGGAGCGGTTCATGCACGTGGCCGAACTCACGCGGATGGGCGCCAGCCTGTTCCGGCAGGGCTCGGTCGTGGTGGTCGCCGGCGGCGGACGCCTCGTGGGGGCGCCGGTCATGGCGGGGGACCTGCGGGCATCGGCCTGCCTCGTGCTCGCCGGCCTCGCCGCCGAGGGCGAGACGGTGGTGCATCGGGTCTACCACCTCGACCGCGGCTACCACCGCCTCGAGGAGTCGCTCAATCGCCTCGGGGCGAGGATCGAGCGGATCGACGAGCGGGAGGTGCACCCGCCGGCGGAGTTCGCGGCGGAGGCCTCATCGCCCCAGCTCGTAGAGCAGCAGCGCTGACGCGACCGCCACGTTG
>CAZQUA010000087.1:0-8988 GCA_964596455.1 uncultured Isosphaeraceae bacterium
GACCTCGTGCCCGCTTCATCGGCTGACGGTGGCGAGGGTGGCGGCAGCGCCGGGCAGGGCGCGTCGATCCTCTTCACGGCGTTCGAGCCGAGCGGCGACCTCCATGCGGCGCCGGTGATCGCGGCGCTTCGGGAGTTGGCGCCGGACCTGCGGATCCACGCCTGGGGCGGGCCGCACATGGCCGAGGCGGGGGCGACGGTGGTGGAGCAGACCGCCGGCGACGGGGTGATCGCGGTGCCGAGCCTCCGCCGCATCGGGGCGTTCTTCGGCGAACTTCGGCGGATCGAGACCTTTGCGGCCCGGGAGCGGGTGGCCCTGCACGTGCCCGTGGACTCGCCGGCGGCGAACTTCCCGATCGCGAAGCGACTGCGCCGCCGCGGCGCCCGGGTGGTGCATCTCGTGGCCCCGCAGTTCTGGGCGTGGGGATCGTGGCGGAAGCGGAAGCTCCAGCGCCTGACGAGCATCGTGCTGTGCCTGCTGCCCTTCGAGGAGCAGTGGTTCCGATCCCGCGGCATCCTCGCGAAGTTCGTGGGGCATCCCGTGATCAATCGCCGCCTCGACCGCGCGGCGCTCGCCGCCGCCACCTCGGACCTGCCGCGAGGCTCTCCGCGTCTGCTGCTGCTGCCGGGCAGCCGCAGTCGGGAGATCGAGCGGAACATGCCGCTGCTGCTCGATGCCTTCGGGGAGCTGCAGGGGCGGCACCGGGGCATCGCGGGCCTCGTCGCGGCGGCGACGCCGGAGCAGATCCCCGAGATCCGCCGCCGCCACCGGAACCTGCCCACCGGTCTTCATCTGGTCAGCGGCCGCCTCGAGGAGGCGATCGCCTGGTGCGATCTTGCGATCACGGTGTCCGGCACCGTGAGCCTCGACGTGGCGAGGCAGTGCAAGCCGATGGTCGGGGTCTACCGCACCAGTCCGCTCGGATGCCTCGTGGCGAAGCTGATGCTGCGGGTGCCGGATCGGCTGCTGCCCAACATCCTCGCGGGGCGGCGGATCGTGCCGGAGTTCGTGCCCCACTGCGGTGGCGCCGCGGCGATCGTCGAAGCCGCTGCGGAGCAGCTTGCGGACTCCCGCCGCCTCGCGGAGACCGCCGAGGAGCTTCGTCGCGTGCTCGCCCAGTTCAAGGGGCACGACTACGCGCAGGAGTCGGCCCGCGAGATCCTGCGGGTGCTCGGCCGCGGCGGTTGACGGGAGCGACTGGCCCGGGCACGGCCGCGAGCCGGCGTCGCCCGCACCGGATCCCCAACGGACGGCGCGGCGAGGCGGGCACGATGCCCCGCGGTCCACGCCGTCGCGTCGAGTGCGGGTTGGGCCGGGGCCCTTCCCGGCGTCACTTCACGTCGCGGCCCTCCACCACATCGGTCATCGACGGGTAGTCGTGGCCCTTCATCTCGCCGGCCCGCAGGCGACGCATGTAGTCGCGGTAGGCCCGCATGGCGATCGGCCCGAAGATCAGCATGATCGGGATGTTCGCCCAGAGCATCACCCCCGTGCCGAGCGCGGTGATCGAGTCGAGTTCGGCGTCGGTGCGGATGAAGCCGATCGTCGCCACCACGATGAGCAGGCAGTACACGATCTTGTAGGCGAACACGCTGCCGCTTCCGAAGAGGTACACCACCGCCTGCTCCCCGTAGTAGCTCCAGGAGATCAGCGTGGAGATCGCGAAGAGCCAGCACGCGATCGTGACCAGCCACATGCCGAGGCCCGGATAGGCGCGGTCGAAGGCATGCCCGGTCAGCGCCGCTCCGACGAAGGCGTTGTACAGGCCGGGCCCGTCGAGGCGGATCGGGGAGGCCGCGTCCTCCGAGGGCGAGATCGGCCGCCAGGCGATGAGCGGATTCCCCTCGACGATCGCAATGACCCCGCCGACCCGCCGGAGGTCCCGGCCGGTGTCGTCGTCGATGCCGCCGCCGCTTGCGACCATGAACACGGTGGTGCCCTCGAGCCAAGGACCGCTGACCCGGGCGGCCTCGGCGGTCTTGGGGGGCGCCGCGTAGCGGGAGGGCACGAGATGCCGCGGATCGCTGCCGATGGAGACGATCGCTTCCGGCGGCCACTCCCGGAAGGCGGCCTCGCCGAGCCTCGGCTCGCCGTTCAGGAAGCCGATGGTCTCGCCCTCCCGCTCGACGACGCGTCCGATCAGGGTCCGCTGCTCGTCGCCGTCGCGGACCACGAGGCTCGACGCCGCCGACAGCTCGGGAGTGGCCGCGAACGTCGCCTCGGGGCCGCGGTTCCAGGCGCCGCTCAGCAGGATGACCAGCGAGGTCAGCGTGCAGACCACGATGGTGTCGATGAACGGCTCGAGCCCGGCGACCACGCCCTCCCGGACCGGCTCGTTCGTCTTCGCCGCGGCATGGGCCACCGGCGCCGATCCCTGCCCGGCCTCCGAGGAGAAGAGGGCCCGCTTCATGCCCCAGAGGAACGCATAGCCGGCGGTGCCTCCGAGGAACGCGCCGCTCGCCTCCGCCGGGTTGAAGGCGCTGCGGACGATCAGGGTCAGCATCGCGGGGACGTCGGCCACGTTCATCGCCACCACGAAGACCGCCGCGAGCAGGTAGAGGCCGCACATGAGCGGCACGAGGCGGCCCGCCACCGCGCCGATCCGCTTGATGCCGCCGATGATCACCGCCCCGACGATCAGCGTCAGCACGATGCCCACGCCCACCTTGGGCACCGTCGGGAAGTAGCTGTGGGTGATCTCCGCCACGTTCCAGGCCTGGAACATGTTGCCGCCGGTGATCGCCGAGACGAGCAGGGTCAGGCAGAAGATGCCGCCGACGAGCGTGCCGAGCGGCGCCAGCGCCGGGCTGAATCGCTTGAAGCCCTCCTTGGCGACCCACATCGGCCCGCCGTGGGGATTGTCCGGGTCGGAGGTGTTGCGGAAGAGCATCGACTGGGTGACTTCGGTGAGCTTCAGGGCCATGCCGAAGATGCCCACCATCCACATCCAGAAGACCGCGCCGGGGCCGCCGAGGGCGATCGCGACCGCGACGCCGCCGATGTTGCCAAGGCCCACCGTCGCGGAGAGGGCCGCGGAGAGGGCTTGGAAGTGGTTGATCGCCCCGGGGTCGTCCTTGCGGTCGTACTTGCCGCGGATCACCGAGACCCCGTGGGTCAGGGACCGGAACTGGCTGAAGCCGCTCCACAGCGTGAACAGCACGCCGACGCCGAGCACCGCGTACAGCACCCAGTCGTGCCAGAGGACCTCGTTCACCGAGTTGAGGAAGGCGTTCAGCTGATCCATGGGAGAGGACTCCGCGAAGGGCGGCGAGTCGCCGCGAAGGGGGCGGGCGGAACAGGGCGAGACGCCGGCGACGGCGGCGTCGGGTGGACGGGGCGGAAGAAGCGGGGCATCGGCGGAGGGGCGTCGGCGGGAGCGGGCGTCGTGGGATCGCCGGTTGGACGCATGCGCCGCGCTCCGCGAGTCCCCCTCGCTGCGGCCGGAGAAGCCGGCCTGCGGAGGGTGGCGAGGAATATACGAAAGCAAGGGGAAGCTCGCCCGCATCGCGGGGCCATCGCCGCCAAGCGGGAACTTCCGCGGCGGGCCGCCGCAGATCGCCGGCAGCCCGCTACCATCGCCCCCGATGAGAAGTCACCGGATCCGAAGCGACCTGCGGCGGGAGCGGGTCGGCGCCTTTCAGTTGCCGCTGGGTCTTCTTTCGGAGGGTCTCCCCGAACCTCGGCAGGGGTTCGTGACCACCTTCCGGGAGGGTGAGGAGGACCAGCCGGACACCTATCTCTTCGAGGCCACGATCTCCCAGGAACGCCTGCAGGCCCTGGTGCGGGACGCCCTCGACCTGCTTCCGGGCGAGGTTCGCGGGATCGTCGAGGTCGAGTCGCTCGACGCCTACCGGACGCTCGACGTCTACCTCGGCACCGAGGCGATCTCCCGGGACGAACTGCTCGCCGACTACCGGGAGTTCGAGGGGGTGCTGCTCGAGGACACCGCGATCGGCTTCGGCGCCAACGCCGACGAGCCCTACGTCGAGGTGTTCCTCGACGGATGGAAGACCCTCGCCATCGAGGTGCCCGGCGAGCTCAAGAGCCGCGTGGAGGCGTTGCTCTCCGAGCATGGCCTCGACGAGGTCGAGCACACCTGGCCGCCCGATCCGCAGGAGCAGATCTACGGCGCCGTGCAGGTTCGCCCGGTGCTCGAGGTGAGGGACGACCACGATCCCAACATCGACGAGGTGCTGCTGCAGCTGCGGGACCGCTGGGCGCTCGAACTCGACGTCGATCCCTACCGGAACCTCGACGAGGAGGGGACCGATCTCGGCCTGACGCTCTGGCACGCGATCGTGATGGTGCTTCCCCACGATCCCTCCGCGGGCGATGGTGCCTACATGAACGTGTGGGCGACCGCGGGAAGCCTGGCGGAGATGGAGGCGATGATCGACGAGGTCCTCGCGGGGCAGGAGGAGTGGATGCTCGACGGCATCTACTCGATCGAGCGGGTCGCCTTCGACGAGCGTCCCGACGAACTCGCCTCGCTGCCGCTTCGCCGCAGCCGCCCCGGGGTGCATCTGGTCGAACTCGATTCCTGGAGCGACGACCCGCCGCCGGAGGACCGCGACCGGCCCTGACCGCCGCCGCGAACCGAGCCTCCTCCCGTCCGCCCGCTCGTTGCCGCGAGAGACCGTCCTCCTGCCGAGACCGTTCTCATGGAACGCCCCACCTGGTACGCCGACGGCCTCCGCTTCCGCTGCACCCAGTGCGGCAACTGCTGCTCGGGGCCGCCCGGGGCGGTGTGGTTCTCCGCCGAGGAGGAGTTGGCGATGGCGTCGCACCTCGGCCTCGAGGCCGACGAGTTCCGCCGCCGCTACACCCGTCGCCTCGGGCGGGGGCGGTCCCTCGGCGAGCGGGTGACCGAGGCGGGCCACGACTGCATCTTCCTCGACCGCGAATCGCAGCCGGGCAAGGCGGTCTGCTCGATCTACGAGGTCCGTCCGCTGCAGTGCCGCACCTGGCCGTGGTGGCCGGAGAACCTCGGAAGCGAGCGGGCGTGGGAGGCGACCCGCACGCGGGTGCCCTGTCCGGGCATGGGCCGCGGCACGCTGCACCGCTACCAGCAGATCCGCATCGAGCGGGACCGCCAGGCCGCGGAGCCGGATCCGCCATGGTGAGCCCGCCGCCGCTTGCCGAGGAGGCGGAGGCGTGGTGGCGGGCCGGCATGCTGCCGGCGGTGGATGCGGCGCTCCGCTCGATCCACGAACGCATCGAGGCGGAGACGTCTGCGAAGCGGCCGCTCTGCATCGCGAGCGGCAACTGCTGCCGCTTCGAGGCGTTCGGCCATCGCCTGATGGTCACGGGACTCGAGGCCGCGTGGTCGCTGCGGAACGCGGGTTGGATTCCGCAGGGCGGGGAGATCGCCGCCGCCCGCCGCGAGGGAACCTGCCCATTCGTGGCCGAGGGGCGTCTCTGCGGCATCCGCCTCGCTCGCCCGATGGCCTGCCGCACCTTCTTCTGCGACCGCGCGGCCTCGCCCTGGCAGGAGTCGCTGCACGAGGCGAGCCTCGCAGAGATCCGGAGCCTGCACCGGACCCACGCCATTCCCTACCGCTATCTCGAATGGCGGGATGCTCTCGAGGCGGTCCGCGGCATGCTCGATCGCGGCGGCGATCCGCCGCGGTAGCATCCCGGCGATGCCCGATTCGCCCACCGTTTCCGCCGCGGCGACGCCCCATCCCGCCGATCGCCTGCTCGCGGCGATCGCCCGGGTCGGCAGTCCGGTCTGCGTGGGCCTCGACCCGGTGCTCGAGCGGATGCCCCGCGGGATCCGCGAGGGCGTGCCCGCCGCCGAGGCGCTGCGTCGCTTCGGCGAGATCGTGATCGAGGGAGTCGAGGGCCGCGTGGCGGCGATCAAGCTGCAGTCGGCCTGCTTCGAGCGGCATGGCCCCGCGGGGTTTGCGGCGCTGGCGGATCTCTGCCTCGCCGCGAAGTCGCGGGGCCTCGAAGTGGTGCTCGATGCCAAGCGTGGCGACATCGGCATCTCCGCCGGCCACTACGCCCACGCGGCGAGGGAGGTGTTCCGCGCCGATTGGACGACCGTCAACGGCTACTTCGGGCCGGAGGGCTGCGAGCCGTTCCGGGGAGGCGGATGCGGTGCGTTCGTGCTGGTCAGGACCTCCAATCCCGATGGCGGGCAGGTGCAGTCGCTGCGGCTGGCCGATGGGCGAAGCGTCGCGGAGGCGATGGCCGAGATGGTCGAGCGGACCGGTGCGACGAACCTCGGCGCCGAGGGCTTCGGCGACCTCGGCGCGGTGGTGGGCGCCACCCACCCCGAGGACGCCGCGGCGCTTCGCGAACGGATGCCACGGGTGCTGTTCCTCGTTCCCGGCTTCGGGGCCCAGGGCGGCGGAGCCGCGGAGATCCGTCCCTGCTTCGACGCCCGCGGACGCGGTGCGGTGGTGACCGCGAGCCGCTCGGTCATCTATCCCGACCGCTGCGGCGAGGCGGACTCGGCGGAGGCGTGGCGGGCGGCGATCGCCGAGGCGGCGGCGAGGTTCGCCGACGAGGTCTCGGAGGCGTTGCCTGCAGGGGTCCGCGGATGACCTTCGGACGGGTGCTGCTGGTGCTGGCGCTGCTGGGCCTCCTCGGCGTGCCCCTGCTGGCGAGGCCGCAGGCGGGAGGACCCGTCGCCGGCGCGAGGCAGGTCGTCGTGATCAGCCCCCACAACGAGCAGATCCGCCGGGAGATCGGCGATCGCTTCGAGCAGTGGCATCTCGAGCGGCACGGCGAGCCGGTGCGAGTGGTGTGGAGCACGCCGGGCGGCACGAGCGAGATCCGGAAGATGCTGCTCGCCGCCACGGAGGCGTCGCTTCGGGAGGGCCGGCCGGTGGGCGGCAACGCCGATCTCGTCTTCGGCGGCGGCTCCTACGAGTTCAATCTCCTCAAGCGGCCCGTCGAGGTGACCGTCGATGGCGAGACCCGCTCGGCCCGGCCGCTCGCGGCGATCCCGCCGGAGTCGTGGCCGGAGGGCTTCCTCGCGGCGGCCTACGGCGAGAACCGGATCGGCGACGAACCGCTCTTCGATCCCGAGGGCTTCTGGTTCGGCGTCGCCCTCAGCGGCTTCGGCATCGTCTACAACCGCGAGATCCTCGAGTCGCTCGGCCTTCCCGAGCCCACCGCATGGTCGGACCTGGCGGATCCGCGGCTCTTCCGCTGGGTGGTGCTCGCCAACCCCGGCCAGAGCGGCTCGGTGACCACGGCGATGGAGGCGATCCTGCAGCGACGCGGATGGACGGAGGGGTGGGCGATCCTCCGCCGCATGAGCGCCAACGCCCGCTCCTTCGTCTCCAGCGCCTCCAAGGCGCCGATCGACGTGAGTCTCGGCGAGGCCGCGGCGGGTCTCTGCATCGACTTCTACGGGCGATACCAGGCGCAGTCGCTGCGGGAGGCGGCGCGGAGCCTCGGCGATCCCTCGCTCGATCGCCTCGGCTATGTGGATCCGCCGGGGCAGACGGTGATCGATCCCGATCCGATCGCGCTGCTCGCCGGGGCCCCCGAGCCGGAACTCGCGAAGCGATTCGTCGAGTTCGTGCTGCTTCCGGAGGGACAGGCCCTCTGGCAGTTCCGGGCGGGTTCGGCCGCGGAGGGCGACGCCCCCGCAGGGCCGGATCGCTTCGAGCTGCGGCGGATGCCGGTGCGGCGCGACTTCTACCGCCTCCATCGGGAACGGATGGTCGATCAGGTCGATCCCTTCGAGGTCGCCTCCTCGGTGCCCGACTACGACCCCGCGATGCGGTCCTTCATCGCGCCGCTGCTCTCGGCGATGGCGATCGATCGGATCGCCCTGCTGCGGCGGGCCTGGCGGGCGATCGCGGAGCATCCCGCCTACCCCGATCCCGCCGCCGCCGGCGGCATCGTCACCGCGGCGGAGGTCGCCGATCCGACCCTGCGCCGCATGCTCGAACTCTTCGACGCGATGCCGACCCTGCCGGGGCCCGACGGGCGGGAGCGATCCCTCGCCGACCGCGAGGAGCGTGCCGAAGTCCGCAACGGCTGGCTGCGGGGCCGGTGGCGGGAGGCGGGCCTGTGGCCGGCGGAGTCCTCGCCGGCGACGGAGCTGCGCCGCCGCTGCGGCGAGTTCTTCGAGCGGAACTACCGGGAGATCCTCGAACTCGCCGCGTCGGAGGAACGCTCGTGACGCGGCGCCGCGGGACCGCCGGAGCCGCCGCCGAGGCTCGCCCGCTCACGCGGATCGTGGCCACGCTCGGCCCCGCGGTCGAGGATCCCCGCCGCCTGCGGGCGATCGTCGAGGCGGGCGCGAGCGTCCTTCGCCTGAACTTCAGCCACGGCTCCTTCGAGCAGCATGCGTCGCACCTCGCACGGGTGCGGGCGGTCGAGGCGGAACTCGGCCTTGCCCTCGCGGTGCTCGGCGATCTGCGGGGACCGCGGATCCGCCTCGGCCCCGTCGCGGGCGGCGAGGTCGAGGTCGCCGCGGGAGAGCTCGTCGAGTTCGTCGCGGCATCCCGCCGCCGCAGCGGTGCCGGCGTGCCGCAACTGACCTGCACCTACGGGGGATTCCTTCGAGACCTGCGGCGGGGCCATCGCGTGCTCGTCGCCGACGGCACCATCCGCCTCCGCGTCGAGTCGCTGTCGCCAGCGCGGGCCCGCTGCCGCGTCGAGGTCGGGGGACGCTTCGGGAGGGCCGGGGCATCAACCTGCCCGACAGCGCCCTGTCGGCGCCGACGATGGGGGCGTTCGATCGCCGGGCCCTGCGGTGGTCGATCGAGCACGGACTCGATTTCGTGGCCCTGAGCTTCGTCCGAAGCGGCGGGGAGATGCGGCGCCTGCGGCGGCTGGCGGCCACGATGGCGGCGTCGGGTCAGCCGCCGCGGCGCGTCGCCAAGATCGAGCGACCCGAGGCCGTCGCCAGCGAGGCGGCGCTGCGGGAGATCGTCGCGGAGAGCGATGCGGTGATGGTGGCCCGCGGCGATCTCGGCGCCGAGATGGGCCTCGAGGCGGTGCCGCCGCTGCAGCGGCGGA
>CAZQUA010000088.1:0-8938 GCA_964596455.1 uncultured Isosphaeraceae bacterium
GGGGCGGGAGCGATTTCCAGAACGTCGGGGCCGATCGTGAAGATGGGCGAATCTCGCGATGCCATACGCGGACCTCGACCGATGAGGAATTCTCCGAAGGATGTTCGCGGATTCGTGGGACAACTTGTGGGCGGGGCGTGCTTCCGGAGGAGCTTCGAACTGGTGGATCGGAGGCTCCAAGCGATGGGTCCCCAAACGCAGTCGTTCGACGGGTTCGCAGCCGAAGCCGCGGCCGCGCTTCGCCGCCTCGCCGATGCCGTGGGCGAGGTGATCGGCACGCTCCCCGGCGAAGTCTCGGAGCGTCCGGTCGATCTCGCCAACGCCCTCGAGATCGACCTCAAGTTGGCGTGGCGGATGTTCCGCCTCTGGCAATCCCGCGACCCGCTCGAGGCGACCCGGCATGTGCCCGGCGCTGCGGGGTTCCGGATCTGGCTCGAAGCCGCCTCGTCGCGGGGAGCCTCGGCGGCGGCGGTGGCCGCGAGCGCGGCCGCGTTCAGCCAGCTGCAGGAGTTCATCGCGTCCCATGCGGGCAGCCGTCGGGACTTCGACCTCATGGTGGCGGCCTTGGCGAGGGACGGCGACGGCCGCCTCGAACTCGAGCATCGCCGGCAACTCTTCACCGGTGCGAGTTCCGCGTGGGGCGTCCGATGCGGCGTGCAGTTCCGCATCGATCTGGTGGCGCCTTCGGCGGACCCGGAGCGTTTCGACCTGCTGGGAGTCCGCGGCTTCGTCGGCCTGCGTCGCCTGCGGCCGTCGATGCTGTGGCAGCTCGAGGACACCGCGGTGGTGGTGGAGGGCAATCGCCTGACCTCCGCCGAGCGGATCGGCGGGTTTGGCGGCGCGGCGAGGGATCCCCGACGCCCGCCGCTTCTCGAGGCCTTCTGCTCGCAGCCGCTCCCCGACTTCGAGCGGGTCTCGCGGGAGGGGCAGCCGGGCCAGTTCCGCATCGCCGAGGGCGGCATCGGCCGCAGCGGCGAGTTCACGATCGTCACCGGCGGGTTCCTTCGAAGCGCCGGCTTCCGCGTCCGCCGCCCCGGATGCACGGGCATCCATTCGGCCATGCGCCTGCGGACGCCCACGGAACTGGCGGTCTTCGACCTGTGGCTGCACGAAGACCTCTGCGATCCCGAGCAGCGTCTCGAGCAGGTGCTCTACGGCGACCTCTACCGATCGCTCGGACTCGAAGGCCATCCGTACCTTGCGAGCGACCGGCTTCCGGCCCCGTCGGAGCCGGAGCGTCTCGGCCGAGGGATCCATCGCGGCGGCCTGCGGGAGATCGAGTGGTTCCCCTCGCTGATCAAGTTCGCCTTCGAGCAGTCCGGATGGGATCCGGAACGGTTCGAGCACCATCGCACCTCGATCCCCTTCCCGCCGTTGCCCTCCACGCTGGTCCTCGAGCAGCCGGTTCCGGAGGCCTGACCCCATCGGCGGACGGGATCGGATCGATCATCGGCGGCGGGGCGGGGCGAGTCGCTCCTGCTCGGCCGCTGCGACCTCCGGAGGCAGCGGGGTGAAGCCCTCCCGCCGCACGATGTTCTGCCCCGGGCGGGAGAGCGCAAACCGCAGGAACTCCGCCGCGAGCGGCATCGCCCCGCGGTCGGGCGGGGCGTCGAGGTAGACGTAGAGGTAGCGGGCGAACGGGTAGTCGCCGGCGACGCATGCCTCGGGCGTGGGCAGGCGCGGCTCGCCATCGCCCGTGTCGATCGCCAGCATCTTCGCGCGGGGAGTTCGGAAGACCAGCGGCACGAATCCGATCGCCGCCGGGTCGACCGTCACCGCCTGAATGAGTTCGGTCGCCACGATCGCCTGCACGCAATCGAGGTGGTAGCGGCCGTTGCCGAGGAGATCGCTGCGGACGATCCCATGGGATCCCTGCGAGGGCAGCGAGATCATGCGGACGATGCGGCGGGCGGCGAGCGGTCCCTCGACGCCGAGGTCCCCCCAGGTCGCGGGCCCATCGCCCGTGGGGTGGTCGCCGAAGATCCGTCGCAGCTGCTCGACGGAGAGCGACTCGAGGGGATTGTCGGGATGCACGAAGAAGCCGATCGCATCCACGGCGATGCGGATCTCGAGCGGCGGCCGGCCGAACCGCTGCACGAACGCCGCCTGCTCCGCCTCGTTGATCCGTCGGCTCATCGGAGCAAGGTCGCTGCGGCCCTCGATCAGGGCCGGGATCGCGGCGCTGCTGCCGCCGGTCTCGAAGTCGATCCTCGCCCCCGGGTGGAGCTTGGCGAAGGGATTGGCGATCCGCTCGAGCAGGCTCGTCGCGGTGGAGGACCCGAGCGACCGAACCGTGCCGGCCAGTTCGGGGATCGGAGCGGCCTGCGGCGAGGGAACGGCGAGGCCGGCCGCGATCGCAAGCACAAGCGTCAGGGGCGCCAGGGGCATCGGGGGATTCCAGTCTCGGCGGACTCTCGATCAGGCGGCGGAACGGCGGGGCAGCACCGCCCCGAGCAGGCGAAGGCCGGCGATGCCCGCGAAGATCGCGGCGATCGCCCAGAGCGACTGCATCACCGAGTAGCGGACCAGGTCGCGGCCCGCCTTCGAGGCGTGGGCAAGACGCTCGTCCGCAGCGAGGTTGACCTGCTCGAGGCGACGCTGCCACGCCTCGCTCTCGAGGAGGCCTTGGGAGCTCGCCACCACCAGATTCGCCTCGCGAAGCAGCGTGGTGACCTCGACGACCGAGCGAAGGTAGTCGTCGAGCGTGGGCGGCGGGCCCTCCGCCACCGGCGCCGGAGATGAACCGGGCGGCGGATCGAACCGCTTCATGAAGAGGTCGGCGGTGCCGATGGTGCGATCGACGGAGTCGGTGGTGACACGGACGGTCTCGGCGATCCGCTCGCCGCTCTCGGCGATGCCGCGGGCGACTTCGAGCATGGCGGTGGCCTGATCGAGGGTGCCGCCCAGCTCGCCATGCGCCGCCT
Organism: uncultured Isosphaeraceae bacterium; assembly: GCA_964596455.1. Classification (GTDB taxonomy): domain Bacteria; phylum Planctomycetota; class Phycisphaerae; order Phycisphaerales; family SM1A02; genus CAZQUA01. The sequence goes on from CAZQUA010000088.1 coordinate 2,925, forward strand.
CGATCGTGGCCGCCGCCTTGGCGAAGACCGACTCGATCGCGGCCTCCCGCTCGGCGGCGATCGTCTGCGGCAGCGTCTCCACCGTGGCGGTCACCCGCTCGACGCTCTGCGAGAGCGAGGTCACCGCCGCGAGCAGCTCCGCGGTCTCCTCGCGGTTGGCCACGGTGTTCACGGCATCCTCGATCTGCCATCCCGCGAGCATCGGGGCCCGCTTGGAGAGGAAGAGCGCCCGCTCGCCGAGGTCGCGGAGCTTCTCGAGCTCCTCGATCGCCTGATTGACCGGCGCGAAGAGGCTGCCGTCGCGGCGAAGCTCGCGGACGAGCGTCGCCCCCTGCGCCGCGGCGATCTCGTCGAACCGCACGAAGGCGAGGTAGTCGAGCGACGGATTGGAACGCCGCCACTGGAGGATGAGGTTGTCGAGCGTCTCGAGCTGCTGCGTGGTGAGGGCCTGCGCCGCCACCCTCCAGATGTCGACCCTCGCGGCATGCAGCTGCTCGACGAGGGGCGTCGCGGCTTCGGGGCCGAACGCCTCGACCGCCTCGCCCTCGTCGATCCAGATGTAGCTCTGCAGGGTCACGTAGAGCAGCAGGTCGAGCAGCTGCGAGCCGGGGTCGCCGTCGGTGACGATGTCGTAGGCGGCGGTGGTCGCGAAGGTCTTGATGCGGTGCATCAGCTGCCGCTGCCGCGGCGAGGCCCCGGCGCGAGCGACCCCGACGTCGGCGTTGATCAGATAGGTCGTGAAGCGATCCGCGAAGGCGAGGTTCATCTGCCGCAGCTGCTCGGGCGTCACCGCCTCGAGGCTCGCCCCCGAGGCGGATCGGCGGACCGCCTCGGCCGAAGCGGTGGCGGAGCGGGCGCGGGGCGCCGCGGACTGGCAGGCGGCGAGGCCCATCGCCGCGAGGATCGCGAAGGCGGCCCCGGCGGCGGCGGGTGGCCGCCGCAACGACGGATGGTGCACGCGAGACGCTCCTGAAGATCGCCGACGGTCCCGCGGCCCTGCGGATCCGCGGCGAATCGGCGTCCCGAAGTTATATCGGCAGCCTTCGCTTCGGTCCCCGCCGCCGCGAGCCACCGTTTCCCGCTCGTGAACCCGGGTGCCTCTCCGTCGCTACGATCGCGGCATGAGCGGTTGGTGGGTCCACTCCCTCTTCGAGTCCGGCGGGTTCGCCGCGGTCGCCACCTGGGTCCTCTGGGTGATCGGCTCGATCGTGCTGCACGAACTCGCCCACGGCTGGGCGGCGCTGTGGCAGGGCGACCAGACGCCCCGCGAACTCGACCGCATGACCATCAACCCATGGGTGCACATGGGCCCCTTCGCCTTGCTGATGTTCGCCCTCGTCGGCATCACCTGGGGCATGATGCCGACCGATCCGAGCCGCTACCGCTGGGGCCGCCGCGGCCGCATCGTGGTGTCGGCGGCGGGGCCGGCGATGAACCTCCTGCTGGCCGCCGTGGCGCTGACGATCCTCGGGGTGTGGCGAGGGCTCTCCTCCAACCCGCCCGAGCAGGCGGTCCAGTTCCTGTTCGTCGGGGGCTACCTCAACATCGCCTTGGCCATGCTGAACCTGCTGCCGGTGCCCCCGCTCGACGGCTCGGGCATCCTCGCGGGGATCTCCCGCCGCTGGTACAGCTGGTCGCAGAACCCGCAGGTCGCGCTCTACTCGATGCTGATCCTGATGGCCCTCTTCTTCATGGCAGGTCTCGGGAGCGCCCTGTTCGGAAGCAGCCTGCTGCTCGCGAACGCCGCGGCGGGCCTCGTCGAGGGCGGCGTGCGAGGGGTGCTCGGGACGCCCTGATCGAGGCCCGAGACGCCAGACTTGGCGTTCCGGGGCCGGGGCGGGCCGCCCCCGCCCCGCCGGCATGGGGCATCGGCGGGACCGCCCCCTTCCTGCCGGGTCCCGCAGGTCCGCCGGCGAGCCTGCCGCTGCCGATCGAGTCCCCTCAAGGCCGGCCGCAAGCCGCCCCGATCCGCGGGCGGGCCGCCACCCCGCCTCTCCGCATCGCCTCCCCCACCGCCATCGCGGGGCCGATCGGACCCTTGAACCCCGTGGGGCGCTCGCTACACTGACCGATTCGCAATCCGCCAGCTGAAGGCGACCCGCACGGCGTCCTCCGACGCTCCCGGGCGTCCGAATCCCTCGGTCGATCCGCCGCTGCGGCGGATCGGGGATCGAAGCCGGCGCTTGGAGATCCCCCATGGTGGTGCTTCGCCTCAAGCGGATGGGCCGCGCCCACAAGCCGTTCTATCGCCTCGGTGCGATGGACAAGCGGGCCCCCCGCGACGGCCGGGTCATCGAGGCCCTTGGCTGGTACGACCCCACGGCCCCCGAGGGGCGGCAGCATGCGATCGACCTCGATCGGGTGCGGCACTGGCTGAGCGTCGGTGCCCAGCCGAGCCAGACCGTCGCCGATCTGCTTCGGCGTCTCGGCTGCGACGCCAAGCCGGGCACGCCGCACGCGGCGGCCCCGGCGGCCGAGGCCTGATCCCGCCGGACGCGGACCATCCGCCATGCGGATCGATGTGCTCACCATCTTCCCGGAGTTCTTCCCGCCGCTGCTTGCGGCGGGCGTGGTGGGCCGCGCCTTCGCCGCGGGGCTCGCGGAGTGCCGGGTGCACGACATCCGCGCCTTCAGCACCGATCCCCATCGCCGCGTGGACGACCGCCCCTTCGGCGGCGGACCCGGCATGGTGATGACCTGCCAGCCGCTCGCCGATGCGGTGGCGAGCGTCGAGGGCGAGGATCCCCGCCCCGCCACTCGGGTGCTGCTCAGTCCGCAGGGGCAGCCGCTGACCCAGGCGCTCGTCGAGCGTCTGGCCACCCATCCCCGCCTTCTGCTCATCGCCGGACGCTACGAGGGGATCGACGAGCGCCTCATCGAGGAGATCGAGCCGCTCGAGGTCTCCGTGGGCGACTTCGTGGTGAGCGGCGGCGAACTGCCCGCGATGCTCCTGATCGATGCGGTGATCCGCCTGCAGGCGGGCGTGCTCGGACATGAAGACTCGGCGGGCGAGGACTCCTTCTCGCCGGCCGTTCCCGACGGTCCGCGGCTGCTCGACTGCCCCCACTACACCCGCCCCCGCATCTGGCGGGACCGCGAGGTCCCGGCGGTCCTCCTTGGCGGCGACCATGGCGAGATCGCCCGCTGGCGCCTCGACCGCCGCATCGAACGCACCCGCCGCCGCCGCCCGGAGCTGCTGCCGCGGGCCGCCGCCTCCGGCCGCGAGGTGCCGCCGGCATCGCCTTCGGCGACCTCGGCCCGCCTGCCCGCCGCCTCGTCTCCTTCCGAACCGTCTTCCCTTCCGCACCACGCCTGACCGGCCGTGGACGGTGATCCCGTTCCCGAATCCGCACCGCCCCGCCCGGAGACTCCACCATGAACCGAGACCAGATCGTCCGCAGCGTCGTCGCCGACCAGCTCAAGCCCGCCGACGCCTACCCGCACTTCTCGATCGGCGACACCATCGACGTCCACTACCGGATCATCGAGGGGGACAAGGAGCGGATCCAGGTCTTCCAGGGCGTCTACATCGCCGGCCGCGGCGGCGGCATCAACCGGATGATCACCGTCCGCCGGATCGTCGCCAACGAGGGCGTGGAGCGGATCTTCCCGCTGCACAGTCCCCGCATCGCGAAGATCGAGGTGGTCCGCCACGGCGATGCCCGACGGGCGAAGCTCTTCTACCTGCGGGATCGCGTGGGCAAGAGCCGCCGCCTCCGCGACCAGCGTCGCGGCCTGAAGCACCTCGGCACCGCCACCGGCACCGAGGTCGCGGCGGAGTCCGACGCCTCGGCGTGATCCCCCGCCGCGGCCTTCGGCACGTCAGGACCGCCGCCTCATGAGCGAGGGAGCCATCGGCACCGTCCGCCTCGTGAAGGGATTCTCCTTCGAGGCCGCCCACTTCCTGCCCACCTTCCCGGAGGGGCACAAGTGCCGTCGCCTGCACGGGCACTCCTTCCGGATCGAGGTGGCCGTCGAGGGCACGGTCGATCCGTCGCGGGGCTTCCTGATCGACTACGGCGACCTGAAGCGGGCGGTCGAGCCGATCGTCGACCGCCTCGACCACCGCCTGCTCAACGAGATCGACGGGCTCGGCAACCCCACGAGCGAGGTGATCGCCGCGTGGCTCTGGCGGCAGCTCGCCCCGTCGCTGCCGGGCCTCGCGGAGATCGTGGTGCACGAGACCTGCTCGTCCCGCTGCGAGTACCGCGGCCCCTGACCGCCGAGGCGGCGTGACGCCGCCGCCTCACGCCGGCAGGCGTTCGAGCTCCTCGGTCACCTCGCCGATCAGCGATCGGATGGTGTCGGGGCCGAAGTCGAAGCGGAGGCCGGCCTCCTCGAAGAGCGTCGGCAGCGACCGGGAGCCGCCGAGCGACAGGCCCCGCTTGTAGCCCCCGAGGGCCGCGGAGGCGTCGCTCCGAGCCCGCTGCCACATCTGCAGCGCCCCGAGTTGGGCGATGCCGTACTCGATGTAGTAGAAGGGCAGGCTGAAGAGGTGCAGCTGCCGCTGCCAGGACCTCGCCCGCGTCTCCTCGAAGCCTTCGTAGGACGCGATCCCGCCGAAGCGGTCCTGCAGGCCGAGCCAGCAGCGGCGACGCTCCTCGCGGGTGTGCCCGGGATGGGTGTAGATCCACTGCTGGAACGCGTCGATCTGGGCGATCCAGCAGAGGGTGCCCACGATCCCCTCGAGGTGCTCCCGACGGGCGCGGTCGGCTTCGCCATCGCCGTAGAACTCGCCGAGCTGCGGATAGGTCAGCAGCTCCATGCTCATCGAGGCCACCTCGGCGAACTCGATGGGACTGTCGCGGTAGTCCACGAGCGGCTCCTGCACGCTGAGCAGCGAGTGGAACGCATGCCCGGCCTCATGGACCATGGTGACGAGGTCGCGGTGCAGGCCTGCGGCGTTCATGAAGATGAAGGGCCGGCCGCTCCGCTGCCGCTGGTACTGGTAGCCGCCGGGGGCCTTGCCCTTGCGGCTCTCGAGGTCGAGGCAGTCCCCCTCCCGCAGCAGGTCGAAGAGCCCCCCGAGCTGCGGATCGAGACGGTGGAAGGCCCTCGAGCTGCGGTCCACCAGCTCCGCCCCGTCGGCGAAGGGCCGCAGCGGCGGCCGCTTCCGCAGGTCGACCTTGAGGTCCCACGGCCGCAGCGGATCGACGCCGAGGAACGCCGCACGCGCCTGCTCGAGGCGCCGCATGAGCGGCACGCAGATCTCCTCGACGCCCGCATGGAACCGCTCGCAGTCCTGCGGCGAGTAGTCGAACCGCAGCAGGCGCTGGTGCTGGTAGTCGCGGAAGTTCGCGAAGCCCGCGTTGGCGGCCACCTTCTCCCGCACCGCAAGCATCGACTCGAAGATCCCTTCGATCGCCTCGGCGTCCTGCAGGCGCCGCTCGCTGGTGCACCGCCACGCCCGTTCGCGGAGATCCCGGTCGAGCTCCTCCTGGAACCGGCCCATCTCCGCCATGGTCCGCTCGCGGCCCTCGAACTCGACCGTCATCGCCCCGGTGATCTCCTTGTACTGCTGGTCGAGGCGGGTCAGCTCGGTCTCGAGGGGCACGTTCTCCTCGCGGAACATCTCGACGCCCGCCCGCAGGTTCCGAAGCAGCACCCCGTAGCGGTCCGGGTCGAGGCGGCCGGCGTGCGGACTGTCGGCGATCCGACGCTCGAGCTCGAAGGCCGCGACGCGGGCCTTCGGCAGGATCTCCTCGACGAAGGCGAGGAAGGCCTTCTTGGCGGCCTCGTCCTCGGTGCGGCGGGTGGTGGCGATGTAGAGATCCGCCTCGCACTCCGCCACCGCGGCGGCGAGTTCGCTCCGGTCGAGCAGCAACTTCTCAACGCACTTCTCGCAGCGGAGCGGCCGGGTCATCAGCTGCTCGAACAGCGGACCGACCTGATCCCAGGAGGTGGGGTCGAGATCTCGCGGGACGAAGTCGGTGCGGATCTCGCGGAGCGGCGTGGTCATGCGGGGGACTCCTCGATCTCTGAAGAGGATCGTTGAACAACTCCCGAAGGAGTTC
>CAZQUA010000089.1:0-8900 GCA_964596455.1 uncultured Isosphaeraceae bacterium
GGGCGAGGCCCTCGACGATCGCGGTCTTGCCGACGCCGGCCTCGCCGAGGAGGACCGGGTTGTTCTTGGTGCGGCGGCAGAGCACCTGGATCAGGCGCTCGATCTCGCCGGCCCGGCCGATCACCGGATCGAGCTCGCCGTTGCGGGCGAGCTCGGTCAGGTCGCGGCCGAAGCTGTCGAGGGCCGGGGTCTTGCTCTTGCCGCGGCGGGGCCCGGGGCCGGCCTCGGCGGCGGGCCCCTCGGAGGCCTCCGGCGCGCCCTCCTCGCTCTCGACCCCCGCCCCGAGCAGGTTGAGGACCTCCTCGCGGACCTCCTCGAGCTTGAGGCCGAGATTCAGCAGGACCTGGGCCGCCACGCCGTCGTGCTCGCGGAGCAGGCCGAGCAGCAGGTGCTCGGTGCCGACGTAGTTGTGGTTGAGGTTGCGGGCCTCCTCGATCGCGTACTCGATCACCTTCTTCGCCCGCGGGGTCTGGGGCAGCTTGCCCATGGTGACCATCTCGGGGCCGCTCTTGACGAGCTTCTCCACCTCGAGGCGGACCTTGCGGAGATCGATGTCGAGGTTCTTGAGGACGTTGGCGCCGACGCCGCTGCCCTCCTTGACGAGGCCGAGCAGGATGTGCTCGGTCCCGATGTATTCATGGTTGAAGCGCTGGGCCTCCTGGTTGGCGAGGGCCATCACCTTGCGGGCGCGGTCGGTCAGTCGCTCGAACATGCCTTGCCTCCTGCGGATCGTGGTTGCCGCGTTGGGGATGGTAGGGGTGGCGCCTCCGCCGGGCAGCCCTGCCGAATCCCTGCTATCGGCGATCCGCAACGCCTGTACCACTGAACCCGCCCCGAGGGTTCGCTCCAAGGCCGACTCGCCCGCGATGGCGGGCGCGATTCGCCTACATTCACCGGTCATGCGAAGCGCCGCCGCTGCCATCTTGGCAATCTGGATGCTTTGTGCCGCCGATTCCGGCGCCGCCTCTCCGCCCAAGACGCCCCGACCGCCCGCGACGCCCGCCGCCGATCCCGCCGAGGCGGCCCCGAGCGTCGCCGAGACGGTGGCGGCGTGGCGTGCGGCCCTTGGCCGCGAGGCTCCACCGGTCGCCTCGGGATCGCTGACGCTGCTCGACGTCGCCCCGTCCTCGGCAGCGCGTGCGCTCGCGGCGGGACTCGCTCGCGACCGCGAGGCCATGCGTCGCCACCTCGAGATCCCGCCGGAGGATCTCCGCCCGCTGGTGCTGCTGCTGCACGCCTCGCCCGCATCGTTCGCCGCCGCCGAGGAGCGTCTCTTCGGGACGCCGGCGGCCGCCCCGGCGAACGCCCGCTACCACCCGGCCCCGCCGGTGGCGGCGATCTCCGCCTGGCGGGATCCCGACGAGAGCACGCTCCGCCCGATCCTGGCGCGGCTCGTGGCCTGGTCGCTCCTCGACCGCCCGCAGGACCCCGCGCCGCTTCCGGCATGGGTCCGGGAGGGACTCGCCTCGCATCTGGCGGCGTTGGCGGTGCCGCAGGGATCGCTGGAAGCCCGGCAGCGGGCCGCCGGGCTCGCGGCCATCCGCGGCGGCAGCGACCTGCTCGGGGTGATGGCTCTGCCCCGTGATGCCGAGGCGTGGCAAGTCCCCGACGGGCCCGCCGGAGGCGTGGCCCTGCTGCTCGTCGCCGCAATCGCCGAACAGAGCCCCGCGGCCTTCGGGCCGTTCATCGAGCGTCTTCGCCTCGGTGCCTCGCTCGAGGAGGCGATGGAGAAGGCCCTTCGCACCACTCCCGCCGCCTTCGCCGCGGCGGTCCGCCGCCATCACACCTTCAACGACTGAGTCGCGGCGGCGGCCGCCGGCCGCCACGCCCCGATGAAGTTGCGAAGCAGCGAGCCGCCATCGGGCGTGAGGTGGCTCTCCGGATGGAACTGCACGCCTTCGAGCGGCGCCTCCCCCGCCGCCGCCCGCCGCCGCAGGCCCATCACCACGCCATCCTCGGTGGCGGCGCTCCGCTCGAACTCCTCCCCGATCGAGTCCGGCGCCACCGTCAGCGAGTGGTAGCGGGCCGCCTCGAGCGGGTTGGGCAGGCCCGCGAACCATCCGCGGCCGTCGTGCCGCACGCGGCACGATCGGCCATGCACCGGCCGCGGACTCCGCTCGACCCGCATGCCCAGCGCCGCGGCGATGACCTGATGGCCGAGGCACACCCCGAGCATCGGCACCCGCCCGGCGAAGCGTCGCACCAGCGCCATGGAGACGCCCGCCTCGGCGGGTCCGCAGGGACCGGGAGACAGCAGGATCGCCTCGGGACGCAGCGACTCCGCCTCGGCCTCGTCGAGTCGATCGCACCGCCGCACCTCGATCGGCAGCGACGGGTCGATCCGCCCGATCTCCTGGACGAGATTGAAGGTGAACGAGTCGTAGTGGTCCACGAGCAGCAGCACCGCGGCATTGTCGGTGCCGCCGCCGCCCCGGCAAGGGCGGCCTCGCCCGATCAGGCGGCGGTGCCGGCGATCCCGTCGCGGGTCACGAGGAAGAGGCTCGTCGTGATCGGATAGGGCAGGCTCCGGAACTCGTGCTCCGCCCGCTCGTGCAGGCGCTCGACGAACTGCTTCGGCTCCGCGGAGATCGCGAGGAAGCGGTCCCGCGAGGGCGTCGCCACGTAGAAGTCGCCGCCGAGCTGCGGGGCGAGCTGGCGATGGATGCGGCTCAGCAGCAACCTCGCGGCGTCGTAGCCGTCGTGCTCCGCCACGATGGCGGCGCGGCCGCCCGCAGGCGACTCGACCACCTGCACCGAGAGATTCGGGCTGTACCGGGCGAGGTTCTCCCGGGCGATCCGGTCGAGCTCGTCGGCATCGAGGCGCCACCGCACCATCTGCTCGGTGGTGATGCTCACGGTCATCTGCGGCATGTCGAGCACGAAGACCACGACGGTGCCGTTGACGAAGGGCGCATGGGCGACCTGCTCGCGGTCGAGGTGGTCGAAGATCGATTCCGGCTGGATCCGCGGCATGATCCGCGGCATCGCCACCGCCAGCGGGATCGGGGTGTTGCTCAGGGCGTCGCCCTCGATCACCCGGTCGAGATAGTGCTCGACGATCTCCACGCCCCGCTTGGGGTCGCGGGCGACCATGCGGTGCAGGTTCTCGAGGTTGAGCGGACGGCCGTCGATGGCGATGGCGAGCGGACCCACCAGCGACGCGGCGCGGTCGGGGTGGTTCCGCGCGAAGATCGCGAGGACCTGTTCGGCAAACGCCTCCGGCTGCAGGGGGAATCCGCTGGTCTCGCTCATGGTGCCAAGTCCTTCGCCGCGGCGAGGCGGCGCCGCGGGCCTCCGAGGATCCGCTCGGGACGGCCGGCCGCAGCCTTCGCCGCGGCGGACCTGCCCCGCCGTTGGCCTTTCGGCCGGATTCCCCCTCCGCTCGCAGGAGTCCGAGGCCATCGGTCCCCGAGGCGGCCCGTCCGCCGGAATGATCGGAGCGAGCGTGCGGGAAGGACCGAGAGCCTCGAGAGGGTCTCCGGCGGACCGATGCGGGCGGTTCCCCCGCCCCGCCCCGCGGCGAGCATCGCGACCGCTACACTCGCCGCCTTCGCCCGAGGCCTCCGATCATGCTCCGCGGCAGCCGCTTCGATCCCGACCGATTCTTCTCGCCGACGCCGTCGCCGAGCCTGCTGCTGATCGCCGGCCCCTGCGTGCTCGAGGACGACGCGGTCAATCTCCGCATCGCGTCGTTCCTCGCCGAGCACTGCCTGCAGCTCGGCATCGACTTCATCTTCAAGGGAAGCTTCGACAAGGCGAACCGCTCCTCGGTCCGCTCGTCGCGGGGGCCCGGCCTCGAGGAGGGCCTCGCCCGGCTCCGCCGAGTCCGGGAGACGCTGGGGGTGCCGGTGCTGACCGATATCCACGAGGCCTCGCAGGCGGCGGCCGCCGCGGAGTCGGTGGATCTGCTCCAGATCCCCGCGTTCCTCTGCCGGCAGACCGACCTGCTCGCCGCCGCCGCCGCCACCGGCCGGCCCGTGAACGTCAAGAAGGGCCAGTTCATGGCCCCGGCCGAGATGGAGCAGGCGATCGCCAAGGTCCGCGAGAGCGGCGGCCGGCGGATCCTGCTCACCGAGCGTGGCACCTTCTTCGGCTACCACCGCCTCGTGAACGACTTCGTCGGCCTCGGCGACCTGATGGCGCTCGGCGCCGCCCGCGACTGCCCGATCTGCTTCGACGTCACCCATTCCACGCAGCTTCCCGGCGGCACCGGCACCGCCTCCGGGGGGCGGCCGGAGCGGGCGGAACTCCTCGCCCGCGCCGCCGTCGCCGCGGGCGTTCCCGCGGTGTTCATCGAATGCCACCCCGATCCCGCCGCCGCCCCGAGCGACGCGAGCACCATGCAGCCGCTCGCGGCGATGCCGCAGCTGCTCGGTCGCCTTGCGGCGCTTCGGCAGGTCGCCGCGGCATGGACCTCCGGCCCGGCGGAGCGCTAGAGTGGATCCAGCATGAACTGCGACCACTGCGACAAGCCCGCGGTCGTCCACGAGACCGTCGTGAAGAACGGCGTGACCAAGGAGGTGCACCTCTGCCAGGCCCACGCGGCCGCGGCGGGCTACGTGCTCCCCGAGCATCAGCCGCTCAACCAGCTGCTCTCCTCCATCACCCCCGCAGGGCGACGCGGCGCCGCCTCCGTCACCTGCCCCGAGTGCGGCATGAGCGTCGCCCAGTTCCGCCAGGCCGGCACCCTTGGGTGCGAGCACTGCTACGAGGCGTTCGGCAAGGCCCTCGAGCCGCTGATCGAGCGGGCCCACGCCGGCGGCACCCATCACGTGGGCCGGGCCCCCCGACGCAGCGGCGACGGGATCGACCTGCGGGCCCTGCGGATGCGGCTGGTGCGGGAACTCGACGAGGCCGTCGCCGCCGAGCAGTACGAGCGGGCCGCGGAGCTCCGCGACCGCCTGCATGAGCTCGGGCGGGGCAGTTCGGAGGCCTCCGCGGAGCCGGCGACGGAATGAGCCGCGGCGGAGGCGAGCTTCCCATCGGCGGCGGCGGCACCGGACCGTGGCTGGAGACCGCCGCGCCGGAGGGCGACGTGGTCATCAGCAGCCGCGTCCGCCTCGCCCGCAACCTGAGCGGGTTCCCCTTCCCCAAGCGGGCGAGCGATCCGCAGCGTCTCGAGGTGCTCGAGGCGGTGCGGCGATCGGCCTGGCCCTCCGATCTCGCCACGGGCCTGATGTGGGTCGCCCTCAACCGATCGAGCCCCCACGAGCGGGACCTGCTCGTCGAGCGGCACCTGATCAGCCGGCAGTTCGCCAAGGGCGAGGCCCCTCGCGCCGTGGCGGTGTCCGCCGACGAGAGCCTCAGCGTGATGGTCAACGAGGAGGACCACCTGCGCCTGCAGGTGCTGCTTCCGGGATTCCGCCTCGTCGAGGCGTTCGATCGCGTCCGCCTGCTCGAGGAGCATCTCGAGGACTCCATCGACCTCGCCTTCGACACCCGATGGGGCTACCTCACCGCCTGCCCGACCAACGTCGGCTGCGGGATCCGCCTCTCGGTCATGCTGCATCTGCCCGGCCTGCGGATCACCAACGAGATCGAGCGGGTCCGCCGCGCCGCCAAGGAGCTCCACCTCGCGGTGCGGGGCTACTACGGGGAGGGCTCGGAGACCTCCGGCGACTTCTACCAGGTCTCCAACCAGGTGACCCTCGGCGTCTCCGAGCAGGATCTGCTCTCGGAGCTCAGCGACCGGATCGTGCCAGAGGTGATCGCCTACGAGCGGGAAGCCCGCCGCATGCTCGCGGAGCGTTCCCCCGTCCTGCTCGACGACCGCGTCTTCCGGGCCTGGGGCGTGCTGACCGCGGCCCGCTCGCTCGGCCTCGAGGAGTCCATGAAGCTGCTCAGCCGCCTGCGGATGGGCATCTGCCTCGGGCGGATCGGCGAGGTGCCCATCGGCACGGTGAATCGACTCTTCCTGATGGTGCAGCCGGCGCACCTGCGGACGGTCGCGGGCCTCGAACTCGACGACGACGCCCTGCGGGAGGCGCGGGCGAACCTCGTCCGCAACACCTTGCAGTCGGCCTGATCGCGGTCGAGTGGGATGGGACCGGGTTCCGCCGACGCCGCGAGCCGGGTGATGCCGCGGCGATCGACGAGCGGGGATCCGTTGCCGCCGGACCTAGCCTGCGGCCAGACGATCGCAGGCTTCGGCCATCTCGAGGTCCTTGCGGCTCAAGCCGCCCGCATCGTGGGTGACGAGGGTCAAGGTCACCTTGTTCCAGCGGATCAGGATGTCGGGATGGTGCTGCACGTCCTCGGCGCGGGCGGCGACGCGGTTGACGAACCGCATGGCTTCCGTGAAGTCCGCGAAGGCGAAGGTCCGGGCGATCGCCTCCCCCGATCGCGACCATTGCGGAAGGCTCTTCAGTCCCTCCGCGGCCTCCTCGGGCGTGAGTCGCTCGACGGTCGTCTGCTCCGAAGCCATGGTCGCCTCCCAAAGAATCGGGGGAATCGGAAGTTCCCCGCGGGACTCGCCCCATCGCGCCGGGGCGGAGTCGGACTATACCGGCGATCCTCGGACGAACCCGGTCCCGCCGCCCATCGCGGCATCGCGGGGGCGACGCTACAACCTGCCGCATGCCATCGCCGCTCGCCGATCGCGAGACGACGCCGACCCCCGCGACCCGCCTCGCGCCGTCGCTGACCGGCTCGCTGCATCTCGGGCACGCCCGCACCTTCCTGCTCACCTGGGCCCTCGCCCGCAACGAGGGTTGGGCCATCCGCCTTCGCCTCGAGGACCTCGACCGCACCCGCCGGCGCGAAGATCTCGGCGAGGAGACGCTCGCGGTGCTCGCCTGGCTCGGCATCGACTGGGACGGCCCGCCGCGCGTCCAGTCCCGCGAGACCGCGAGGTTCCGCGAGGCGATGGCGACGCTTGCCGCCGCGGGCCGGGCCTTCAGCAGTCCGCTCAGCCGCAGCGCGATCCGCGCGGCCGCCGCGGCGCCGCACGCCGGCGAGGGCGGCGAGCTGCGGTTCGATCCGAGCCTTCGCCCGCCTCCGGGCGATGCGTGGCGATTCGCCGACCCCCGCGTCAGCTACCGCTTCCGAACCGATGCCGGAGCGGTCGAGTTCGTCGATCGCCTCGCCGGGCCGCAGCGGTTCGATCCTGCCGCCGAATGCGGCGACTTCGCGATCTGGACCCGCGAGGGCCTGCCCGCCTATCAGCTGGCGGTGGTGGTGGACGACGCCCTCGATGGCGTCACCGAGGTCGTGCGGGGCGACGACCTGCTCCCCTCGACCGCACGGCAGATCCTGCTGCAGCGGGCCCTTGGCATCCCGTCGCCCCAGTGGTGGCATCTGCCGCTCGTGGGGGACGCCTCCGGCACCCGCCTCGCCAAGCGCGACGGCTCGCTCGCGATCGCGGCGCTGCGGGATCGCGGCGTCGCCGCGGCGGCGATCCGCGGCCTCGTCGCGTTCTGGTGCCGATGGCTGCCCGAACCGATGCCGATCGGCCTCGACCGCCTCGCCGCGATGGCGACGCCCTCGAGCCTCCGGGAGTTGGCGAGTCGCGAACGCGACCCGACGGCTCGCCCCCGCCTCGACGACGCCTCGCTCCGCTTCCTCGGGAGTCCTCCATGAATCCGCTCGCCCGATCCTCCGCCGCCGGTGCGGCGACGCTCGCTTCGCTCCTGGCCCTTCTCGCCGCAGCGGTCTCCTGCGGGCCGTCGTCCGATGGGCCCGCCATCGAGGAGGTGCCGATCGGCGGCCGCATCTGGCGCCTCGAGGTGGCCGCCGACGACGACTCCCGCAGCCGCGGCCTCGGCGGACGGGCGTCGCTTCCCGAGGACGGCGGCATGATCTTCATCTTTCCCGAGAGCGAGGTGCGGGCGTTCTGGATGGCGGAGTGCCTGATCCCGATCGATCTGCTCTTCCTCGACCGGTTCGGGACGATCGTGGCGACGCACGAGATGCCGCCGGAGCCGCCGCGGGGCGAAGGCGAGTCCGAGAGCGCGTATCGGGCCCGCCTGCCGATGTATCCGAGCCGCCGCCCGGCGATCTTCGCGATCGAACTCCCCGCCGGGTCGATCCGATCGCTCGGTCTGACCGTCAATGCCCGCATTCCTCTCGATGCGGATCGCCTCAAGGGGCATCTCCGCTGAGCCGATGCCCCTCGGGGCCGCTCGCCGCGGCCGAGGGGAGCACCGCGGATGGACGAGCGAAACCCCCCCGAGGCGAGGCGACCGCCGGCGATCGTGACGATCTCCGCGGTTCGCGACCGCGGCGGCGTCGCGGCCCGCGGCCTTGCCGAGGCGATCCGCAGCGTTTGGCGGGAGGCGGCCGCCGCCGAAGGCGATCTCCCCGAGTTCGTGGTGGTCCCGAGCGGCCTCGCCGCCTCGGAGCGGATGCTGGAGGCCATTCGGCCGCCGCTGGCCTGGATCGTCCTGGAGGAGGACTCCCGACTGCCCGCGGCGATCGCCGCTCGCCTTGCTCGCGAGGATGCCGAGGGCCCGCCGGTGGTCCGCCTTCCCGCCTGGAGCAATGCCGCCGCGGTGGCGCCCGCGGCGATCCGCGCGGTGGCCGCGTCGCTCGCGGCGATCCGCCGCTCGAGCCGCCGCCTCGAGCGGGCGGAGCGGCGGCAGCGGGATGCGACCGACACGGTGCGGCGGATGGATCGCGAACTGCTCGAGGCCGCCCGCATGCAGCGGGAGTTCCTGCCGCGTCGCCTGCCCCGCCATCGCCGCCTCGAATGCAGCGTGCTCTGGAGGCCGGCGAGCCACGTCTCCGGGGACATCTACGACCTCGTGCGGCTCGGCCGCGACCGCATCGGCGTCTTCATCGCCGACGCCGTCGGGCACGGCCTTCCCGCGGCGATGGTGGCGATGGGCCTCGCACGGCGTCTGCAGCTTCGCGAGTCCGCCGAACCGCGGGCGCCGCTCGCACCCGCCGAGGTGCTGCGTCGC
>CAZQUA010000090.1:0-8867 GCA_964596455.1 uncultured Isosphaeraceae bacterium
GGACACACTGGGCAACCTGGCCAGTGGCCTGATGATCCTGATCACCCGCCCGTTCGACGAGGGCGACTACGTCGACATCGGAGGCGTTGCGGGAACCGTCAAGGCGGTGAGCATCGTCGCAACCACGGTGAACACGCCGGACAATCAGATCATCGTGATCCCGAACAAGAACGTTTGGGGCAACGTCATCACCAACGTCACCACGAGCGCGACGCGGCGCGTCGACCTGGTGTTCGGCATCGGCTACGACGACGACATCGAGACTGCCCAGCAGGTGCTCGAAAAGCTCGTGGCGTCACACGAACTGGTCCTGCAGGACCCGGCGCCGCTGATTCGCGTCAGCAACCTCGGTGCGAGCTCGGTGGATTTCCTGGTCCGCCCGTGGGTACGGACGGCCGACTACTGGACGGTTTACTGGGATCTCACCCGCCAGGTCAAAGAAGCGTTCGATGCGGCCGGCGTGTCCATCCCCTATCCGCAGCAGGACGTGCATATTCGGGAGGTCGCGACGATTTCGACCCGTTCGGAACACCGCGAACACGCATCGGTCGGGGCTGCGCCTCCCGCCAGGCCCGACACGCCAAAGGATGCGGCGAGCGCGATGGCCGAAGGCGACAGTTGATCGGCGGTACCCGTATCGTGATGGCGGGCTGGCAGCGCGGTCGCGTCAGCCGGGGGCCTGGGCGAGCGGGTCTCGGGGAATCTCGGCGGCCGGCGGCGCGCGGTTCGATCGGGCGCTGATCCACGACATCAATCCTGCGGCTGCGTAGGGCACGGCCTGTATCGCCAGCATGACCGCCCACAGTCTCACGTCGAACAGGTCGCCATCCTCGCGGCCCAGCAGGGCCAGTGCGCCAAGCGCCAGCGCCAGCAGGAACAGCAACTCCTCCCGCGCCTCGAGCAGGGCCTGCAGCAGTCCGGGGGCGCGTGCCTGCTTGGGTGTGCGGTAGAAGCCGATGCCACGATGCACGAGCCCGGTCAGGATCGCACGGGCGACGACGTGCGACAGGGCCAGACCGGCGATGCCCGCGGCGAAGCTCTCCGCGAGGCCGGCCTGGACCCGCCAGCGGTAGAGGAACAACAGTTTGGTCAGCTTGAAGCCGAACAGCGCCAGCGGCAGGACCACGAACACGGGGTGCGGCGGTGCGAAGCTCGCCGGCGCAACGATCATCGCGACCGTCCACGCGATGGCCCTCACCGCGAACCTCCAGAAGCTGCTCTCCTCGGGCGACGGGGGCATGATGCTCGCGATCGCCGGGCCGATCCTTTCGCGGGTGTTCGGAGACATCCGGGCCCACGCGATCGGCGTGCGGGTCAATCGCGACGGCTCGATGCTCGAGCAGAACATCGCCACGACCATCCCCGGGCCGAAGGCGGGCCTGATGGGTCTCCTGACCCTCGACGACGCCGCGGCGGCGCCGCCGGACTTCGTTCCCTCCGAGGCCACCGGCTACGGCCGCATGAACATCCGCTTCGGCGAGGTCATGCCCACGGTGCGGGAGATCGTGGCCGGCCTTGGGGAGATGGAGCGGCAGGAGCTCGAGGGCATGCTCATGCAGATGGGTCCGACGCTCGACGCCGCCTTCAAGGCGATGGGGCCTTCGATGCACGTCTACTCGATGACCCGCATGCCGATCGACGTCGACAGCTTCGAGACGATCGCCGCGATCCCGGTGGGGGACATGGCGGCGGTGGAGCCGCTGGTGGCGCTGATGGCCCCGGGCATGGGAATGCGTCGCCGCGACTTCGCCGGCCACGCCATCTACAGCGACGAGTTCAGTCCCGTCGCCATCGGCCTCGGCCGCGGGCACCTCTTCTTCGGTCCCGCCGCGGGCGTGGAGCAGGCCCTTCGAGGCGGCGAGGCGGCCGCGGAGCGTCCCGCCTCGATGCGGGCGGTGCTCGACTCCTTCGGCGACCGCCGCATGGTCGGCTTCGGCTGGACCGACCTCCTGACGACCCTGCAGCAGCAGCAGACGCTCCTCGAGGAGATGCCGCTCGCGGGCGGGTTCGAGATGGAGGGAATCGGCGGTTTCGAGCCGGACGAGATCGACCTCAAGAAGCTTCTCGATCCGGAGGTCTGGAAGCAGTTTGTCGGGGTGGCGACCTGGGACTTCACCGCAGGCGAGAAGGGGTTCCTGACCCGCTCGCGGATCCTACCGCCGGCGAAGTGAGGTCGGTCCACGGCGAGAACGAAGCGATCGCGGTTTCGATCGCTTCGCGATGCCGCCGCCACAGGTCGGCATGGCCGCCGTGGGGGATGGGGACGAATTGTCCCTGCGCCGCGGCGTCGGCGATGGCCGCAGCCGCATCGCGGGGGCAGAAGTCGTCCTCCTCCCCATGGATCACAAGCAGGGGCACGCCGATCTGCGAAGCCGATGCGGCGGTCGACCGCTCGCGGATCCCCCGCAGGCGAAGCAGGGCCAGCAGCGGTCCCCGCAGCACGCCGAGGCTGTGGCCGCGGCGGCGGAGATCCGCAGCGATCGGCACCCGGAGGCGTTCGTAGGGCGAGATCGCGATGACGCCCCGCAGATCGATGGACGCGTGCGGCCCGCCGGCGGAGACCGCCGCGGCGGCATGGATCGCGGCGACGCCGCCCATGGAGTGTCCCACGAGCAGCGTGGGCAGCGGCGACAGGGTGGCCAGCAGCTCGAGCAGATCGATCTCGTCGAGATCGCCGAGACCGCTTGCGCCGGGCGAGTCGCCGTGCCCCCGGAGGTCCGGCATGAGCACCACCGTGCCGCGGGCCGCGAGGAACGGAGCAAGCCGGTCGAGGCCGTCGCGACGGCCGTGGCCCCAGCCGTGCAGCAGCACCACCGCGCGGGCCGGTGCCTCGAGATCCTGCTCGCTGCGGGCGAGGCGCCAGATCGCGAGCGGGACCGCCGCCGAGCCGGCCACCTCAAGGGTCTCCTCGCGCCACGCCAGAGGCCGCCCGAGTCCATCCGGATCGCCGGGAACCCCTCGTCCAAGGGCCCATCCGAGAGTGCGGCGGGGGGGATGCCGCAAGCGGTGCGCGATGGCCGCGAGGTAGGCGGCCACGACGAGGGTCGCGGCGAGCAGCAGGATCGCGGCCGGGCCGATCATCGTGCCCATCGACTCCAGACGGGCCTCACCCGTCGCCGCCGCAGTGGGACTCGATGCGGCCGACCGTCTCGGAGGCGTGGGCGATCGCCGCCGCGAGCACCCGCTCGAAGGACGCGGCCCTCGCGGCGTCGCCGAGATGCGGCAGGTTGATCCGGACGTTCCAGGCGGCGGCTCGGAGGGCCGCCTCGCCGAGCACTGCAGCGATCGCAAGGTCGCTCCGCAGGCTCGCGGCGGTGGTGCCGTCCATCTCCTTGGCGATGCCGAGCAGCTGCTCCGCGGCGTCGAGGATGCGAAGGGGCACCTCGATCGCGGCGTTCACCGCCTCGGACCACTCTGCGAGCCGGCGGGGATCGTCCTTGGGCAGCGTCCAGAGGGCGTTGACCTTCGCATACGCCGCGGCATCCTCGTCGGCGAAGCGAAGCGAGGAGGCCCGGATCGCCTCGAGGCGGGGCAGCATCGCCTCGAGCAGAGGCTGATGGTCGGCAAGCGACTTCTTGCCGAGGCTGTAGCGAAGCACCATCTCCGCCAGGCCGGCCGCGATCGCGGCGACCACGCCGGCGGCGGCACCGCCGCCGGGAACCGGCTGCCGTGCCGAGAGCGCCTCGAGGAATCCGCCCACCGTCTCCTTCGCGACCGGCCCGCCGCCGGCGAGACCGCTCACGAGGCGGCTCCGCGGAGTTCGCCGCCGAGATCGCGCCGCAAGGCCTCCACCGCCGCGGCGACGCCGGGCTCGACCTCCTCGTGGCGCAGCGTTCGGGCGGGATCGCGGAAGAGCAGGCGAAGCGTGACGCTCTTGCGGCCGGGCGGCAGGCCGCGGCCCCGATAGGTGGTGACGAAGGAAAGGTCGGCCAGAAGCGGAAGTTCGAGGCCGCGAATGCACCGCTCGATGGCCGCCCAGGCCACCGCCTCCTCGACGACGATGGAGAGGTCCCGCTCGATCGGCGGAAACTGCGGAGGATCCTCGATGCGAAGCGGCGGGGGATAGCGATCGAGCAGGGCGTCGATGGAGAGTTCCGCCACCGCCACCGTCCGGTCGAGCCCGGCAAGTTGGGCCACCCCGGCCTCGAGTAGACCGAAGCGGCCGAGCATCGTCTCGCCGTGGCGGACGGCGAGTTGGGGGTGCAGGTAGGCGACCCGCTCGCCGTCGGCGGCATCGTCCAGCACGACCCCGCCGGCCAGGATCCGCCCCACCCGCTCGACGGCGCCGCGGAGACGCCGCACCGCCGCCTGGGCGTCGCTGCCGCCATCGAGCACGATCGCCACCTCCCGCCGCTCGGAGTGGCCGCCTGCCTCCCGCATCCGGAACGCCGCCGCCACTTCGAAGAAGCCGAGTCCCTTTGCGCCGAGGCCCTCGTTGCGGGCGAGCACCTCGAGCAGGCTCGGCACCAGGCTCGGCCGCAGGATCGGGGTCCCGCCCGCGCGGGCGTCGTCCACCCGGATCGGCTGCTCGCCCTCGCCGAGGAAGGGTTCGGCCAGACGCTCCGAGACGAGCGAGTGGGTGACGCTCTCGAGGAAGCCGGCCTCGGCAAGAGCGTCCCGCAGCCGCCGCACTCCCTCGACCGACCGCTGGAGCGGCGCCGGACGGATCGAAAGGGTCTCCCGCACGGGAATGGCTTCGATGCCGGCGATGCGGCAGGCCTCCTCGACAAGGTCGATCTCCCGATCGAGGTCGAGGCGGCGGGGCGGCACCGTCACCCGCACCGTCGGTTCGGGCGAGGTCTCGAGGCGAGGCTTCAGATCGAGGCGTTCGAAGATCGACTCGACCTGCTCCGCCGGGAGCGGCACGCCGAGGACCTGTTCGCACCGCCGCAGCCGCATCGAGAGCGAGCGAGGCGCCGGAATCGGGCGACCGTCGGCGGCGACGCCCGGACGCAGCCGGCCACCGGCGATCTCGAGGATCAGGGCCACGAGGCGTTCCGCGGCGGGGTTCACCTCCGCCGGATGCACCCCTCGTTCGAAGCGGTAGCTCGAATCGCTGCGGATGCCGTGGCGGCGGCTGGCGTTCCGCACCGCGACCGGATCGAAGGTGGCCGCCTCGACGAGGATGGCGGTGGTGCCCGCGGTGACGGCGGTCTCGGCGCCGCCCTTGACGCCCGCGAGGGCCACCGGCCGCTCCGCATCGGCGATGACGAGATCCTCCGCGGTCAAGCGGATCGGCACCGCTCCCTCGCCGAGCGGCAGCAAGGACTCGCCCTCGCGTGCGAAGCGGATCTCGATCCGGCCGCCCCGCAGCGTCGCGAGGTCGAACACGTGGGTTGGCTGGCCGAGTTCCCACAGGACGAAGTTGGTCGCATCGACGAGGTTGTTGCGGGGGATCTGCCCGATCGACTCGAGGCGACGGGCGAGCCACGGAGGACTCGCCGCGACCTCGACCCCTTCGATCACCCTCGCCGTGTAGAGGCTGCACGCCTGCGGCACCTCGTTGCGGACCGTCATCGGTTCGCCGGCGCTGCCCGCGGGCCCCGGCGAGGCCCAGCGGCCCGTTCGGCCGCTCGCGGCGGCAATCTCCCTCGCCAACGCGAGGTGGCAAAGGCAGTCGCCGCGGTTGCTGGTGGTCTCGACCTCGAGCCATGCCTCGCCGTTCTCGGCGATCCCCTCGCCGTCGATGGGGAAGCCCACCGCGGTCAGGATCTCGCCGGCCTCCTCGGAGGAGACGGCGCGGTCGAGGTACTCGTTGATCCAGGCGATCGATGCGCGCATGCCGGGTTCCCGTCGGCGAGGCAGGAAGGGTACACGCTCGCGGTCCCCCGATCGCCCTCCCTCCGCCGAAGCCGCTACGCTGCCGCCGATGCGGCCCTGGTGCAATGCGAGCCTCGACGCGGATCGGTGGGCATGGAGGTCGATCCGGTCGGCCCTCGATCGGGCGTCCGTGAGCCTGCTGCTTGCGATCGCCAGCGTCCTGCCGCTCGCCTGCGTCTCGTCGGGGGGGCCGCTGGGCGTGGGGTCGCCCTTGCCGCCCGACCTCGCCATCAACGCGACGGTCATTCGCGGCGAGTCGGCGGCGGCTGCGGACCGAGTCGAACTTCGCGATGGCCGGTGGCTGCTTCTGCCCGACGGATCGCTGCGGGCGATGCGGCAAGGCGAGGGGTCGCCGTCGCCGTCGGGCCGGCCCGATCACGGGGTGCGGCCGGGCGAGATCCGGCGTCTCCGGGAGAGCGAATCCGAGGAGCTGTGGCGACTGGCCGGGCGTCTCGGCCTCGCCGATCCCCGGAACGCGAACGCCTCGGCGGCGCCGGCGGCGCTCGAGGCGGGGCCGCGGGAGATCGTGCAGGTGGTGGAGTTCCAGGCGCAGGGCCAGTCCTGGGCCTTCGTCTCCCGCCGCCCCGCGGCGAGCGGCGGCGATCCGGCGCTCGGCGAGATCATTCGAGCGCTGGCGGAGCGGGCGTGGATGGCGGACCGCCCGGCGGAGCTCGAGCCCGGTGCGGCGATCCGCTACGACTTCGGACCCGACCCCTATGCGCCCTACCGGCGTCGGGGATCGGGGGCGGCGGGGAGCTCGCCATGAGAACCACCGGGAGGCCCGGTCGATCTCTTCTGCGGACTGCGGCCCTGCTGGCGGGCGTGGCGGCCGCGGTGGCGGCGTGCGGACCGCCACGGATCGATGCGGCGGAGGTCTCGACGCTCACGCTGCTGCGGATCGACCTGCGAGATCTCCGCGCGGAGCGCTACTCGCTGTCGACCCGCGGCGACTTCTCCTTCGCCGGCGGCCTCGCGGCGCGGGAGGGCGGTTCGTCCTGGACCACCTCGATTCCCGCCGAGGAGGCGCGATCGATCCTCGAGGTGCTCGGGGATCCGCAGTGGTGGCGGAGCGTCGAGTCGCCCGCCCCGCCGGACGCTCCCGACGCCACCGCCCGCACCACCATCGAGTGGGTCGGCCCCGACTGGGACCGCGGCGGCGAAGCGAAGGGCGACCCCGAGGCGCTGCAGCCGCTGCTCGCATCGCTGCGGGCGATCGCGCAACGCCGCTTCGACTCGCGTCTCGACGATCTGCCCGTCGCGGGCGAGCCGTTCCGCCGCCGATGAACGATCGAGGGCGACGCCGGGCCGCGTCGGCGACGGACTCGCGGCGAAGCATCTCCGATCCTCCAGAAGGAGTCCTTCCGTGCAGATGACCGACTTCCGCACCCTCGGACGAAGCGGGCTGCGGGTGAGCCCGCTGTGCCTCGGCGCCATGACCTTCGGTGAGCAGTGGGGCTTCGGGGCGGACGAGGCGACCAGCCATCGCCTGCTCGACCGCTACATGGAGGCGGGAGGCAACTTCATCGATGCGGCGAACATCTACACCAAGGGGCATTCCGAGCGGATCCTCGGCGAGTGGTTCGAGGCGGGCGGCGGCCTCCGACGCGACCGGATGGTGCTCGCGACCAAGTTCGGCGGCAGCATGCACCGGGGCGATTCCAATGCGGGAGGTTCGGGCCGGGTCGCGATCATGCGGGCCTGCGAGGAGAGCCTTCGCCGCCTCCGGACCGACCGGATCGACCTCTACTGGGTGCACTTCTGGGATCCCTTCACGCCCCTCGAGGAGCTGATGCGTTCGCTCGACCTGCTCGTGCAGCAGGGCAAGGTGCGATACCTCGGCTTCAGCGACCACCCCGCGTGGGCGTGCGCCCGCGCCCACACCCTGGCGGAGCTGCGGGGATGGACGCCGCTCTCGGCGATCCAGATCGAGTGGAGCCTGCTGCAGCGGACCGTCGAGCACGAGCTCGTGCCGATGGCCCTCGAACTCGGCCTGGGGGTCTGCCCGTGGGGCGGATTGCGGGGCGGCGTCCTCAGCGGCAAGTTCCGCCGCGGCGGCGTGCGGCCGGCGGAGCCGACTCGCGTGCAGCCGGAGAGCCGCTACCTGCATGAAGGCACCTACGCGCTGCTCGACGCCATGGACTCGATCGCGGCCGCCCACCGATGCTCGATCGCCGCGGTGGCGCTCGCGTGGCTGCGGGGCCGTCCCGGCTGCAGCTCGATCATCCTCGGAGCCCGCACCGAGGCGCAGCTCGAGCAGAATCTGGCCTCGCTCGCGGTGGAGCTGTCCTCGGAGGAGCGGGCTCTGCTTGACGAGCGGACCGCCCCCGCGGAGCACTTCCCGCAGACCTTCCTGACGCTTGCCCGCACCACGATGCTCAACGGCAGCAGCGTCAACGGGGTATCGGCACCGCTGTGGGAGCTGAGCCCGGCGTCGGACGCCGAACGGGCCTAGGTTCGGGGCGATCGATCCGCGACGGCTCCGCCGGCGGACGGCTTCGGCCGCGGCACGACGGCCCGTCGAGTCCGCGGCCGCGGCGTCTCTGGCGTCTCGAATGCGGTGCCGGGCCCAAAAGCAAGTCCGCCCCGGCGTTGGCCGGGGCGGCGTGCGGTCATGCGGATGAGAGGAATCGAACCTCCACGGGATTTTACTCCCACAAGAACCTGAATCTTGCGCGTCTGCCAGTTCCGCCACATCCGCGGGGACGCAGATGGTAGCGAGGCGGGGCGGCGGAGCAACCACGCCCGAGCGGGCGAGGGGGCACCGCCGGGGCGCGCGGGGATGGCGATGCTCTCGGTCGGGGGGATCCGCTCGCGGGCTCCCGCCCTACTCGCCGGGGCGATCCGCGCGAGGCCCCTCGTTCCCCGAGGCATCCCGGAGGCTCGCGGCGATGGCCACCTCGTGCAGCCGCATCGCGGCGCGGTTCAGGGCATCGCGGGCCGTCGCGAACAACTCGGGATCGACCGAGTCGAGCTGTCGCCCCGATCGCTCGATGAACCCATCGACCTCGGCGAGGCGAGCGTCGATCTCGACGAGGTAGTCCGCATCG
>CAZQUA010000091.1:0-8851 GCA_964596455.1 uncultured Isosphaeraceae bacterium
CTGCGTCTGGTGCTTCCCGACGCCGACGCCGCGAGGACCGAGGCCTTCGTCCGCGAGCTCGCCGGCGGGACGCTTCAGCCGCTCGAACTGCGGTGGCTCGCCGAGTTCGCCGCATCCGCGGGTCCCGGGGGACTGCCCCGGGCCCGTTCCCTGCTCGAGGAGGCGATCGCCCGCGACGACGGCCGCGAGGCGGTGGTCTCGGCGCGGCTGCATCTGGACCGGGGCAACCTCGCCTACCTCGAGGGCGACTGCACCGCCGCGGTGGCCTCCTTCGAGCGGTCCATCTCCGGAGGCGTCGAGAATCCGCAGACCCTCAACAACCTCGCCTTCATCCTCGCCGACTGCCTCTCGGACCCGACCCGGGCGATTCCCCACATCGAACGGGCGATTCGCCTCTCCCCCAACACCGCCGAGTACCTCGACACCTACGGGTTCGTGCTCTGGAAGGCCGGGCGACTGGCCGATGCCGAGGAGGCGCTGCTGCGAAGCCTGAGGGTCCGCCCGACGGCCCTGGCGAACTACCACCTCGCGGAGGTGCTCGCGTCCAACGGCAACGCCGCCGCGGCGAGATCGACCCTGCAGCGGGCGCTGCAGCTCGGACCCGACGAGAAGACCCGCCAAGCGATCGAACGACTCTCCCGTGCGCTCCCATGACCTCCATCCGCCTCCCATCCGCACGAGCGCTCCCATGTCGAGCGTGACGCCCTCCGGCACCGCCGCCGCCCGGGCCGCGGCCCCTCGAACCGGGCCGGCGCCGGCGATCCAGGTGGATCCGCTGCGGGTGCTCCGCCAGAACACCCGCAAGCTCGTGGTGGCCGCGGTGGCGTCGGTGCTCTGCGGAGGCGTCCTCTTCGTCGCCCTCGACTTCCTGGTGCCCCGCTACTCGGGATCGGTCTTCTTCGAGCTGCCTGCGGTGGTCAGCGGCACCGAGGACTTCATGGCGATCGACAGCCGCAACGAGCAGGTGGTGCTGCGGATGGCCCAGACCGAGGCAGCGCGGCTGCTCAGTCGCGACGTGCTCACCAAGGCGATGCGGGAGCGGGACATCGAGGCCACCGACTGGAGCCAGGACTTCCGCGATCGCGCCGGGGTGTTCCTGGTGGACGATGCGGTGGACGAGCTTCTCGAGGATCTCTCCGCGGGGCCCCGCCGGAACACCCTCTACTTCACGCTCGGCTGGTCGGCGCCGACCGCCGCGGACGTGCCGGTGGTGCTCAACCGCATCGCCGACACCTACATGGAGACCCGCAACGCCGAGGAGAACGCCCGCTTCTCCAGCGATCTCGAGCTGCTCCGCAACCGCGAACGGGATCTCGGCCGGCAGCTCACCATGCTCGGCAACGAGATCGCCACCTTCATCTCCCAGCGGAACATCACCTCGCTCGACGAGCGCTACGACCAGGGCCGCTCCTCGATCGAGAACATGAGCCTGCGGATCAACGAGACCCGCTCGATGCTCTCCCTGCTCGGCGCCCGCCGCAACCAGACCCAGGCGAAGCTGCAGGGCACCCTCGAGCCCTCCTCCGACGACATGCGCACCGCCGAGGCGGACCCCGAGGTGATGCGGATCACCTCGGATCTCCGGGTGACCCGGATGCAGCAGGCCGCGGCGCGGGAGCGGTTCAGCCCCGACCACCCGCAGCTGCGGCAGTTCGACCAGCTCGTGCGGGCCGCGGAGGTCGAGCGGGACCAGGCGATCGCCACGATCATCCAGCGGAACCTGACCTCGGACTTCAAGCAGATCAACGATCAGATCGAGAGCTACCAGAGCCTGCTCGAGAGCCTCGACAAGGACTACGAGACCCAGGAGACCCGCCTGCGCGAACTCGCCGCGGACATGGCGGAGCTCGAGGCGAAGCAGCAGCGGAAGGATCGCCTCGAGCAGGAGCGGATCGACGTCACCCGCCAGATGAGCGACCTCGAGCAGTTCCGCCGCCGGGAGGCCGCCCGCACCGTCACCATCGCCCAGCGGGCCAGCACCCCCCGCGAGAAGTCCTTCCCGAAGTGGTACCTCGTGCTGCCCCTCGCGGTCATCGCCGGCGTGGGCGGCACCTTCGGCCTGCTCTTCGTGCGGGAGATGCTCGATCAGCGGGTGAAGTACGCCAGCGACGTGGCCGCGGCCGCCGGGGGACGCCTGCTCGGCGTGATCCCCGACCGCGCCGACGATCCCACCAATCCGGCACGGGTCGAGTTGGTGGTCCGCGAGCAGCCCGCCGCGGTGCTCGCCGAGAGCTGCCGCCAGGCCGCCACCGCGGTGCAGCGGGCCATGGACGAGGGCGGCCTGCGGACGGTGCTGCTGCTCGGCGGGCTGCCGGAGGCGGGCACCACCTCGGTGGTCTCGAACCTCGGTGCCTCGATCGCGGCCGCGGGGCGATCGGTGCTGCTCGTGGACGCCAACCTGCGTCGGCCGCGCCTCGGCGAGATCGCCGGGCAGGCCGCGGACCATCCCGGCCTCGGCGACCTGCTTGCGGGCGAGGCGGAGCTCGAGCAGTGCCTCGTCGACTGCGGCCGCGGCCTGCACGTCCTTCCCGCCGGCACCGAGGCGAATCGGATCGTCGAGCGTCTCAACACCGCCGCGGCCACCACGCTGCTCGAGGAGCTCGGACGCCGCTTCGACGCGGTGCTCGTCGATGCGGCGCCGTGGGTCGTGGCCGGGGACGCCCAGGCCCTGACCGCGCGGGTCGACGGCACCATCCTCGTGGTGCGGGCGTGGCAGGAGCAGCGGGGCCTGGTGGCCCGCGTCATCGGGCAGCTCACCTCCTCGAAGGCGGTCTTCATGGGGGCGATCCTCAACCGCCCTCGCAACACCTCCGGCGGCTACTTCCGCAAGAACTTCGAGGCGATGGCCCGGTACGCCCCGGCGCGGACCACCTGATGCGAGCGACGCTCCGATGACCGCCACCCCCACGCTGACTCCGCCGCCCGGCTGGCGGGAGACCCTTGCGGAGACCTCGATCGCCTCCGCGGAGGGCGTCACCAGCGCCCTGGCGATGCTCAACGCCTACGTCCCGATCTTCCTCGCGGCGTTCGTGGTCTCGCTGCTGACCACGCCGCTGGTGCGGCGCCTCGCGGTGGCCCAGGGCGTGGTGGACCGCCCCGATGCGGTCCGCAAGCTGCATGCGTTCCCGGTGGCGTACCTCGGGGGCATGGCGATCTTCTTCGCGGTGCTCGCGGCGATCCTCGTCAGCTATCTCAGCCCGGAGTCGCTGGTGGTCCGCTACGAGCCGGTGCCGATCGCGATCCTCGTCGGGGTGGTGGCGATCGCCTTCACCGGCCTCGCCGACGACCTGTGGGGCTGGGACCCTCGCCTCAAGATCGCCGGGCAGCTCGTGGCCGCGGCGGCGCTGGCGATCCAGGACGTGGGGGTGCGGGTGGTCGATGGCGCCCTGGCGCCGTTCCTCGGGGAGGGAACCGAGGTCCTGGTGCAGTTCGCGGGCGTGACCCTCACCAACGGCGACCTCTACTACTGGCTCGGGACGGTGGTGGTCGCGGCGTTCGTGCTCGGGGGCTGCAACGCCGCGAACTTCATCGACGGCCTCGACGGCCTGCTGTCGGGCACGGTGGCGATCATGGCGGTGGGCTTCCTCGCGATCTCCATCGCCATGGCGATCCACGACGGCTCCTCCTCGGCCGACGACAGCCTCGCGGGGGCGAGGATCGTGCTGAGCCTCGCCCTGCTCGGGGCGGTGCTTGGGTTCCTGCCCTACAACTTCAACCCCGCGGTGATCTTCCTCGGCGACTGCGGCAGCCTGCTCCTCGGCTACCTCTGCGTGGTGGTGATCCTGATGTTCGGCGACGAGGGCAAGACCCACCTCGTCTTCGCGGGACTCATCGTCTTCAGCATTCCCATCATCGACGCGGCCCTCGCGATCCTGCGGCGCCGCCTCGCGGGGGTGCCCATGAGCACCGCCGACACCAACCACATCCACCACCAGCTGCGGCGGACCCTCGGCGGCGTGAAGCGGGCGGTGTTCGCGATCTACGCGATGGCCGCGACCTTCTCCGGCCTCGGCTTCGCCCTTGCGTGGATGACCCTCGAGACCCTCGTGCGGGTGCGGGTGGTCTACGCGGTGGCGGCGGTGCTCTTCGGTCTCATCGCCGCCTTCGCGATCAAGTCGGCGCGGCGGGCGCAGTGGCAGATGAGCGTCGCCGGCGGAGCGGGACCCGCCGGATCGGCCGTGACGCCGGCGAGGGCGGCGGCCGCGGGGCCGCCTTCGGGCGAGGCGGCGGGCGATCCGGCTCCGGCGCCGCCGAAGATGGGCTAGTCCCCTTCCCGGGCGGGCCGGCCGTCGATCCCTGCGGCATCCCCGATGGCCGCGTCGGCTTCGAGTTGCGGCGCTGCGGCAGACGCAGCCCCCGCTCGCCGTCGGCCGCAGCGGGGCGTCAGGGAGCGAGGTCGGGCGGGATCCCGAGGTAGACGAGAGCCTCGTCGAGCACGTCCCGCACCACCGGGCCGGCGAGGGCGCCGCCGCCGTAGGCGTCCGGCAGCGCGGTGCGGTCGGGATCGTCGATGACGCACAGCACCGCGAGGCGGGGCGACTCGAACGGGGCGGCGCCGATGAAGCTCGAACGGTAGCGGTCCTCGAAGTAGCCGCCCCCCTCGCGGCGGGGAAGCTGCGCGGTGCCGGACTTCCCGAAGATCCGGTACTGCTTCGATCGGGCGCGGCGGCCGGTGCCCTCGAGCATCACCTGCTCCATCACCTCGCGGCTCAGGCGGGCCACCGCGGGGGGCACCGCGGCCCGCGGCCGCTCGGGCGTCGCGTCCTCGTCGGGGCCCGGCATCACCAGGCGAAGCGAGGGCAGGGTGCCGTCGCCGCAGAGCGCCGCGAACGCCCGGATCATCTGCAGCGTGGTGACGCCGATCTCCTGCCCGAAGGAGACCGACACCTGCGTGTAGAGCATCTTCCAGTCGCGGGGCGAGGTCACGAGGCCCGCGGACTCGCCGGCGAGGCCGCTGCGGGTGCTCTCGCCGAAGCCGAACGCCCGCACCGCCGCCTGCATCTGCGACGGGGTCATCCGCTGGCTGACGATCGCCATGCCGGTGTTGAGGCTCTTCACCAGCACCGTCCGCCACGAGGCCGAGCCGTGGGAGCGGACGTCGCGGATCGCCCGGGCGTTGCGGCCGTGGCGAAGCACCAGCGGCCCGCCGCCGGGCGTGGCCACGGTCTCGTCGGCGGACACGACGCCCTCCGCGACCGCCGCTGCCCAGATGAACGGCTTGAAGGTCGAGCCGGGCTCGTAGGGGTCGGTCACGCTCCGCAGGCGGGCCAGCGCCGGATCGATGGCCGCGATCGGATCGTCGGTGTCCTCGGACCATCCCTCGCGGCTGCGGAGCGAGTCGGAGAGGGCCAGGATCCCGCCGTCGGCGAGATCGAGCACGACGATCCGCCCGCCGGCGGCATTGGCCCGCGCGACCGCGGCGGCGAGATGCCGCTCGGCGATCTCCTGCACCACCATGTCGATGGTGAGCTGGACGTCCCCGCCGTCGCGGGGCGGCCGGTAGTCCCCTTCGGCCACGTGCAGGGTGCGTCCGCGGGCGTCGCGGCGGTAGGTGATGGCGCCGTCCCGATGGCGGAGGCGGCCGTCGAGCCTCGCCTCCATGCCGGACTGCCCCGCATGGGCACGGGCCTCCCGGCCCTCGCCGACCCACCCGACCCGGCCGACGATCGGCGCTGCGAGCGACTCGAAGGGACGCACCCGCCGCATCGACCGCTCGAGGCCGACGCCGGGAATCCGCAGCGAGGAGACCGCGTCCACCTGCCACTGCTCGAGATCCTCGGCCAGCACGAGGTAACGGCTGTCGGCCCTGGCGCGGAGGGCCGCGGCGATCGCCGCCGGGTCGCCTCCGATGGCGCTGCCGATGGCGCTGCCGGCATCGGCGAAGGGATCGATCCGCACGCCCGCGGCCTCCTCGCCGAGGCGGCGGAGCGGGGCGTAGGCCTGCTCCTGAAGGAACGCGGGATCGGCGAAGAGCCGCTGCGACGGCACGCTCAGGGCGATCACCTGCCCGCGGCGGTCGAGCAGGCGGCCCCGCTGGGCCGGACGCGAGGCGGTGCTGGTGCGGGGATCGAGATGGGCTTCGAGGCGTTCGCCCGGCGAGGCCTTCAGCTGCGCCACCCGCGCGAGCGTCGCGACGAGCAGCAGCGGGATCGCGACGAGCAGGATCTGCACCGCGAGGCGGATCCGCCGGTCGCCGTCCGATTCGCAGTCCGATGCGGCGGCCTCGTCGCTCATGGCCGCTCGGCTGCGACGAGGTCGGTCGGCTCCGGCAGCGGTCCGTGGATCCCGAACCGTCCGGGCACCGCGGCCCATGCGGCGATGCCCCGCTCGGCCGAAAGGGCGTCGAGGCTCGCGGCCACGCGGTCGGGCCGGACTCCACGGGCGATCTCCGCCTGCAGCAGGCCGATCGCGGACTCCTCGGCGCGGATCCTGACTCCGGTGCGGGCGATCTCCATGGCCACGTCGATCCGCTGCTGGCGGTTCACGAGCAGGCTTCCGCCCGCGAGGGCGAGGCCGAGCACGATGGCGAGGAGCTTCGCGAACATCGAGGCGATCCTCCGTCAGTTGGCGGCGGGGCCGCCCTCGGGGATGCGGAGTTCGGTGCCGACGGCGATCCGGTCGGGATCGGCGATGCGGTCGCGATTGGCGTCGAGCAGCTCCCGCCACCGCCGGCTCGAGCCGAGGGTCTCCGCTGCGATCTGCGAAAGCGTCTCGCCATCGCGGACGAGGCGGGTCCGCGGGCGGCCCCGGGCGTCGCCTCGCTCCGTCGCCTCGCGGCGGCTCGCGGCCGGGCCGCCGAGGCGATCGGCGGGCGGGATCCGCAGGACCAGGCCCGGCCGCATCCGGTTGGGGTCGGGAAGGCGATCGCGGTTGTAGGCCGCCAGGGCTTCCCAGAGCGAGGCGTCGCCGTACAGGTTGGCGGCGATGCGGGTCAGGGCATCGCCCTCCTGCACCCGGTAGGTCCGCTCGCTGTCGGGCAGCACCGCCGGAGTGCGGGCGGCCGGCGCCGCCGCGAGCGGATCCCGCGGCGGGGCGGCGGGGCGGACGCCGCTCGGGGGAAGCGGGGCGATGACGATCGTCTCCGTCGGCGTCGGCGCCGGCGGGGGGGACGGCGGCGAGGCGAGCACGGCGGCCCTTCCGACCTCGCGAAGCGCCGGCGGTGCCGGCGGCTCGGCGGCGAGCCGCAGCGGCTGGGCCGACTCCTGCAGCGGCTGCAGGCGTTCGCTTGCGGGCGAGAGATGGTCGGAGATCACGATGCCCGCCAGCAGGAGCAGGGCCAGGCCGATCACCATCGCCAACTTGATCTCACGGGTCATGGGGGAGCGTCCCTGCGCTGGGGTCGGCGGCGTCGGCCGTCCTCGGGTCGCCGACCGTGGCGGCCCGAAGCTTCGCGGAGCGGGCGCGGGGGTTCGCCTCCCGCTCCTCGTCGCGAGGTTCGATGGGGCGGCGGGAGGCGAGGCGGGCAAGGCCCTCCGCCGCGAGGGCCGCGAGGCTCCGCTTCACCATGCGGTCCTCGAGGCTGTGGAAGGAGATCACCCCGATGCGGGCGCCCGGCGCAAGCAGCGTGGGAGCGCCGGCGACGCAGCGCCTCGCGGCGTCGGCGAGCTGCTCGAGAAGGCGGTGCAGGGATCCGAGTTCGT
Source organism: uncultured Isosphaeraceae bacterium (assembly GCA_964596455.1). Classification (GTDB taxonomy): domain Bacteria; phylum Planctomycetota; class Phycisphaerae; order Phycisphaerales; family SM1A02; genus CAZQUA01. Next base: position 7,641 of record CAZQUA010000091.1, read on the forward strand.
CGTTCACCGCGATCCGCAGGGCCATGAAGGTGCGAGTGGCTGGATGCATGCGGGAGGCGCGGGCCCTCGGTCCGTATGCGTCGCGAACCAGTTCCGCGAGCCGCGAAGTGGTGGTGATCGGCGCGGCGGCGCGGGCGTGTGCAATCTTTCGGGCGATCCTTCTCGCGAGCGGCTCCTCGCCGAGACGGAGGATCGCCTCGGCGAGATCGGCCTCGGGAAGGCCCGCGACGAGGTCTGCCGCGGTCGCGCCGCCGGAGCGGTCGAGACGCATGTCGAGCGGGCCGTCGAGGCGGAAGGAGAACCCCCGCGACGGATCGTCGAAGTGGGTCGAGCTGACGCCGAGGTCCGCCAGCACGAGATCGGCGGCGAGGCCCCGCGAGGTCAGCACCTCGCCGAGGCGACCGAAGTCGGCATGCACGAGGCGAAGCGGCGGGCGAGCCTCGAGCGGAGGGCCGGCGGGGCCTTCGATCGGCGGCAGCGGCACGCCGATCTCGGCGGCGAGGCGGCCGCCCGCGAAGGCGAGGTTCTCCCGGTCCCGATCGATCGCCAGCAGCGAGCCTCCGCCGCCTCCCTCGCGGACGGCCCGCAGCAAGGCGATGGCATGGCCGCCGCGGCCGACGGTGGCGTCGACCGCGAGCGATCCGGGCAGCGGCCGCAGCGCGGCGATCGCCTCCGCAAGCAGCACCGGGGCATGCCCGGGGCGCCCCTCGGCGGTTCCGGCCGGCTCAGAGCTCAAGCAGCATCCGCTCGGGCCGCTCGATGCACTCCTTGACGTGCACGAGGAAGCCCACGGACTCCTGCCCGTCCACGATGCGATGGTCGTAGCTGAGGGCGAGGTACATCATCGGCCGCAGGGCGATCTGCCCGGGGTTGCGGGGGTCCTCGACGGGCCGCTTCATGATCTTGTGCATCCCGAGGATGCCCGACTGCGGCGGATTGAGGATCGGCGTCGCCATCAGCGAGCCGTAGACCCCGCCGTTGGTGACGGTGAAGGTCCCACCGGTCATCTCCTCGACCGAGATGCGGCCCTCTCGGGCCCGCAGGGCGAGGTCGGCGATCGTGGACTCGATCTCGGCGAAGCTCATCGACTCGGCGTTGCGGAGCACCGGGACCACCAGGCCCCGATCGGTCCCGACGGCGATCCCCATGTCGATGAAGTCGTGGTGCTCGATCTCGTCGCCGGCGATGAAGGCGTTGATGCGGGGGTACTT
>CAZQUA010000092.1:0-4717 GCA_964596455.1 uncultured Isosphaeraceae bacterium
GGTAGCGCAGCGCCTTGGCAAGAAGTGCTTCGTCCATGGAAGTCACCCCGACCTTGTTGGGTGGTTTCGCGAATTCGAAATCGGGGCCGAAACCGAAAGGCTGCGCCGTGCCGACGCTCTTGCCTCCGGCCCCGGCGACGGCATCGGATCGCCCTCCCGCGCCGCCGCCCATCGCTCGATCTCGCCCGCGCGTCGAAGCAGCGTGGCGAGGCCGTCGCGAAGGGCCTCGCGGGCGGTGCCGATCGCGGCCGCCGAACCCGCCCGCAGCGGATCGAGGATCTCCGCGAAGAGCACCGCGCGAAGCTGCTCGAGCCACAGCGACGCCGCCTCGTCGGATGGCGGCGGCGGATGCCCGGCGGACGCATCCATGGGGGTGGGTTCGCTCACGGGCGGTCATCGTAGGGGGCGATGCCGCCGGCGACCGACCGCCGCCGGGTCGCCCGATGCCGCCATGGCAAGACCGCGGGCCGAAGCTCCCTCCGAGCTCCGGCCCGCGGCGTCAGGAGAGGGTCGGGCGGGCATGGCCCGCCGCAGCGTCAGAAGGACCACCCGTTCAGCAGGATGCCGAGGTCCGCGCCGCCGACGGCGCCGTCGCCGTCGAGGTCGGCCGGGCAGTCGCCCTTGCCGCAGGCGCCCCAGGCATTCAGCAGGATGCCCAGGTCCGCGCCGTCGATGGTGCTGTCGCCGTTGAGGTCGGCGGGGTTCTGCAGCTGCACGATCCGTCCCTCGCCGCCCTCGGGGTACTCCTTCGCGGAGACCAGGCCGCCGAGGCCGATGGTCAGGTAGTTGGCGAGGGCCTGCTGGTAGGTCGCGCCGAGGTTGACGAAGGGCCGGTCGCCGAAGGGGTACTCGTCCCCGCCGCGGGCGAGGAAGTCGATCGTCGCGACGACGATCGAGCGGGCCCCTTCGACGGGCACGCCGTCCTCGACGAGCACGGTGCCGTCGTCGAGGACCACCTCGACCACGCGGCTTCCCGGCGGCGCGACCTTCTCGTAGGCGAAGCGGAAGCCGGAGACCTGCGCGAAGCGGCCGCTGCCGGAGCCGGGGAAGCCCGGCGGCGGACTGACCCGCGACACCGCGTTCTCGAGGATCGCCTTGAGGTCCGCGGGCGAGATCTCCGGGAAGACCGAGACGAAGTTCGCGAAGGGCAGGATGCTGAAGGTGTCGAACTCGCTCAGGTCCCCCGGCGGCACGATGCTGTTGTTGCGGATGCCGCCGCCGTTCTGGATGGCCACATCCGGCACCGGCACCCCGAAGGACGCCGCGAGCTCGCTGGCCTGCCACCGCAGGGCGTCCGCGACGAGATTGCCCTCGTTGGTCTCCCGCGAACGGATCGCGCTGGTGCGGCCGTCGAGCTCCACCTCGCTCACCGCGAGCAGGTTCTGCTCGAGCGAGGCCACCGCCGCCTCCACGGGATCGACCACGAGCAGCTGAATCCACGGATCCGGCGCTGCGGCATCGGGGGCATCGCCGCCGATCACGCGGATCGGCCCGCTGCCGGGATCGATCGAGACGATCTCGCCGGCGGCGTCGAAGGTCGCCGCGAGGCGGCCGAGGTAGCGGTAGTCGCCCGTGGTGGTCACCACCGGCACGGTGCGGCCGTCGAGATCGGTCGCCTCGAGCGGATAGGCGCCGGCGGCGGTGTCCCCGGGCAGCAGCAGCGTGCCGGGATTGGCGAGCAGATCGTCGCCGCCGCCCGCCACCACGATGTCGACGCCCCGCAGCTGGCTGACGAGCACGAGGTCGTCGCCCACGCTCTGCAGATGGCTGATGACCACGATGATGCCCACGCCCTGGGACTGCAGCAGATCGACCTGCGCCTGCACGCGGGCGGCCACGTCGGCATCGACGGTCACGCCGCCGGGGCTCGAGATGAAGGGCAGCTGCGGGGTGGTCGCCCCGATGATGCCGATGGCGCGGCCCTCGACGGTCACGACCGTCGAGGCGGCGATGCGGCCGGCGGCGGCGAGCGGCGCGAGGGCGGGCTCCGCCGCGAAGTCGAGGTTGGCGCTCAGGAACGGCGCCGCCACGACCGGCGGGGTGTCGCGGAAGCCCTCGATGAAGTTCGCGAGGATCCCCGGGCCGAAGTCGAACTCGTGGTTGCCGATGCAGAACGCGTCGTAGCGGATGAGATCGAGGGCGATGGTGTCGTAGTAGGGCACGCCGTTCTGCAGGCTCGCGTTCCACTGCGGCCCGGCGAGGAAGTTGTCGCCGGAGCTCACCAGCAGCGACGCGCCGCCCGCGGCGGCCCGAGCCTCGCGGACCACCGTGGCGAAGCGGGCGATGCCGCCGAAGTCCGGCTGGCTCGGGTTGGCGCTGATGAGCTTGGACTCGCCGTCGTTGTTGTGCAGCAGGGTGAGGGTGAACTCGCCTTCCGCCGACGCCACGCCCGCCGCGAGACCCATCGCCGCTGCCGGCGCCAGCCATCCTCCTCCAAGCGTTCGCTGTCGCATCGCGTGCCTCCGTGGGGAGCCCGCGGACCGCCGGCACCTCGCCGCCGGACTCGGGCTCGCGGGGCAGTGGACCCCCCTTGTGCAAGCCTTCGGTTGCGGCGGCATCAGCAGGGGTCGAGCGTTGCGCGACGGGTTCGCGATGGAATCGCCAACGCACGGCTGCGAAGTCGTGCAGACTTCGCAAAGGCCTCCCGCGAAGCGCTCCCCACGGTGCCCCCGCGGGAAGGCGGCCGAGCAAAGGAACGCCGCCGCCCCCACAGAGGGGACGGCGGCATGGTCATGCCCGCTTCTGCATGCGGCGGCGACCTTCGGGCCATTCGCGGCCCGCGGCCGTCGGCCTCGCCGGCGGGTCAGTCGCTCGCCGGTCCGCCGCCGCGCTGGCCGCGGCCGCCCTCCGCACCCCCGCCGCGCTGGCCGCGGCCGCCGCCCATCCCGCCGCCCATCTCCTCGCGGAGCACCCGCATCATCTCGCGTCGCTCCTCGCCGCTGAGTTCGCCGTTGCCGTCGCGGTCGAAGCGACGCAGGGCCTCGGCCTGCATCTCCTCGCCCATCTGGCCCCAGCCGCCGCCGGCTCCACGCTCCCGCTGCTGGGGAAGTTGGGCGACCTGCTCAGGCGTGAGCAGCGCCTCGATCCGCTGGCGATAGGCCCGGCCGGACTCGCCCCGCCGCTGCATCACCTCCTGGATCGGGTTCTCCGAGTCCATGCCCATCCCGAACCCGGCGGGGTTGAAGGCGCCCGCCATCAGGCTCGACAGCACCGAGACGAACCGCTCCGCCTCCTCGACCTGCTGCTGCGGCTCGTGGCGGCGGGTCACCGCGAGGAGCTGCTGGTTCATGTTGGACATCTCGAGCAGGAAGGCGCTCTGCAGCTCCACCACCGCGTCGATCTGCTCCGGCGAGAGGTCGGGCAGCTCGAGCACCGTCTCGAAGAGGCGGTCCGTGGGCGTGGGGCGGAAGATCCGCTCGTAGCCCATCTCGAGGATCCCCCGGTCGAGGCTGCGGGCCTCGTCGGTGTCGCCGAGGGCCGCGACGAGCTGCGCGCGGTAGCGGTCGTGGAGGTCCCGGAGATTCGCCCGCATCTGCACCTGCCGCTCCATCGCCCGCACCGCCCCGACGATGTCGCCCCGCTGGATCGCCTGGTACATCGTCGCCGAACCCTGCACCACCGCCTGATCGCGGCGGCGGAGGGCGTCGTCGAGGTTCAGCTCGTACTCGTCGAGGATCGGCTCGATCTTCGCGAGGCTCTCGTCGGAGATCTCGGCCTCGTCGACCGCGACGAACAGGTTGAGGTCCTCGCCGGAGAGGCGGGCCCGCGGCAGGCTCTTCTCGCGGGTGAGGAACCGCTCGAACGCCGGCCAAAGCGAAAGCTGCTCGTCGCGAAGCTGCGCCTGCAGGCCGTCCACGAAGCTCGACCGCATCCGGGCCTTCTCCGACTGCCACGCCTGCAGGCGGTCGAACATCTCGCCCATCATCGCGGAGATGCGGGCACCGACGCCGTTCTCGCCCTGCTCCTCCATCATCTGCTGCTGCAGGCGGCCCATCCGCTCCCGCCACACCCCGCGGACCTGCTCCGGATCGAGTTCGCCCCCGGCCTGCTCCCGCATCCGCTCGATCTCCTCGCGGATCGAACGGGCCTCCTCCTCGAAGCGGGTCCGCATCTCCGGCGTGACCATGCTCTGGAACATCTCGCGGCCCATCTGGGCGAGCTGCTCGTTCACCCGGCCCGACGCCGCGGCGTAGTCGGCGTCGTAGTCGTCCATCAGCGTGGTCACGATGAGCGCCTGGGACTCGTCGAGATCGAGCTGCTGCACGAAGAGCGGCACGTCGCGGCGGACGAAGTCCGGCTCGAGCAACTCGCGGACGTCCCGCATGCCCCCGCCCATCCCGCCGCCCATCATGCGGCCGCCTCGCATGCCCCCGCCGCGGCGGCCGCCTGAATCCTGCCCGCGGGCGCCGCCTCGCGGCCCCTGCTCCTGCGACCACGCCTCGCTCGGGCCGAAGGGCGAGAACGAGCCGGCCGGCGCGAGCAGCATGGCGGCCGACGCGAGGGCCGGCAGCATCAGGCCGCCGCTGAGGCGGGCGACCCGGATCGGGAAGATGGACAGGGTCAGGGCAGACTGGCGGGGCGTCGTCACGGTGGCCATGAGGAAGTCTCGAGGAGTCTCGTGGAACGGGGAAGGCGGACGGCCGAGACCAATCTCGGCGAAGCGTCGCCAACGCTCGGATCGCGAGGTTATGGCAAGCCGTCCCAAAATGAAGGCGTC
>CAZQUA010000092.1:4817-8738 GCA_964596455.1 uncultured Isosphaeraceae bacterium
ATGCCCGCCGCCGGCTGGCCCCCCTGCATCGGCCCCCCGACGCCGGTTGCGGCACGCTGCAGGACCGGGCTACCGGAGTCCCACTCGTCCGAGGGCACTGCCCCAAACACGAGTCCGGCCCGTTCCCGGGGCGTCCGGACCAATGAAAAACTCGCCCGGAACGGTGTCTCCTCCTGCACCGTCCGCGAGCGAGTCCATCACCGTAACTCCTGACCAGATCGAGGCGAAGCAGATTCGCCCGGAATTCCTTGGTGGCCCCTCGAGGCCGTCCGGTAACGCCGCCGGCGGCGCCACCGAACCCCTCTGCCCCGACTCGGACGCCACCGGCCTTGCCGCCGCCCCCCGACGATCCGATGAACCCCGGATGCGATCCCCGTCCCCAGCCTCCGAGGCCATCCGTCCGGGCGATGAAGGAGTTGCTCGGTGAGCAGAGGCGTCGAGGCGGCCGCATCCCCCGAACCCCGCTCCGTGCGGGTGCTTGTCGCCGATCGCGACGCGATCTGCCGCCGGGCGATCGCGGCGTCGCTGACGGAACAGGGTCATCGGGCGGTCCCGGTGGCAACGGTCGAGGAGGCGATCGAGGCGATCCGGGACGCGAGCGAGCCCGCAACCGCCGGTGACGACGACGGCTGCGACGGCCCCTTCGATGCCGCGATCGTCGAACTGCCCCCCCGCCTGCCCGGCGAGGCCCGCGATCCGGCGGCCGCGGCGATCGAGGAGATCCGCCGGCTCGACCGCCGCCTCGCGATCGTCGCGGTCTCCGGCCACGCCTCCATCGAGGAGGCGGTCGCGGCGGTCCGCGCCGGCGCCGACGACTACCTCGTGAAGCCGCTCGTCGATCTCGAAGTGTCGCAGTCGATCGCTGCGGCGATCGCCCGGCGCCACTTCGCCGAGGGCGGCCGCCCCGCCCCCGCCCGGCGCGGCGACTCGACGCTGCCGTCGATCGTCGGGAGCGATCCTCGGATGGCGCGGGTGCACGAACTCGTGCGGGCGGTGAGCGCCACCGCGGCGACCGTCCTGATGACCGGCGAGAGCGGCACCGGCAAGTCGCTGATCGCCCGGGCGATCCATCGCCTCTCGCCGCGGGCCGCAGGTCCGTTCGTCGAACTCGCCTGCGGCTCGATCCCGGAGACGCTCCTCGAGAGCGAACTCTTCGGGCACGTCCGCGGCGCCTTCACCGGCGCGATCGCCGACAAGCGGGGCCGCTTCCTCGCCGCCCATGGTGGCACGATCTTCCTCGACGAGATCAACTCGGCGAGCCCCGCGATGCAGCTCAAGCTGCTGCGGGTGCTGCAGGAGCGGCGATTCGAGGCGGTCGGCTCCGACGAGACCATCGAGGTCGACGTGCGGGTGATCCTCGCCTCGAACCAGCCGCTCGAGCAGCTTGTCGCGGAGGGCCGCTTCCGGCAGGACCTCTACTACCGCATCGCGGTGATCCCCCTCGAGCTGCCGCCGCTTCGCGAGCGTCTCGGCGACCTGCCGGCGCTGGCGGAGGCGTTCCTCGCCCGCTTCGCCGAGGTGCATCGCCGCCCGGTGCACGCCTTCGAGGCCGCGGTGCTCGAGCGGCTCTCGCAGCACGACTTCCCCGGCAACGTGCGGGAGCTCGAGAACCTCGTCGAGCGGGCGGTGGTGCTCGCGAAGGGGCATCTCGTGACGCCCGCGGAGCTGCCGCCGCACCTGCAGGCGCCCGCTGGCAGCCCCGCCGCCGCAGGCCTTCGCCTTGCGGGATCCGCCGCCGCCGCGGTCCCGCACGCCGCCCGCATCGCTTCGGCCGACGCGTGCGACGCGGACGACGCGTCCGCCCTCGCCGCCCCCGCCGCCGCGACCCTCGACGAGGCGGTCGCAGCGAGCAAGCGGCGGATCCTGCAGGACGCCCTCGACGCCCACGGCTGGAACCGCACCCGCGCCGCGGCGGCGCTGGGGATCGACCGCACCACGCTCTACAAGCAGATGCGGAGCCTCGGGCTGCAGGAGCCGCGGCGCCGCCATCCGCTCAGCGAGCTTCGAGCCAGAGCTCGAGGATGAGCATCGGCCAGAGCCGATAGATGGAGAACGTCGCCGGATCGCGCTGCGACTGCACGAAGCGGCGAAGGGCTGTTGCGTCGAGCAGCGAGGCGAGGCGACAGTCCGCGCCGAGATGCGCCTCCGCCATCTCCATCATGGCCGCGTGCGACCAGCCCCGCGAGGGCATCCCGAAGCCCATCTTGCGTCGCTCCATCCACGCGCGCGGCAGGTACTCGGCGGCGAGATCCTTCAGGATCCGCTTGGTGCCGTCCGGCGGCGCCCACAGCGCCTGATCGGACAACGTCTCCGCAAAGGCTGCGACGTCCTGGTCGAGCAGCGGGCAACGCACCTCCAGGGAGCACCGCATCGACATCCGATCGACCTTCGGCAGCACGGCTCCGGGCATGTAGGTGTCCGCGTCGAGATGCCGCATCCGCTGCAGAGGGGTCTGGGTCGGATCCTCCAGTCGCCGCCGCCAGCCCTCGAGCTCCGCGGCCATGCCCGGAGGAATCGCACCGCCCATGAACTCGGCGACGGCCTCCGGCTGAAACATGAGCCACCGCGGCGACAGATAGCGGCCGCTGGGTGTTGCCGGCGCCTCGCCACGAAGCCAGCCGCGCACGCGGGATCGCCAGGTCGCGCCCCGAGGCCCGCACTCGTTCAGGGTGTCCCGATAGCGTCCGTAGCCGCCGAAGAGTTCGTCGCCGCCGTCGCCCGACATCGCCACCGTCACGAACCGCCGCGCGTACCCGCAGAGGAGCAGCGTCGGCAGGCAGCTGGAGTCGCCGTTCGGTTCGTCCAGGCTCGATGCGATCTCGGGAAGCATCGCCATGACGTCTGGCGACAGGACCTCGTCGTGGTGGTCCGTGCCCAGCAGCGAAGCCGTCTCCCGCGCGAAGAGATGCTCCGTCGAATCGGGCTCGTCGAAGCCGATCGAGAAGGTCTGGACCGGTCGGCCGAAGTCCCGGACGAGCATCGCGACCACGAGCGAACTGTCGACGCCGCCGGAGAGGAATGCTCCGAGCGGCACATCGCTCTCGAGTCGCCGCTCGACGGCCGTCCTCACCCGAGTCCGCAGTTCCTCGCGGAGTTCGACCGGATCCGCCGACTCGGCAGCGGGGCTTCTGGGAGCGAAGCTGAAGAACCGCCCTCGGCGGACCGGCCCCCCGGCATCGCCTGGGAAGTGCTCCCAGCTTCCCGGGGCCAGCTTCCGCACACCGCGGTAGATGGTCCGCTCGCCGGGCACGTACTGCACAAGGAGATAGCCGGCGAGGCCATCGCGGTCGATCGTCCGATCGACGAAGGGCAGCCGTTCGAGGGCCTGAAGCTCGCTGGCGAAGGCGAGGAAGCCCGATCCCTCCGCGAGGTACAGCGGCTTCTTGCCGAAGGGGTCTCGGGCGAGGGTCAGCGTCCGCGTCCGCTCGCTCCACCCCGCGAACGCGAACATCCCGCGAAGCTCCCGGCAGATCGCGTCGGGGTCCTCGCCCTCGAGAAGGTGGGGAAGCACCTCCGTGTCGGTGCGGGTGCGGAACCGATGGCCGGCCGACTCCAGTCGCCGGCGAATCGCGGCGTGGTTGTAGATCTCGCCGTTGAAGACCACCTGCACCGACCCGTCCTCGTTGGCCATCGGCTGGCGGCCCTCGGGACGGAGGTCGATGATCGAGAGCCGCCGATGCCCCAGCGCCACCGTCCCGTCGGGAGAGGTCCAGATTCCGGCGTCGTCCGGGCCGCGGTGCACCATGGTGTCGCGCATCGCCGCCACCAGACGCGAGAGCTCGGCGGCGCCGAGACCGAGTCCGCGATCGAGAATGCCGGCGATGCCGCACATGGGGATGATCCGCAACCACGAGGGAAGCGGCGAGCATACCGCCGCCCCCAGCGACCAAGCGTTGCCGGCGGCTACCGGGACCCCTCATA
>CAZQUA010000093.1:0-8630 GCA_964596455.1 uncultured Isosphaeraceae bacterium
AGGTTGAGGCCGACCAGCAGCGTCGAGTAGACGAGCACGATCCCCATGATGAGGGTCAGGTCCTTGGCGAGCACCGCCTCGACGAAGTGCTTGCCGATCCCCGGCACCGCGAAGACCTTCTCGACGACGAAGGATCCGGTCAGCACCGCCGCGGAGGCTGGACCCAGGTAGGAGAGCACCGGGAGGAAGGCGTTCTTGAGGGCATGCCTCCACGCGGCGCGGGCCCGCGAGAGGCCCTTGGCGCGGGCGGTCCGCAGATGGTCGGTGGCCATCTGCTCGATCAGGCCGTAGCGGAGCAGGCGGGCGACGTAGGCCGCAAGCGGCAGGGAGAGGGTCAACGCCGGCAGCAGCACGTGGGAGACGCCGCCCCATCCGCCGATCGGCGCCAGTCGCCAGTGCACCCCCAGCCACAGCAGCAACGCCGAGCCGACCACGAATGGCGGCACGCTGATGCCCAGCAGCGCGAGCAGCTGCGTCGAGGCGTCGACGCCCGAGTCGGGGCGCAGGCCCCCGGCAAGCCCGGTCGCGGTCCCGATCGCGAGGCCGAGCAGGATCGCCGCGAGGCCGAGGGTGAGCGAGACCGGCAGGCCCGCCGCGAGGATCTCGTTCACCGTCCAATCGGGGTGCCGCATGCTCGGTCCGAGGTCGAAGACCCGCTCGCTGCGGCCGCGAAGCCAGTCGAGGCCGCTCGCGGCGGCGAGGTAGTCGCTCGCGAAGGCGAGCGGATCGTCGAGGCGGTACTGCTTCCGCATCGCCTCCTCGATCGCCGCCGGCGGCCGCCGCCCCTCGGCCTGCTCGAGGGGACTGCCCGGCACGAGCCATGCGAGCGAGAAGGTCGCCGCGAAGATCGCGAGCACGATCAGGGGCCACTGCAGCAGGCGGCTCGCGACGAGGCGGATCATCGCGAGGCGTCCCCGCCGTCGCCCTCGCCGACGAGGCGAAGGCGATCGAGCCGCTGGTCGAGCATCGGGTGCCGCACGAGGCCGCGGAGCGAGACGGGGTCGTAGGCGTAGACCGCGAGGTAGCGGCAGAGCGGCAGCAGCGGCAGGTCCTCCTCGACGAGGATCCGCTCGGCCGCGTGCAGGATCGCCATGCGGGCGGCGGGGTCGGCGGTGCGGTCGGCCTGCTCGAGCAGGCGATCGAAGGCGGGGTTGGAGTAGCCGCGGACGTTGTTGCCGTCGCCGGTGCGGCAGAGGTCGAGGAAGGTCATCGGATCGAGGTAGTCGCCGTACCAGCCGCCGCGGGCGATCATGAAGCGTCCCCGCCGCAGGTCGTCCTTGTAGAACCGCGGCTCCTGCCCCCTCGCCTCGATCTCGACGCCGAGGGCGGCCTGCCACATCGAACGCAGGGCGAGGGAGAGGTCGCGGTAGCGGCTCGGCCCGGTGGTGAAGAGCAGGTCGATCACCGGGAAGAGCCGCCCCGACTCGTCCTCGACGAGTCCGTCGCCGTCGCGGTCGATCCAGCCCGCGGCGGCGAGCTCCCGCCGCGCCGCATCGGGATCGAAGGGAAGGCCGGCGGGCGGCTCGTAGCCGGGGATCGCTCCCGCGGGCACGAGCGAGGCCGCCTCCGGCTCCCGCAGGCGGGTGACCCGCTCGACGAGGGCTCGCCGGTCGGTGGCGAGGGCGAAGGCCCGGCGGACCCGCGGATCGGCGAAGGGGTTGGGTCGCCCGTCGGCGAGCGTCTCCCGGCAGTTGAAGTGGAAGAAGTCGGTCCCGAAGGTCGCCAGCGGATGGACGTCGCGGCGCTCGCCCGCCTGCGGGGACGGCAGCGCGGCGAGGGCCGCGTCCGGATCGAGGCCGGCGGCGATCGCGGCCTCGAACGCCGGGCGGTGGCGGTCGAGGAACGCCCGCTGCTCCGCGAGCAGGTCGGCGCGGTAGGCGGCCCCGACGTCGGTGAGCCAGTCGATCTCGCCGGCATGGAACGCGAGCATCGCGGTGGCGGGATCGGCGATCACGACCGCCTCGATCGACTCGCTGCGAGGCCGCGAAGGATCGCGGAAGTGCGGGTTCCGCTCGAGGCGGATGTCCCGCTGGTAGCGTCGCCTCGCCAGCAGGTAGGGCCCGTTGGAGACGAGCGTGCCGGCCTTGGTCCACGCCGCGTCGGTGCGGAGGCGGCCGGTCGCCGGGTCGAGGCGGGTGTGCGCCGCGAGGGTCGGGCGGTGGATGGGGCTGCACAGCGGGAAGGCGAGGATGCCGAGGAAGTAGGGCACCGGCCGCTCCAGCTCGATGCGGAGGGTCCGCTCGTCCGGGCAGGCGATCCCCACGGTCTCGTCGAACCGTTCCATCGAGCGTCGCCAGAGCGACTCGGCGTCCTCGGCGGCGGGGTCGAAGGCGGCGAGGGCCTCGCTCCGCCAGGCGAAGAACGCCTCGGCGCCGCGGATGGGCATGAGCAGGCCGGAGTAGTCCGCCGCGGTGTCGGGCAGGAGGGCCCGCAGCAGGCCCTCGCGGAAGTCCCGGCTCGAGACCGGCGAGCCGTCGCTCCATCGCGCCGCCGGATCGATCTCGAAGGTCCAGTCGAGGCCGTCCGGCGAGACCGTCCATGCCGACGCGGCGGCGGGCCGCGGCTCGGCGGTGTCCGGATCGGTCCGCACGAGGCCCTCGTACAGCGCCCGGGCGAGGCGGAGATCCTGCTGGTAGGTCATCCGCTGCGGATCGAGCGTGAAGGCGTCGGCGCTCTGCGCGAAGACGATGTCCGCCCGCGGCCGGCGGTCCTCGGCGGCGAGGATCGCCACGAGCAGTCCCCCCAGCAGCAGCAGCAGTCCGGCGGCGATGCGCACGGATGAAGTCTACGGGCGGGGAGCGGGGCCTTCGCCGCGAGATCAGGACTTCATCAGTTGGAGCAGCTGCCCGGCGATCTGCTCGGTCTCGCCGAAGACCGGACGCAGGTCCGCCGGAGCCGACGCGGCGTTGGCGGCGGCGGCGGTCCGGATCGCCTCGAGCACGGGGCTCATCTGCCGGGCGAACTCGGTTCGCTGCGATCCGGAGAGCCGGATGTACCGGTCCCGCATCGACAGCAGGGTGCGGTGCAGCGCCTCGATCAGGCTCGGGTCGCCCCCAGCACCCCCAAGGCGGGACACCGTCGCCTGCAACGCCCCGATCAGATTCGTGCGGGCGAGTTCGACCGACGCCGCCGGCAGGCCCGGCTGCACCGAGATCGACTCGAGGGTCCGCAGCAGCTGCAGCAGGATCATCCAGTCCGGCTCCGCCGCCGCGACCGCGCCGATCTGCCGGCTGAGGCCGTCGAGCTGCGCCGGATTCAGGCCAGCGGATCCGATCGCCTGCCGCAGCATGCTCGCCGCCACCTGCCGCTTCCCGCGGAGCGTCTCCCGGCGGGAGTCGCAGCGGGCGAGGATCGCCTCGACGGACTCGGGGGTGCGAAGGAACCGCAGCACCTGCAGTCCGTTGATGGCGCGGAAGGTGTCCTCGCCCTCGATGACCGGCGTGACCTCGGCGATGACGATCTCGGAGTAGCTCCGCAGGAAGATCGGCGTCGCCGAGGGCGAGCGGGCGGGACTGACCAGTTCGCCGCGGCTGCGGGCGACCTCGTCGGCATCACCGCTCGCGAGGACGCCGCCCCAGTGGCGGACATAGGCCGTGACCGCCTCGCGGTCCCGTCCGGAGAGGGGGGCGGTGGCCGCCACGGCGGCGTTCGGGAGCGTCGGCGGGGCCTGTGCGGCCGCATCGGAGGCACTGAACGAGGCCAGAAGCGCCGCCGCGAGCAGGCTGACGCCGAGGCCGGCACGCCCGCGAGGCGCGGCGGAGACGGATCGGAGCAGTCTCGATGCGGGCATGCTGGATGCAGGCATGGGCATGGCTTCCTCGCCGAACCCCGAGCACGCGTCGCTGCGGCCTGCCGCCGTGTCGTTCACGGGGCCTCGCGGAGACGCCGCCTCGAGGCGGGCGTGCTGCCCGGAGGCTCGGAGAGAGGCGGACGGTAGTAGGGGTCTCCGGGAGTGTCAATCATCGCGGATTCACGGCGATCGGCTCGCCGCAGCGGCGTCGCATCCCCGACAATGATCCCTGCGGTTCGCCGCCCCGCCGTCGGTCGGCGGAGGCAGTCGGACGGAGCGACCCGGAGGTGGCCCATGACCCGTGCCCGAGCGTTGTGGGCCCCTTCAGCGGCGGCGGTGCTGGCGGTGGCGACCGCCTCTGCGGCCTCGCTCGCCATGCCTTCGCTCGGGGCGTTGCCGTCGGGCGACGGCGATCGCTCCGCAGGGGGGGCGCTCCTGGCGAGACTGCTGATTCGGAACGGGGGCGAGCTGCTTCGCCAGCCCGAGCCCTCGCCCCGCGACTATGAGGTCGCCCTGCGTCTCGCCGAGTGGGCGGTCGAGTTGGCGCCGGAGTCCGTCGACGCCTGGCGGAACCTGGCGCAGGTGGCCGCGGCGACCGAGGGGATCGACGGCGAGGCGGCCGCCCGGCTGCGGCAGGCCCTCACGGCCGTCTGCCGCCTCGATCCCGACGACGACACCGCCCGCCTGCAGCTGCTGACGGCCCGCATCGACGAGATGCCGACCGCCGAGGCGAGGATCGCCGCCTACCGAACCCTGCTGTCGGAGGCGAATCGTCCCGCCGTCGGCACCGCGGTCGCGGCCCGCCTCGCCTTCGATCTCTCCCTGCTTCTCTACCGGTCCGGCCAGGCCGAGGCGAGCGGCGAAGCCCTCGCGCTCGCGGTGGCGCTGGATCCGGCGTTCCCGGCGGCCACGGAGATGGCGGCGGGGTTCTTCCGCCACCGCAGCGGCGACCCTGCCGCCGAGGCGGAACTGCTCATGGCCGCCGCCCTCGCCAATCCGAGCAACCCGCTGCCGCTGCGGATGCTCGCGAGCCTCGCTCTCGGGGAGGGCGCCTTCGCGAGCAGTCGCCGCCTGCTCGAACTGCTCGCCGCGACCGCCTCGCCGCAGGATCCGGAGCTCGACGGGATCGTCAACGACCTCGCCCTGTCGCTCTGGGGCGAGGGCCGCGGCGAGGAGGCATTGCTCGTGCTCGACCGCCGCCGCCGCGAGGTGGAGATCGCCACGCGGGAGCGGCTTCGCCGCGAGGATCCCGAGGCCGATTCCCAGGAGATCGCGAGGCTGTCCGTGGCGGCCTCGCCCCGCGCCGCGTCGCTGGCGGCGGTCCTCCTGTCCGCGACGGAGTCCCCTTCGGCCGGCGAGGCTCGCGACGCCGCGATCCTCGCGGTCCGCCGCGCCGCCGACGCCGCCGAGGGCGGGGCGTCCGGGGCCGCGGGCCTCTCGGCGATGCTCGAAGCCGCGGTGCTGCATCTGTGGCTTGGCGGCGACCCCGCGGCGATCGAGCCGCTGCTGGCAGAACTGCCGGCGGATGCGGAGGTGCCCGAGGCGCTTCGGCAGCGGGTCGACGGCTGGCGTTCGCTTCGGCGGGGCGAGGCCGAGGCGGCCATCGCGATCTTCGAGGCCCTCGGCGAGGACCCCGCCTCGAGGCTCGGGACGGCGGTGGCCTGCGAGCAGCTTGGCCGCCGAAGCGACGCGGCCCGGATCCATCTCGAACTCTTCCGCAACGCCCCCTCCTCGCCGATCGGCCTGTGGTCGCGAGCCCAGCTGGCGCGGCTGCTCGGGCGGGAGGTGCCGCCGGGGGCGTCTGCCGAGTCGATCGAGCGACTCGTCGCATCGATGCCGGAGACCTACGACCGGGTGCTGCTGCAGCGGCGGAAGCCGGTGTCGCTGTCGCTGCGGCCGCGGCAGGATCGGCTGGGGGCGTTCGAGCCGCTGGTGGTCGAGGTGGAGATCTTCAACAACACCGACCTGCCGCTGGCGATCTCGCCCTCGGGGCCGATCGAGCCGAACCTCGGCCTGCTCGCGACCGCGACGGTCGCACAGCTCGATCGGCCGGTGGCGTCGCCGCCGCTGGTGGTCTCGGTGGCGCGTCGCCTCCGCCTCGAGCCCCGGGAGCGGCTGGTGGTGCCGGTGGACCTCTCGGAGAGCCCTTTCGGCAGCGTGCTCGATCGCACCATGCTCGCCGGGTCCACCGTGCAGGTCCGGGCGATCCTCAACATGCGGCCCGTGCCCGGCGGAGCCCTGCAGCCGGGGCCGCTTGGGGACAAGGCCGAGAGTTCGCAGATCCGCGTCGAGGGCGTGCGGGTCGGAGGGCCGTGGATCGCCGAGACCCTCGCCAAGCTTCGAGCCGCCACGGGGCCGGCGACGGCGGAGGAGCTCGCCGACCTCGTGCTGCTCGCGGCGGTGGCTTCGGCGGCGGAGACCCGCGGCGAGTCATTGCCGCCGGGCTTCGATCAGGTGCGGGGCGTGTGGCCGCTGATCCGCGGGCGATGGCGGGAGTTCGACCCGGCGAGCCGCGGCTTCCTGCTCGCGTCGATTCCGATGAGCGAGTCGGAGTCGCTCGCGTCGCTCGTCGACTTCGCGATCGCGGATCCGGCGCCGGAAGTCGCGCTCGGGATCCTGCTCGGGCAGATCCGCGGCCCGGACGATCCGCGACTGGCCGCCGCCGCCCGCAGCGGCGATCGACGCGTCGAGGGCGTGGCCGCGCTGCTCCGCGAGCGAATGGCCGCCGCGGCGGAGGCCGCCGATCCCGCCGCGGGCGCCGCCAGATGAGTCTCGCCCCCGTCGAGGCGTTCCGGCGGGCCTCCGCCAAAGGGGCGCCGCGGGTCGTGGCCTTCGCGATCGGCGCGGTCCTGCTGGCGCTGGCGGCCTTGGCGGTCTGGCGGCATCGCGATGCCCTCGCGGCGGCGGACGCCTCGCTGCGGAATCCCCCGCCGTGGGCGGTGGCGGCGCTGCCGCTGTCGGTGCTCGCCTCGATCCTGATCGGCGGGGTGATCCTGAAGCGCCTGCTGCGGATGCATCCGACGCTGCCGCTGGGGGAGCTCGCCGCGCTGGTGGCGGCCTCGTCGCTCTTCAACCTGCTGCCGCTGAAGCCGGGCCTTGCGGGCCGCATCGCCTGGCAGCGGCGCCATCAGGGCGTGGCCATCCCGACCCTGCTGCGGGCAAGCGTGGCCACGGTGCTGCTCTCGATGGCCGCGGTGGCGACGGGCATCGCGGCGGTGCTGCTGTCGCGGCAGATCGCGGTGCCGGCGGCGGCGGGCCTTGCCGCGACGGCGGTCCTGCTGCTGGCCCTCTGCCGACTCCGCTCGGTCGGGGTCTACGCGGAGCTGCTCTGGTGGCGGCTGCTCGACCTCGGGGCGTGGTCGATCCGGATCGCGGCGGCCTTCGAGGCGATCGGCCTCGGGATCGACGCCGATGGGGCGATCGCGCTCGCCTGCGTGGCGATGGCGACCGGCGCGGTGCCGGTGATCGGTTCGGCGATCGGCGTGCGCGAATGGGCGGTGGCGCTGCTGGCGCCGCTGCTGGCGGGCGTGGCGTGGGAGAACGCCCTTGCGGCGGAGCTGCTCGGGCGGGCCGTGGAGGTGCTGGTGCTGCTGCCGGCGGGCCTCGGCGCATCGTGGTGGCTGTGGCGGGCGGCCCGCCGCGCGAAGGCCCCGTGACGGCCGCATCGGCAGGTCCCGCACCGGCCGCCCGCGGGCGTCGGCGCAGGGATGACCCCGCGTCCGTATGATCGTCCCCATGGCGTCGGTCTGCTTCTACTTCCAGGTCCACCAGCCCTTCCGCATCCGCCGCTATTCGGTCTTCGACCGCGACCCCTTCTACTTCGACAACGAGGCGAACGAGCGGATCCTTCGGAAGGTGGCCGACAAGTGCTACCGCCCCGCCACGCTCAAGATCCTCGACCTCGTCCGCCGCCACGACCGGCGGTTCCGCGTCTCCTACGCGATCACCTCGACGGCGCTGGAGCAGTTCGAGCTCTGGGCGCCGGACCTGATCACGCTCTTCCGCGAGCTCGCTGCGACCGGTGCGGTCGAGTTCGTCGCGGAGACGAGCCACCACAGCCTGAGCTTCCTCTACTCCCGCGACGAGTTCGACGCGCAGGTCGCCAACCACCATCGCCGCCTGCAGGAGCTCTTCGGCACCGAGGCGACGACCTTCCGCAACACCGAGCTGATCTACTCCAACGAGCTCGCCGCCCACATCGCCGCGCAGGGCCGCTACCGGTCGATCCTCTGCGAGGGCGTGGACTCGCTGCTCGGCTTCCGCTCGCCCAACTACCTGTACAACCCGCCGGGCACCGAGGCGGTGCGGCTGCTGCTCAAGAACTACCGCCTCTCCGACGACATCGCCTTCCGCTTCTCCGACCGCAACTGGAAGGAGTGGCCGCTGAGCGCCGAGCGGTTCGCCCACTGGGTCAACCAGATCAACGGCGACGGGTTCATCTGCAACCTGTTCATGGACTACGAGACCTTCGGCGAGCACCAGTGGGCGGACACGGGGATCTTCGAGTTCCTCGACGCCCTGCCGGGCAAGGTCTACGACGTGAACCCCGGGCACAACGACTTCCAGACGCCCCGCGAGGTGGCGGCCCGCTACGAGCCGGTCGGCGTCTACGACGCGCCGCGGTTCACCTCGTGGGCGGACACCGAGCGGGACCTCACCGCGTGGCTCGGCAACGCCATGCAGGAGCATGCCGCCAAGGAGCTCTACGCCCTCGAGGGCCCGGTGAAGGCCCGCCACGCCGACGGCGACGAGTGGATCCTCGAGGACTGGCGGAAGCTCACCACCAGCGACCACCTCTACTACATGTGCACGAAGTACTGGGCCGACGGCGACGTCCACA
>CAZQUA010000094.1:0-8577 GCA_964596455.1 uncultured Isosphaeraceae bacterium
CACCGTGACCGTGCCCACGAGCAGATTCAGGGGGATTCCCACCCGAAAGTAGTCGCCGAAGCGGTAGCCGCCGGGGCCGAGCACCATCAGGTTGGTCTGATAGCCGATCGGCGAACTGAAGCTCGCCGAGGCGGCCATCATGATCGTGATCACGAAGGGCATGAAGTCGACGCCGAGCGTCGCCGACGCCGCGAGCGCGAAGGGGAAGGCGACCGCGGCGGCGGCGTTGTTGGTGACCACCTCGGTGAGCAGCGTGGTGAGCAGGTAGATCGCCGCCAGCACCAGCCAGGGGTGCCCGCCCGCGAGGGCGACGAGGCCGGCGGCGATGGAGCCGGCGGCACCGGAGCTCTCGAGGGCCCTGCCGAGGCCGATCGCCGCCCCGATGCAGAGCAGCAGCGGCCAGTTGATGCCGTCGCGGGCGTTGGAGACGCTGCAGCAGCGGAGCAGGACCATCGCGGCCCCGGCGGCGAGGGCCGCCTGCAGCATCGAGGCGACGCCGGTCGCCGCGGCGAGGATCATCCCGAGGGTCAGGGCGATCGAGAGCCACGCCCGGTGGTGGCGGCGGGGCACGGAGTCCTCGAGGGGGCGGATCAGCAGGAACTCGCCCCGATGGCGGCGGTCGAACTCGCGGTGGCTCTCCACGAGCAGGGTGTCGCCGACCCGCAGCTCGATCTCGCCGAGCTTGCCGGCGAGGCGCTGGCCGGCGCGGGCGATCGCAAGGACCACCGCGTCGTAGGTGTGCCGGAAGCGGGCGTCCTTCAGGGTGCGGCCGAGCAGCGGACTCGAGGGGGAGACGACCGCCTCGAAGAGGCGTCGCCGGAAGCGGGGCACCGAGACCTTCTCGACCTGATCCGTGGCGGGAACGAGTCCTCGGAACTGCTGCAGGTCGCGGATCGCCGCGACGGCGCCCACGAAGACCACCCGGTCGCCGATCCGAAGGCGGGTCTGCGGATCGACCGCGGCGAGGCGTTCGCCGTTCCGCTCGATCTCCGCGACGAAGACCTGCGGCAGCTGCCGGAGGGACGCCTCCTCGATGGTGAGGCCATCGAGCGGACTGGCCGGCGGGACCATCATCTCGGCGGTGAAGTCCCGGGGATCGGCGAGCGCCGACGCGGGGTCGCCGCGGTCGGGCAGCAGGCGAGGCCCGATGAGCACGAGGTAGGCGAAGCCGAGCAGGGCGCAGGGAATGCCCACCGCGGCGATGTCGAAGAGGCCGATCGGCGGCAGATCGGTCTGGGACTCCACCATGCCCGCGACCATCAGGTTGGTGCTCGTGCCGATCAGGCTGCAGGTTCCGCCGAGGATCGAGGCGTAGCTGAGCGGAATCAGCAGCTTGGAGGGGGCAGCACCGATCCGCCGGGCGAGATCCCGCACCGCGGGAATGAGGATCGCAACCACCGGGGTGTTGTTCAGGAAGGTGCTCAGGCCGCACACCGGCAGGTACAGGCGGGCGATCGCCCCGCGGGCGGAGCGGGGACGGCCGAGCAGCGATCCGCCGATGAGGTCGATGGCGCCGGTTTCGCGGAGGCCCACCACCACCACGAACAGCGCCGCCACCGTGAGAAGGCCCGGATTGCCGAAGCCCCGCAGGGCCTCTTCGGCGGAGAGCACCCCAAGCTGCCATCCGCCATCGGCGGGCAGCGGCACGATGGCCAGGAACGCCACCGCCCCAAGCAGCACCGCATCGGGGGTGATGCGGGTAAGGGCGAGGGTGGCGAGCACCGCCACCATCGCGAGCACTGTGACGATCGCTTCGAGTCCCATGGGCCTGCCGTGCGTCTCCGGGGAGCGTTCCCGCTGCACCGAAGAGGCGGCTTCGGCGTTCCCGACCGGCCCACTTGAGGGGACCCTCGGCGAGGGATCGCCTTGACCGCAGGCGGCCCGGCACGAACCGTCGCAAGAGCGGGAAACCCGTGGGGAATGCGTGGATCCGTCCCCGATCGGGGGGTATGTTCGATCCGAGCGGGAGCCGGTCGGGCGTCCGCTCGACTTCCCCGCACCGGATCTTCTGCATGCACCGCATCGCCGCCCCGCTCGCCGCGATCCTCGTGGCGTCCGCATCCCACGCCCAATGGCCATCGGATCCGGGGACGAACCTCCCGGTGTCCACCCGTCCTGGCGAACAGGTGCAGCCGAAGATCGTCGCGGACTCTTCGGGAGGTGCCTACATCAGCTGGTTCGACAACGAGACCGGCGGCTACGACCCTCGCCTGCAGCGACTCGATGCCGCGGGGGTGCCGCAATGGGGCGATAACGGGCTGCTGCTGGCGGACCTCTCCTTCAGTTCGACCCAGGACTACGGCCTCGGCATCGATGCGGCGGGCTTCGGCCTCGTGGCCTTCCGCGACGACCGCAACGGGGGCATCCAGATCGCCGTCAACCGGGTGTCCCCCGAGGGCGTGCCGGCATGGGGCTCCGGCCTCGTCCTCACCAGCACCTCCGAGTTCCTCGCCAACGAGAAGATCGTCGGCACCTCCGACGGCAACATCGTGGCGGCCTGGTTCCAGCAGAACCGCGTGGAGGTCCGCAAGCTGACGCCTCAGGGCAAGGTGCTCTGGTCGCGGTCGCTGCTTGGGCCGGGGAACCTCAGCGTCTTCATCAGCGACCTGCAGGCCTCCGACGCCCCCGGCGAGCAGGGGCAGGTCGTGGTGACCATGGTCCGGCAGGGCGGCTTCACCACGCCGCGGCATCTCTACGCCCAGAAGCTGGACGCCGACGGCACGCCGCTGTGGGGCGGCGGCCTCACCGTCTTCAACGGCGGTTCGCTGCAGTTCGGGAACTTCCCGACCTTCAAGCCCGACGGCGGCGGGGGCGCGGTGCTGAGTTGGTACAGCAGCTCGCCGAGCCTGCAGTGCTTCGTGCAGCGGATCTTCGCCGACGGGAGCACGCTCTTCCCCGCCAACGGCCTGGCGGTCTCGACCAGCACCGCCCGCCTTCGGACCGCACCATCCGCAGCGATCGATCCCGCGACCGGCGATCTCTACTGCTTCTGGCGGGAGACCAACTCGAGCCAGGGCCAGATCGGCCTCTACGGACAGCGGTTCGACGACGCCGGACGGGCCTGGGGCAACGAGGGCCGCATGCTGGTGCCGCTCTCAAGCCAGGACATCAACTGGGTGAGCACGGAGTTCGTGGCCGGCCACGCCACCGTCCTCTGGCATCAGGCCGGCATCGAGCAGATCCTGGCCTCGGCCCGCGATGCTGCGGGCGATCCCATCTGGCCGGGCGATCCGGCGACGGTGTCTTCGCGGCCGGGCGGCAAGTCCCGCCTCGCGACGGTGGCGATCCCGTCGGGCACGATCCTGGCAGCCTGGCAGAACGGCGCCACCGGCGGGGCCGACGTGTATGCCCAGAACCTGCTGCCTGACGGCACCCTCGGCACCGCGGCGCGACCGGGCGACCTCAACGGCGACGGCAGCGTGAACGGCCAGGATCTCGGCATCCTGCTGCAGAACTGGGGCGCCTGCCCGCCCAAGGGCGCCTGCGTCGCCGACATCGACGGCAACGGGATCGTCGATGGGGGCGATCTTGGGGCGTTGCTCTCCGACTGGGGCTGAGCCGCCGCGGCCCCGGCCGCAGCTCCGCCCCGTGCGGACCCGCCGTACGATGCGGCGATGGATCCGCTTCCGAAGGCAGGCGACTCGTCGCCGCCCGGCACCGGCGGCGAAGGCGCGGACGACGCCGCGTCGCAGCGTCTGCTGGCCCGGCGGGATGCCATCCTCCACGCGGTCTCGCAGGCGTCGGAGCGGCTGCTCTCGCCGGTGCCTTGGCCCGAGTCCGTCGGTGCCGCCCTGCGTCTCCTCGGGGAAGCCACCGGGGTGAGTCGCGTGTACATCTTCGAGATCTTCCGGCGGACCGAGGCCGAGACCCTCGTCGGGCAACGCTACGAGTGGGTGGCGGCCGGCGTGGAGCCGCAGATCTACAACCAGGCCCTGCAGGCGGTGGATCTGCACGATGCGGGCTTTCGCCGTTGGGAGGAGCTGCTCGAGGCCGGCTGGCCGGTGGTGGGCGACGTCGAGGAGTTCCCGGCGGAGGAGCGGACGCTGCTGGCGATGCAGGGGATCGAGTCGATCCTCGTCCAGCCGATCTTCGCGGGCTCGCATTGGTGGGGCTTCATCGGCTTCGACGCCTGCGCAGCCAAGCAGCAGTGGCACCGCGTGGAGGTGGATGCCCTTCGGATCGCGGCGCTGGTGCTCGGGTCCACGATCCACCTCCAGCATCGCGAGAGCCACTACCGCCAGGCCCAGAAGATGGAGGCGCTCGGCCGCATGGCCGGCGGGGTCGCCCACGACTTCAACAACGTCCTCATGATCATCGGGACGGGCACGGACATGCTCCGCCGCGGCCTCCGCAAGGGCCTCGGCGGCGAGTCCCTCGAGGCCCAGCTTCGACTGATCGAACAGGCCGCCACCCAGGCGAAGGGCCTCACCAAGCGTCTGCTCGCCTTCAGCCGGCAGCGGGAGGGCCACGCCCGCCGCTTCTGCCCGCTCGAGAAGATCCGCGGCGACCGCGATCTGCTGCAGCAGGCCGTGGGCGGCCATGTCGCCATCGAGATCGACGCCGCGGGCGAGGTGTCGCCGATCAGCCTCGACCCCACGCAGTTCGAGCAGGTGGCGTTGAACCTTGCCGTGAACGCCCGCGATGCGATGCCCTCGGGCGGCCGCCTCCGATTCGCGATCCGCACGATCGATGCCGATCACGATCCGGCGTTGGGGGATCGGGTGCCCGAGGGACGGTGGACGCTGCTGCAGGTCGCCGACTCCGGGCAGGGCATCCCTCCGGAGGTGCGGGAGCGGATCTTCGAGCCGTTCTTCTCGACCAAGTCCGCCGACCGCGGCACCGGACTCGGCCTCTCGACGGTCTACGGCATCGTCGCCAACGCGGGCGGCCGCATCGCCGTGAGCAGCGAGGTCGGGCAGGGCACGGAGTTCCGGATCTACCTTCCGGCCGCGGATGGCGAGCCGGCGGGCGGGACGACCGTGGAGCCCGCATCGAAGGCCCGGCGGGGCGAGCGGATCCTCGTGGTCGACGACAACGGCCCGATCCGCGAGTGGCTCGTCGCGACCCTCGAGGCGGAGGGCTATCCGGTGCGGTCCGCCGATTCCCCCGCGGCGGTGCTTGCGATGGCGGAGGTCGCGGCGGGGAGCATCGACCTGCTGATCACCGACGTGGTCATGCCGGGCATGTCCGGTCCGGCCCTGCGGCGGGAGGTCGCGGCGAAGATCCCCTCGATCGGGGTGATCTTCATCTCCGGTTTCGCCGCCGACACCCTCGAGCGGGAAGGACTCGACCGGGAACGCGAGATCCTGCTGCACAAGCCGTTCGGCCGCGAGGAGCTGCTCGAGGCGGTGAGGCGGGTGCTCGGCGCTTCGATGCGGTCAGCCGGCGAGGGCGGCGGGGCCTAGCCGCGGGGCCTCACCGCGCGACGAGCCCGGCGGCGTCGGCGGGAATCCAACCGCTGCGGCCATCGGAGAGCCGGATCCGGATCCAGGCCGGGCGGGTCTCGAGGGACTGGAACTCCGTCCCCGCCGCGAGCGGGGTCTCGAAGGCGGCGGCAAAGGCGTCGCCGCTGCCCTCGCGGACCGCCACGCCGTCCCGAAGCACCACGCCGCGGTCGTCGCCGGCTCGCTCGAGCAGATCGATCCCGACGGTGGCGGCGGCGACCGCGGCCACCGTCGCCGCCGCGGCGATCGCGTAGCGCCAGCGAAGCGGGGCATCGGCAGGCCGAAGCGCCCGGGCCGCCACGATCGCCCAAAGCAGGATCCACGCGGCGGCGGCCGCGATCGCCCGGGTCTCGAGAGGCAGGAGGTGCCGCCAGGAGGCGAGGCGATCGGCGAGCGAATCGCCCTCCACGCGGCTCGGACGATCGCCCACGCGGGTGCGAGCCACCGCGAGGTTCGCGGCGATCCGTTCATCGGTGGGATCGAGCGACCTCGCCCGCAGGTAGGCGAGGATCGCCGGACCGGTCTCGCCGGCGCGGAGCAGGGCGTTGCCGAGGTTGAACTCGAGGGAGGCGTTGGCGATGCCGCGGTCGGCGATCTGCTGCAGCTCCGCAGCGGCGGCACGGAAGGACTCCTTCGCCTCCTCCGGCCGGGTCTCCTCAAGGCGGACGCCTTCGGCATGGAGGCTGGCCGCACGGGCGAGGCGACGCTCGGCGTCGGCCGGATCGATCTCGCCCGCGGCCGCGGCGGGCCGCCCGGCGGCGGCGATCGCGAGCAGCAGCACCGCCCCCGCGGCGGTTGCAGGCAGGCGGGCCGGTGTCGCCTTCGGGGCTCCGGACCAACGAAGGCGATGAAGATCGGCGATGCATCGGGCGGCGTCGTTGACGAGGGTGCGGGCATCGACGGCGGCACCGCCGAAGCGGGACCGTTCGCACGCCCGCACGATCTCGCCGAAGCGGTCGCGGACCGCATCCGGGACCCCGCATCGCTCGAGTTCGGCGAGGGCCTCGCGGCTCGTGAGCGATCGGTCCGCCGCAAGCGAGCAGTCCGCGACGTAGCCGCAGAGCGCCGTGGCGATCGCATCGGCATCGCCGCTCGAGAGGCGTCGCAGCGCCGTGCGGCGGGCCCGCGCGGCCCGGGCCAGCGCGGGATGCGCGGCGAGGAATCGCTGCCGACGCAGCAGGAGCAGCAGGGCGGTGGCGACAAGGGGCGGCAGCGCGAGGACCGCCAGCCAGCGCCCGTCCGGATGGAAGGCCTCGTCGCGAAGCAGCGAAGGGCCGATCGGCGCGTTGGGATGAAGGCCGCCCTCGAGCACCGAGGCGGGTGCGGGGGCCGTGGGGGCTCCGGCGCCGAGCACCGCCGAGAGGTCCAGTCGCTCGGTCGCCTCGACTGTCAGGGGAATCGGGGCGGTCCAGGCGGTGCGGTAGCGTTCCTCGATCGGATCGAACCAGGAGAAGGCGATCGGCGGGACCTCGGTCACCGACGCATCGCGGGGTCGAAGCGTGGCCGTGAAGGTCTTGGTGCGGCCGGCCACCGAGCCGGCGAGGGGATCGGGCGGAATTCGGAAGCGTTGGGAGAGATCCTCCTGCGAGGCGATCGGCGGCGCCTGCAGCAGGTCGAGCTGCTGGGGTTCGCGGGAGCGGTCGGTGATGCGGATCGACAGCGTGATCGGATCGCCCACGGAGACGCTTGTGGGATCGGCGCTCGCCTCGATCTCGAAGTCGCCCACGGCCCCGTTGAAGGAGTCGGGGCGGCCCTCCTCGGGCAGCGGAAGGATCTCGATGGGGTCGATCTCCGGCACCACCGAGATCGGCCGCGTGCCGCCGAGGGAGTACTCCACGCGACCGAAGAAGTCGCGGCCCGCGCGGAGGCTCGTGGGGTACCGCATCGCGATCCGCAGGTCGCTGAGGTCCGGCGGCCCTGCCCGCATCGGCTGGATCCTGGTGGTGAGGTCGTACTGGAAGTAGGTGCGGCCCTCGACCTCGATCTCCCGTCCCCACGGCCGCCGCCGCTGCGATGCGAGCTCGCGGAGCTCGCCGGCGAACACCCCGAACTCGCTCGCATCGAGGTCGACGAGCGACCACATGTCCGCCTCGCTCAGGGTCAGTCCGAGCGAGTCGTCGCGGTAGGGGCGGATCACGATCCGCAGCGTCGCCTCGATCGATTCGCCGAGGTACGCCCGCGAGGGCTCCGCGGCGACGATCGCCTGCAGCAGATCGCCGGTCTCGGAGCGGTTGGCCACGATCGTGGTGGCCTCGCTGCGGAACACCTCGCCATCGGCCTCGATCTCGATCGGCGGCACCGTGATCCGGCCCTCGCGAAGGGGACGAACCTCGACCATGAAGGTGCGGGTCTGGCGGGTGGTCATCCGCCCGTTGACGATCGAGGTGAAGCTGCTGCTTCGCTCCCCCGGCAGCAGGCGGAGCGAGGCGCCGTCGGCCTCCGGCAGGACCGGGGAGGCGATCGTGGAGGCGCCGCTGACCTCGATCTCGACGGTGACCACGCCGCCGACCCACGCCTCGCGGCCGAGGAAGCGGAAGGTGACCTCCGCGGCCATCGAGGCGGCAGCGAAGGCGATCGCGGCGGCGGCGGCGAGCAGATGGGCGGCGGACGGCTTCACGGGATCGATTCCTCCGAGGCGTGATCGAGGGAGCTCACCAGTCCTTGGGCACCGGCACCCGCCGCTTCTGCCGCTGGGCTGCGATCGCGGCGCGTCGCTGCTGCTCGCGATCGCGGATCAGCTGCAGCAGCCGCTCCGCCTGCTCGCGGCTCAGGCGGCCCGTGGCCGTCGCGGGGCCGGCGGCGTCGCCGTTCTCCGGCGGCGTGCCCGCGGCCGACTCGAGTTCGCCCTGCGGGATCGCCTCGGCCGATGCGTCGGGCTCCGACGACGGCGGAGCCGGGGAATCCTGCGGTGGTGTCGCCTGCTGCGAGGTGCCTCGCTCCGATGAAGGTGGCGACTCGCCCGCGGGTTGTTGCTGCTGTTCGCCGGGTTGCTGCTGTTCGCCGGATTGCTGCTGTTCACCGGGATGCTGCTGTTCGCCGGGTTGCTGCTGGTCTCCGGGTTGCTGCTGGTCTCCGGATTGCTGCTGGTCTCCGGATTGCTGCTGTTCGCCGGGTTGCTGCTGTTCGCCGGGTT
>CAZQUA010000095.1:0-2323 GCA_964596455.1 uncultured Isosphaeraceae bacterium
TCGCTCGGCGCTCTCCTGAAGCCTCGCATCTACATCAACGACGGCAGCGGCGCCTCACCGACGAGACCGATGCCCGCGCCGCGGGCGTGCTCGGCTGCCTCCGCGGCGCCGAACTCGGCGACGCCGACGGCGACGGCGATCTCGACCTGATCGGCGCGAACGCCGACACCGCCAACACCGAGATGCTCCTGCGGAACGCCGCGGGGGACGGAAGCTTCTGGCAGCGGATCTCCGCGCGGATCTCGCCGAATCCGTCGGTGGACGACAACGACACCAAGTTCTTCGACCTCGACAACGACGGCGACCTCGACCTCGTCGTCGGGGTGCTGGGCGGTTCCCGGGAGCGGGTCTACCGCAACGTCGGCCCCTGCGTCTTCGAGGAGGATCCCTCGCTGATCTCTCCGCAGTCCGACTCGACGCTCGACGTCGTCGTGGGGGATCTGACCGGCGACGGACGCCTCGACATCGTCACCGCCCAGGGCGAAAGCGGGAACTTCCAGAATCGGATCTACGTGAACACCACCGGGCCGGCGGACACGATCCCCCCGCGGATCGTGGCCATCGACGCGTGGGCGCCTGGAAAGGGGGAGGCTCCCGGCCCTCGCGCGGTCCGCGCCTTGATCCTCGACGGCGTCACGAGCGACCGCGGCTTCTTCGCCCGCGCGGTCGAACTCCGCTGGAGCGTGGATGGCGGCCCGGTCGAAGCCGCCGCCATGCCGTGGGCCGGCAACAGCCTCTGGCGGGGCGTGCTGCCGGAGTTCCCGCCGTGCAGCCGGGTGAGCTACTTCGTCTCCGCGGAGGACTGGGCCGGCAACGAGGGCATCTCCGAGGCGATCGCCTTCACCGAACCGGGCGAATGCGGCGGCAACCCTGCCGACCTCGACGGCGACGGCGTCGTGGACGGCGTCGATCTGGGCATCCTGCTCTCCTCGTGGGGGCAGAAGGGCGGCAGCGCCGATCTCGACGGCAGCGGACTCGTCGATGGCGCCGATCTCGCGGCGCTGCTCAACGCCTGGAGCTGACCGCGTCGCCGCCGGCGATCGACTCGAGCCGCGGACCTTCGTCGATCGGCAAGGCCTCGCCGTCCTGCGACCGTTCACCGCGCGCGATGATCGGCGAACCTCGGGGCGGATCCTTGCCGTCGGCGGGTTGACCTCGCCGGCGAGCGGGCTAGGGTGAACCCTCAACCTCTCGCCGCAGCGCCTTCCGAGGTGCGGCCTTCGCGGTCGCGTCCGGTGCCGTGGCTCTTCAGCGTCCAGGCGCCTCGCGTCCGCGTTCCAAACGGGAACTCGGCGATGGCGATGCCGCGCCGATCGATCCTCCGCCGCTGCCTCGGCCCTTCCCATCCGGAGAGACCCCATGCCCGACTCGCCCCGCGCGACCCGATCGACCCCATCGTCCCCGTCGGCGTTCCCGCCGCCGACGAAGGCGTCCGACGCCGCCACGCCCCGTGCCGTCGAGATCCATCTCGACGCCGACGCCTCGCCCCCCACGCCCCCGCCCGCCTCGTTCCGGCTCCGATTTCCACCGCGGGCCGCGGCCGCGGCCCCCGATGCCGCGATCGACCAGGACGAGGAGTGGTGCGAGGCGGAGATCGACGGCCGTTGGCGGCGGATCCGATTCCACGACTACCACGAGGTCTTCGAGGTGCCGGGGCTCTACGAGGCCCTCTTCGCCCGCCGCCTGAAGTGCGCCTCGCCGCAGCGGGTGGCCAGTCTCCTCGAGGACGTGCTGAGCGACTTCCCGCAGGACCCTGCGGACCTTCGCGTGCTCGACGTCGGCGCCGGCAACGGCATGGTCGGCGAGGAGCTTCGCCGCATCGGCGTCGAGCACGCCCTCGGGATCGACATCCTGCCGGAGGCCCGCCGCGCCGCCCTTCGGGATCGCCCCGGGATCTACGAGGACTACCTCGTGGCGGATCTGACCGACCTCGACGAGAACGCAAGCCGCCGCATCGCCCGCTTCCGGCCCAACTGCCTGACGGTGGTCGCGGCGCTCGGCTACGGAGACATTCCCACCGAGGCGTTTCTCGCGGCCTGCTCGTTCATTCCCGCCGGCGGCTGGATCGTGTTCAACATCAAGGAGGACTTCCTCGCCGAGGGCGACGACGCCAGCGGCTTCGCGGCGCTGGTGCGATCGCTGCAGTCGGAGCGGTCGCTGGAGATCCAGGCGATGCGTCGCTACCGCCATCGCCTCTCCATCCACGGCGAGCCGCTCCCCTACGTCGCCATCGTGGCATCCAAGAAGGCGGCCTTCGGCGGGAGCGACGACGACCCGCCGGCGTGATCGCCTTCCGAGGGGTCGGCTGCTCCTCGGACGAGGG
>CAZQUA010000095.1:2423-8571 GCA_964596455.1 uncultured Isosphaeraceae bacterium
ACGGTCCGGGACCGATATCGTTCGAACTCGAGGAGATCGCCGTGCCCATCCCCCATCCGATCGCGATCGCGACCCCGCTTGCCGCCGCCATGCTGCTCGCCGCGGTCCCCGCCGCGGCCCAATGGACCACCCCGCCCGTGACCGCACCCGGGGTCGAGTACCGCACCTTCTTCAGTCCGACCGCCGATGCGACGGTCAGCTTCCACGTCTACCTGCCGCCGCAGTACGACGCGGACCCGACCGCCCGCTTCCCCACGATCTACTGGCTGCACGGCTCCGGAAGCCCCATCGCCGGGATCCCCGGCATGAGCCAGTGGTTCCGCAATGCCATGGCGAATGGGCAGATCCCCCCGATGCTCGTGGTCTTCCCCAACGGGATGGGGGCGAGCATGTGGTGCGACTCGCTCAATGGCAGCGTGCCCATGGAGTCGGTGGTGATCGACGACCTGCTGCCCCACGTCGACGCCACCTTCCGCACGATCGCGTCGCGGCGGGGGCGGATCATCGAGGGCTTCAGCATGGGCGGCCATGGCGCCGGGCGCCTCGGCCTTCGCCGGCCCGATCTCTTCGCAGGCGTCTCCATGGTCGGCGCCGGACCGATGCAGCTCGACTTCATGGAGGCGCCCAAGGGCACCGACATGCCGCCCGAGCAGCGGAAGGCGCTCTTCGAACTGGTCTGGGGCAGCGATCCCGACTACTACCTCGCGCAGCATCCTTGGACGATCGCGGCCATGCGGGCCGAGGCGCACATCGCTTCCGGCACCCGCCTGCGGGTGATCTGCGGCGAACTCGACGCCATGCTGACGCCGAACCTCGCCTTCGCGGACCACCTCGTCACGCTCGGGATCCCCCACGCCCTTGCCGCGATCCCCGGCGTCGGGCATCAGGCCATCGCGACCATGCAAGGACTTGGCGAGGCCAACTGGCAGTTCTACCTCGACGCCCTCGCGACCCCCTGCCCCGAGGCCGCGGACCTCGACTGCGACGGCAGTGTGGATGGCGGGGACCTCGGGGCGATGCTCGCGGCGTGGGGGAAGGGCCATGGCCCGGCGGATCTCGACGGCAGCGGCGAGATCGACGGAGCGGACCTCGGCCGCCTGCTCGCGGCGTGGGGGGCGGTCCGCTGAGGACGCGGCGGCGGCGGGCCGCAGCAGACCCGCTGTAAAGCAACACTTGCGAACCTGTGAAGTGTTGCTATATTCCGGACGTGGACGCTCCGTCGCCGGTCCATCTCCGTCCCGATGCCGCCTTGACGCTGCGGGACCCCGAGTCGACGCCCCTCGGGCGGTCGGTGCTCGCGGGCGGCCTCGAACGGATGGGGTCGATCGGCCTCGAGGCCTTCACCTTCCGCAAGCTGGCCGCAGGCATCGGATGCACCGAGGCCAGCGTCTACAAGTACTTCCCCAACAAGCACCGCCTCCTGCAGTACTACTTCCAGTTGTACTGGCTGTGGCTCCGCCAGCTCTGCGGGCGGGAGGTGGAGCGGGCCCGCGACCCGCAGGACGCGCTGCGGCGCTGCGTCGAGGCGATCTGCGGGGTCTGGCCGGCGGAGCCGCCGCCGCTGCAGCTCGATCCCACCCGCCTCCGCCGGCTCGTGATCGACGAGGGCATGAAGAGCTACCTCCACAAGAACGTGGATGCCGACAACGCCAAGCGTCTTTTCGCCCCCTACAAGGCCCTGAGCGCGTTCCTCGCGGAGCGCCTCGTCGCCTGCCGCCGGACCGTGCCCCTGCCGCGGTCCTTCGCCACCACCGTCATCGAGATGGCCCACTCCCTGCCCTTTGCGATGGAGCATCTGCCCTCCCTGACCGAACTGAGCAGTCGCAAGGACCTCCGGCAGATGGCGCGACACCTGCTGCACCGGACCATCACCTACCTCGAGCACGCCAAGGCCCTCCGAAATCCATGAGCCACACCATCACCGTCGCCAGGGGCGACGGCATCGGCCCCGAGATCGCCGACGCCGTCCTGCGGGTCCTCGATGCCGCCGAGTGCGGCCTCGCCTACGACTTCATCGACGTGGGGGAGAAGATCTTCCTTGCCGGCAACACCAGCGGGATCGCCCCGGAGTCCTGGGCCACGCTGCGGCGGAATCCCGTGTTCCTCAAGGGACCGATCACCACCCCGCAGGGCTCGGGCTACAAGAGCCTCAACGTCACCATCCGCAAGACCCTCGGCCTCTTCGCCAACGTCCGCCCCTGCCGCAGCTACCACCCCTTCGTCCGCACCCTGCACCCGGAGATGGACGTGGTGGTGGTGCGGGAGAACGAGGAGGACCTCTACGCCGGCATCGAGCATCGCCAGACCGCCGACGTCTTCCAGTGCCTGAAGATCCTGAGCCTGCCCGGCACCGAGAAGATCGTCCGCTACGCGTTCGAGTACGCCCGCGCCAACGGACGCCGCAAGGTGACGTGCCTCGTGAAGGACAACATCATGAAGCTCACCGACGGCATGTTCGCGGAGACCTTCCGCCGCGTGGGCAAGGAGTACCCGAACCTGCAGCAGGAGGTGCAGATCATCGACATCGGCACCGCCCGGGTGGCCACGCAGCCGCATCGCTACGACGTCATCGTCACGCTGAACCTCTACGGGGACATCGTGAGCGACGTGACCGCCGAGATCGCCGGCAGCGTCGGCCTCGCCGGCAGCGCCAACATCGGCGACAGGATCAGCATGTTCGAGGCGATCCACGGCAGCGCCCCCGACATCGCGGGGCGGGACCTCGCCAACCCCAGCGCCCTGCTCAACGCCGCCTGCATGATGCTCGTCCACCTCGGCCTGCCCGCGAAGGCCGAGGCGATCGCGAACGCGTGGCTGACCACGCTCGAAGACGGCATCCACACCGCCGACGTCTTCGAGGAGGGGCGATCGCAGCGGCGGGTCGGCACCGCCGGGTTCGCCGACGCGGTGATCGAGCGCCTGGGGCGACGGCCGCAGCGGCTCCGCGGCGTCGAGATGCAGTCGGGCACCGACCTGCGGTTCGACTATCGCCGCCCGAAGGTCGAGCGGACGCTCTGCGGCGCGGACCTCTTCGTCTGCGACGCCGAACACGACGCCGAGACGCTCGCCGCGAAGCTGCGGGCGGCGACGGCGGGAGTCCTGCAGCTGAAGCTCATCACCAACCGCGGCGTCAAGGTCTGGCCGGGCGGGTTCCCCGAGACCTTCTGCACCGACCATTGGCGATGCCGATTCGTGGGCCCCGACATCGACCTCGCCGACGCGAGGGCGACCTACTCGGCGATCGAGGCCTCCCGGATCGTCGCGGCCCTCGCCCGACTCGACGAGGCGGGCATCGAGGTGGTCAAGACGGAGAACCTGTACCTCTTCGACGGCGTGCGGGGCTTCTCCCTCGGGCAGGGCGAGTGACCGGAGGGACCTCGGCCCCACGGCGGCCTCACTCCGCGGGCCGCTCGCGATCGGATGCGGGCCCTTCCTCCTCCGCCCCGGAGCCGGCGGCGGAGGCGGCCTGACGCCGGACGAGCAGCTTGTCGACGCGGGCGTCGTCCATGTCGACCACCTCGAGTTCGAGGCCCTCCCACCGCACCTGCTCCCCCTCCGCCGGGATGCGGCCGAGGATCGTGGTCACCAGGCCGGCGACGGTGCTGACCTGCGGCGCCGACTTCTCGATGCCCTCGGGAAGATGCAGGGCCACCGCGAGTTCATGCAGCCGCAGGCGGCCGTCGAGCAGCCAGGCCCCATCCCCGCAGGGCCGGATCGACGGCGCGGCCGCCTCGCCCCGCCGCCGCACCTCTCCGAGGATCGCTCGGGCCACGTCGTTGAGGGTGAGCATGCCCCGTGTGGCGCCATACTCGTCGACGACGAAGGCGGTGTGGGTCCTCGCCTCCGCGAAGAGATCGAGCAGTCGCAGCACCGGCGTCGTCTCCGGCACGAAGAGCGGGGACTGCATCACCGAGGACACCTCGAAGGAGCGGCCCGCGATGAGGCCGTGGGCGATCAGGTCCTTGACGTGCACGACCCCCTTGACCCGATCGAGGCTTCCCTCGCACACCGGAAAGTGCGAGTGCGGGTTGGTCCCCACGAGCACCCGCAGGGCCTCGATCGAGGCGCGGTCGCCGATCCAGACGATGTCCTTGCGGGCGACCATCAGGTCGCGGACCGCGAGGTCGCCGACCCGCATCGTCCGGTGGAAGAGGCCGAGCTCCTGCGGCGTGAACACCCCCATCCGGGCCGCCCGGGCCAGCAGCGCCTTCACGTCCTCCTCGGACACCTCGTCGCGGGCGGAAGCCGTGACCCGGAAGGCCCGCAGGATCGCATCGGTGGAGATCGACAGCAGCTTGACCGGCCACGCGGCGACGGTCGAGAGCAGATGCAGGGGCCGGGCGATCGAGGCCGCCACCGCCTCGGGATGCGCGAGCGCGATCCGCTTCGGGACCAGCTCGCCGACGACGAGCGAGAGGTAGGTGATGAGCAGCACCACCACCGCCAGCGCCGCAAGTTCGGCATGCGGCGCGAGGACCGGCACCTCCGCGAGCAGCGTGGTGAGGCGACCGGAGAGGGCCTTCTCGCCGATCGCGCCCGCGAGGATCCCGATCAGGGTGATGCCCACCTGCACCGTCGAGAGGAACCGCGTGGGGTCGTCGGCGAGCCGCAGCGCCGCCGAGGCCCCCCGGCTTCCCCTCGCCGCCTGCTGCTGCAGGCGGCCGCGGCGGCTCGTCATCACCGCGAGTTCGGACATCGCGAGGAGGCCGTTGAGAAGGACCAGAACCGCAAGAAGCAGCAGCGAGATCGTCATGGCCGGCGATCGTAGGGACCGCGGACTCGGCCCTCGGCGATCGACGGTTCCCGGCACGCGGGCCCGCGCGATGGGACGGTCTCGCCGCACGGCACGGCGAGGCTCCCCGGAAGTTCGCGGCGAGGCGTTCGGGGCCCGTCCTCCCGTCCATCGCCCCGAACGCCGACGGTCCGGCGGTCCCCGGGAGTCAGACGAGCAGCAGCGCCGGATGCTCGAGGGCGCTCTTGAAGGCCGCGAGCCAGGACGCCCCCATGGCCCCATCGATCACCCGATGGTCGAGGCTGAGCGTGGCCTGCATCTCCCGCCCCACCGCCAGCGCGCCGTTGCGGACCACCGGCTGCTCGATCGCGGCACCGCAGGCGAGGATGGCGCTGTTGGGCGGGTTGATGATCGCCGTGAAGTGCTCCACCCCGAACATCCCGAGGTTGCTGATGGTGAAGGTCGAATCCGCCATCTCCTCGGCGGCGAGGCCTCGGGTCCTCGCCTTCTCGGCGAGGGTCCGCGTCTCCTCGGAGATCCAGCGGAGGCTCTTGCGATCGGCGTCGCGGACGGTGGCGACCACGAGGCCTCCGCCCCGTTCCTCGGGCAAGGCGATGGCCACGCCGATGTTGACCGCGCCGTGCAGGAGGATCCGGTCCCCGCCCCAGCTCGCGTTGCAGTAGGGATTCTTCGCCATCGCCAGCGCCGCGGCCCGCACGATGAAGTCGTTGACGGAGAGCTTGACCTCCTGCTCGGCGAGCTGGGCGTTGAGCTCCTGCCGCATCGCCAGCACCGGATCCATGTCCACCCGCACCGTCACCTGGTAGTGCGGAATGGTGGTCTTGCTCTCGACGAGACGCCGCGCGATCGTCTGCCGCATGCCCGAGAGCGGCACCTCGCCGCCCTCGCGGCCCGCGGCGGCGAGCGCCCGCGGGGCGGCCGTCCGCGGCAGGGGCAAGGCCATGGCGGTCTCGATGCGGGCCGGCTCCGGCGCCGAGCCGGCGGCGCGGCGGTTCTCGATCGCCGCGAGCACGTCCTGCTTGACCACGCGTCCGGAGGGACCGCTTCCGGAGAGTTCCGAGGGATCGAGGCCATGCTCCTCGGCGATCCGTCGGGCCACGGGACTGACCCGCACCCCGCGGCCGGCAGACGCTGAGGACGCCGCCGCCGGCGAGGCCGC
Source organism: uncultured Isosphaeraceae bacterium (assembly GCA_964596455.1). Lineage (GTDB taxonomy): Bacteria > Planctomycetota > Phycisphaerae > Phycisphaerales > SM1A02 > CAZQUA01. The sequence goes on from CAZQUA010000095.1 coordinate 8,336, forward strand.
CGCCGGGGCGGCTGCAGTCGGGGCGGCTGCCGGGGCGGGCGCAGGCGAGGCCGCCGCCTCGGGCGTCTCCGCCCGAGGGGCCGCCGCCGCGACCGGCTCGGCCCCATCGCCGGCGATGACCGCGATCGGCGTGCCCACCGGGACGGTGTTCCCCTCGGGGACGAGGATCCGCTCGACCCGGCCGTCGTCGTAGACCTGCATCTCCATGGTGGCCTTGTCGGTCTCGACGTCCGCCA
>CAZQUA010000096.1:0-8393 GCA_964596455.1 uncultured Isosphaeraceae bacterium
GCCCGGACGCCTTCATCGACGCGAACGTGGTGGGCACCCACGCCCTGCTCAAGGCGGCCCGAAAGGTATGGCTCGACGAGGCGCCGGGTCCGCACCGCTTCCACCATGTCTCCACCGACGAGGTCTACGGCTCGCTCGAACCGCACGATCCGGCGTTCTCCGAGACCACGCCCTACGCCCCCAATTCGCCCTACGCGGCGAGCAAGGCGGCCTCGGACCATCTCGTCCGCGCGTACCACCACACCTACGGCCTCGAGGTCACGACGAGCAACTGCTCCAACAACTACGGCCCCTACCAGTTCCCCGAGAAGCTCATCCCGCTGGTGCTGCTGAACATGCTCGCCGGCAAGTCCCTGCCGATCTACGCCGACGGCAGCAACGTCCGCGACTGGCTGTTCGTCGAGGACCACTGCCGCGGCATCGAGGCGATCCTCGACCGCGGGGTGCCCGGCGAGGTCTACAACATCGGCGGATTGAACGAGCAGCGGAACATCGATCTCGTCCGCATGCTCTGCAGCCTCGTGGATCGCCGCTTCGCGGCCGACGAGGGCCTGCGTCGCGAGCATGCCGCGTGCCCGGCGTCCTCGGGGGGTTCGTGCGAGTCCCTCATCACCTTCGTGAAGGACCGTCCCGGCCACGACCGCCGCTACGCGATCGACGCCGCGAAGATCGAGCGCGAGCTCGGATTCCGGCCGGCGGAGACCTTCGAGAGCGGCCTTGCCAAGACGGTGGACTGGTACCTCGCCCACCGCGAATGGTGCGAGGCCATCGCCGACGGCCGCTACCGGGAGTGGATCGAGCGGCAGTACGCCCACCGCTGAGGCGAGCCGACCCGAACTGAGGTGACGCGAGCGTCCGGGAAGCGACCGATGGCGCGGGCCGGAGGCTACCGCCGCTCCCATCCGGCGAGACGCAGCAGTCCCGGCAGGATCGCGACCGCGGCCAGCATGCAGGCGATGCTGCCGACGAGCATGGTGGCGCCGAGGCTCTGCAGGCCGCGATGGCTCGCAAAGACGAGCGACCCGAACCCGATGGCGGTGGTGGCGGCGGTCAGGAGGACGGCGCGGGCGGTGGCGCCGTAGCGGATGCGGCGGCCTCGCTGCTCGCGGGCGCGGTGGACCATGTGCACGCTGCTGTCGATGCCGAGCCCCGCGAGGATCGGGATCGCGAAGAAGTTCGCAAGGTTCAGGGGGATGCCCAGCAGCACCATCGCCCCCGCGGTCCAGCCGAGACCGACGAGCAGGGCTGCGATGCAGACCAGGGTCGCGGCAAGGCTGCGGAAGTCGATCCAGACGAAGAGGGCGACCGCGAGGATCGAGATCGCCAGCATCTGCGCGAAGGAACGGCTCATGTCCCGGATCGACTCGAGCTGGGTCATGGGCACGCCGGTGGCGTCGGGGTCGATCGAGCGGAGCGTTGCGACGAAGGCGGCGAGGGGCGCCTCGGACCACAGGTCCTCGCGAGGATGCACCTTGACCAGCAGGCGACCCGACGGAGAGACGAGCTCCGCCCGCATCGCCGCAGGCAGGGCGTCCCGCAGCGGCATGGCGTCGCCGTCGGCCATCGATCGCAACCGCGACGCCGCAGTGGAGGCGGCGATCGCGAGGCGCTGCTGCGTCGCCTCGGGTCGCTCGGTCTGCTCGTCGACGAGGCGATCGAGGCGGTCGGCCGAGGCCGCGATCGAGGGTGCCGACGCCTCGCCGGCGGCTGCGGCGGCGGCCGCAAGGCGGCGGACCAGACCCGCGGCTTGCCGCAGGCGGTCGGCATCCGGCACGGTCGCGGCCGCCGGTCCCCCGAGGGCGACCGCGTCTCGGAACCGCCTGCGAAGATCGTCCCGCTCGAGCGACCGCTCGGGCGTCTCGAAAGGCACGAGGTCGAGAAGCGAGGAGGTCCTCGCCACCTCGGGATGCGCGGCGGCGAGTGCGGCGACCTTCGCCGCGTCCTCGGGGGTGTCGACGACGACGGCGCCGAACCAGCTTGCGGCGGCGTTGTCGTCGAGGATGCGGTGCTCCCACTCGACGCTCGGAAGCCCCTCCGCCTGCAGTTCAAGGAGATTGGTCTCGAAGCGAAGGCCCCGACCCGCGATCGCCACGCCCGCGGCGGCGAGCAGGATGGGACCGACGGTGCGAAGCAGATCGATGCGGCGGGAGGGCGGCGGCGGGTGGAGGGCCGCGGCACTCCTCGAGGCGATCGCCGTCCGGTCCCGGCGGCGGCCCCGCTCGGCGAGATGCAGCATCGCCGGCAGCACCGTGCTCATCGAGAGGACGCAGAAGAGCAGGCCCGCACCGGCGATGAGGCCGAGCTCCCGCAGTCCCTGGAAGCTGGTGGTCACCGCGAGCAGGAACACCGCGGCGCTGGTGGCGCCGCCGGTGAGGTTGGCGGGAACGACGGTCCGCAGCACGGTGCGGACCGCACCGGAGGAGATCCGCCGCCGCCTCGCCTCGAGGTAGCGGGCCACCATGTGCACGCCGTAGTCGAGTCCGACGCCGACGAGGACGAGCATGAAGACGATGCTGAGCAGGTTCAGTCGCCCCACCGCGAAGGTCGCGAAGCCGTAGGTCCATCCGAAGGCGAACAGGAACGCCACCAGCGCGAGCAGCGGCCGCTTCCAGCCGCGGAAGACGATGGTGAAGAGGATCGCGATCGCCGCGGCGGCGCCGCTTGCCGCGCGGACCATGTCGCGATCGGTGGTGGCGAGTTCGTCCGCCTGCAGCACCGGCTTGCCGGTGAGGCCGATCTCGATCTCGGGATGGCGGGCCGCGACCGCGTCGATCCGTTCGCGGATCTGCCGCAGCGGCTCCTCGATGACCGCAAGCTGGTTGAACCGCTTGTCGGGCAGCACGGCGACGAAGTGGAGCCGTCCGCTGTCGGATCGCAGGCGGCCGGGCGGCAGGGGATGCGCGAGCGACTCGGCAGGAGCGTTGGCCGCCGCGGCCCCGGCGACGGTGTCGAGGGCGAGCATCGCCCCGGCGGCGAGGCGGCGACGCTCCTCGCCCGAGAGCCGGGCGCCCCGCGAGAGCAGCTGCTCGAGGTCGGCGTTGGCGATGCGGACGGCCTCGGCGGCATCCCCGGCGGCAAGCGGCGGCAGGGTGCTGCGATCCGAGGCCGCCAACTGCCGCAATCGATCGAGCGGCATCGCCCGCGTCGCGATCGCGTCCTGCTCTGCCGGTTCGACGCGGCCGTGCACCGCGGGCAGCGAGGGGATCTCGCGGAGGCTCGCGAGCAGTTCGTCGACGGCGGCCTCGGCGATCGCGGCCCGCCGCGGGTCGGGCGGCATGCGGCCGTCGGGCGCTGCATCGACGACGATGTAGAGGTACTCGAGATCGCCGAACTCCTCGAGGAACTCCCGGTAGAGCCGCATGAAGGGGCGATCCGCGGCGATGAGGCTGTTGGTGTCCGCATCCAGCGCGAGCCACCGCGAGGCCGAGAGGCCGCCGGCGACGGCGAGGATCGCGGCGACCGCGACGATCGCGATCGGATGCCTCAGCACGATCCGGGCGAGGGCGGCGGTGGCCCGATCGCGACGAGGCCTGCGGGGGCGTGGATGGTGATCGGCGGGGGAGCTCGTCATCGCGAGAGGCCGCGTTGGTCCGGAAACGGATGCCTTCGCGGCCCGTGGGTCACAGGGTACGACCGAGTCGCGGCCGCAGACGGGCGGCACCAGGGTCGGGTCGCGGTGCCCGCAACGCGGACCCTTGCGAGGTCGCCGCCCCGAGAGGGGTTCGAATCGGAGGAATTCGATTGACCAAGAGGGGCGACGGATTAGATTTGCGAAAGAACGGGCAGGATTGATCCACTCTTGAAGCGATCGGCGGCCGGTCCCGGTTCCGCCGGTCGGGAGACCAACCCCCATGTCCAGAGGCATGTCGAAGGGTCTGCTCGATGCGGTGGCGGGCCGGTGCGTGGCGGCGATGGCGGTGGGAGTGGCGGCGGCTCTGTTGGCGGCATCGCCGGCGGCCGCGCAGACCGGGGGACACTCGGTGGCGAGGCAGTGGAACGAGGCGGCGCTCGCCGCGATCAGCCGCGACTTCGCTCGGCCCACCGTGCACGCCCGCAACCTCTTCCATCTCTCCGCGGTGATGTGGGATGCGTGGGCGGCCTACGACGTGGACGCCACCGGTTGGCTCTTCACCGAGAAGCACACCGCCGCCGACGTCGAGGCGGCGAGGCGAGAGGCCATCAGCTACGCGGCCTACCGACTGCTGCGGCATCGCTTCCTTGCCTCTCCCGGCGGGTTCGAGACGCTTCCGGCCCTGCAGGGCCTCATGCTCTCGCTCGGCTACGACCCCTCGTTCACCTCGACCGCCGGCAATGCGCCGGCGGCGGTCGGCAATCGCATCGGGCAGGGGATGATCCTCTTCGGTCTCCAGGACGGAGCGAACGAGTTCGACGACTACGAGACCCCCGAGGGCGTCTACACGCCGGTCAACCCGCCGCTGATCATCGCCGAGCCGGGCAATCCGACGCTGATCGACCCCAATCGCTGGCAGCCGCTCACGCTCGAGAGCTTTGTGGATCAGTCCGGCAACACCATCCCCGGCGGCACGCCCGCGTTCCTCACGCCGTTCTGGGGGTCGGTCGTTCCCTTCGCCCTTCGCCCGGAGGACGAGTCCCCCGACAAGCCGGGGGTGTTCTTCGATCCCGGCGAGCCGCCGCTCTTCGGCACCGCCACCCATCAGCAGTACTGCGAGCAGATGGAGTGGGTGGTCGAGGTGAGCGGATGGCTCGATCCCGACGACGGGGTGGTGTGGGACATCTCGCCCGCGTCGATGGGCAACAACCCGCTCGGCACCCATGAGAACCCCGGCTACAAGGTCAATCCCGTCACCGGCAAGCCCTACACGCCGCAGTGGGTGCCGCGGGGCGACTACACGCGGGTGCTCGCGGAGCACTGGGCCGACGGCCCCGACTCGGTCACCCCACCCGGCCATTGGAACAAGATCGCCAACTACGTCAGCGACCACATCGCGGAGAAGCGCCTCGGCGGGACCGGCCCGCTGCTTGGCGATCTCGAATGGGATGTCAAGCTCTACCTCGCGATCAACGGCGCCCTGCACGACACCGCGGTCGTGGCGTGGGGCATCAAGGGCCACTACGACGGGATTCGGCCGGTCAGCGCGATCCGCCATCTCGCGGACCTCGGCCAGTGCAGCGATCCTTCCCTGCCGCGATTCAATCCCCTTGGCATCAACCTGAGCCCCGGCGGCGTCGAGCTGATCACCGCCGAGAGCAGTGCGCCGGGCGAGCGGCATGCCCATCTTGCCGGCTTCGTCGGCGAGATCGCGGTCTGGGCGTGGCGAGGAGCGCCTGCGGAACCGAAGTTCCAGTACTCCGGCGTCGATTGGATCCTTGCGTCGATGTGGGTGCCCTATCAGCGTCCCACCTTCGTATCGCCGCCGTTCGCGGGCTACGTCAGCGGGCACAGCACCTTCAGCCGCTCCGGCGCCGAGCTGCTCCACCGCTTCACGGGTTCGCCCTGGTTCCCCGGCGGCCTCGGGGAGTTCCCGATTCCCCAGAACCAGTACCTCGTCTTCGAGGTGGGTCCGAGCGTGCCGATGACCCTGCAGTGGGCGAGCTACTACGACGCCGCGGACGAGAGCGGCATCTCCCGCATCTACGGCGGCATCCATCCCTCCTTCGACGATCGGCCGGGAAGGATCCTCGGTGCGACCATCGGCCCGCGGGCGTTCGAGCACGCCCTGACCTACTTCGGTGTCGAGAAGAAGTCGCCATGCCCGGCGGACCTCAACGGCGATGCCATCGTCAACGGGTTCGATCTCGGCGCGATGCTCAACAGCTGGGGCAAGTGCCGCGGCGACTGTGCGGCCGACCTCGACGGCAACGGCATCGTCGATGGAGGGGACCTCGGGGCCCTGCTCTCGGCGTGGGGTGGCTGCCCCTGAGGATGAGCGGGGGAGCCGACGGCCCGAGCGAAGTCGCGATGCCCGGCCGGGCCCGCTCCCCCGCGCGGGGGTTCGATGCTTCCTCGCTGCGAAGGAGGCTCGCTCCGCTCGGCGGCTCCCTCGTCCGGCGCGGGGCGGCGATCCGCCACGCCGCGAGGATCGCTCACTCCGCCGCGTAGGCGATCCGTCCCGCCACCACCGTCGCGAGCACCCGGCCGGTGACGGAGCGTCCCGCGAAGGGGCAGTTGCGGCCCTTGCTCGCGAAGCGGCCCGGGTCGATCGTCCACCTCGCGAGCGGGTCGATCACGGTGACGTCGGCGGGGCCGCCCACGGCGAGGCGTCCGAGTCCTCCGGCGTCGAGGCCGTGGAGCTTCGCGGGCTCGATCGTCATCATCGCGACGAGGCGAGGCCAGTCGATGGCGCCGCTCTCGACCAGCGCCTCCGCGTAGAGCGGCAGCGCGCACTCGAGGCCGACGACGCCGAAGGATGCGGCCGCGAAGTCGACCTCCTTGGTCTCGGTCGGATGCGGCGCGTGGTCGGTGCCGAGGATGGTGACGACGCCCTCGGCGATCCCCTCGATCAGCGCCACCCGGTCGCCCTCCTCGCGAAGGGGCGGATTCATCTTGGCGTGGGTGTCGTAGCCCTCGCACGCCGCATCGGTCAGCAGCAGATGGTGGGGGGTGGCCTCGCCGCTCACCGGCTCGCCGCGGCGGCGGGCGTCGCGGAGCAGCTCGACGCTTCCCTCGGCGGAGAGATGCTGGGCGTGGTACCGGGCGCCGATGCGTCGGTTGAGGCACAGGTCGCGGGCGACGATCGCCTCTTCGGCCTCACGGGGCCAGCCGACGAGGCCAAGCCTCGCCGACCGCTCGCCCTCGTGCATCGAGGCCGCCTCGGTAAGCGCCGGATCCTGGCAGTGCTGCAGCACCGGCAGGCCGAGCGACTCCGCGGTCCGCAGCACCTGCCGCATCAGGCGGGGGCAGGCGATGGCCGCGCCATCGTCGGAGAAGCCGACGGCGCCCGCGTCCCGCATCGCCGTGAGCGGCGCGATTGCGGCACCGGCCCGGCCCTCCGAGGCCGCGGCCACCGGGAACACCCGGCAGCGGGCGGTCTCGGCCGACCGCAGGCGGATGAAGTGCACCAAGGCCGCGGTGTCGATCGCGGGCGTGGTGTTGGGCATGCAGCAGACGCTGGTGAATCCGCCAACCACCGCCGCCGCGGTCCCGCTCGCGATCGTCTCCGCCCGCTCGCCTCCGGGCTCCCGCAGATGCACGTGCGGATCGATGAGGCCAGGCACCACCAAGGCACCGGCGGCATCGACGATCCGATCTCCCGCAGCGGCGGCGATCGGGCGGTCGGCGATCGCCACGATCCGATCGCCCTCGATGACGAGATCCCCGGGGCCGTCGCGGCCCGACGCCGGATCGATGATGCGTCCGCCCCGGACGACGGTCCTGCCGCGGGGAGTCTCGGGCGTCGCCGCAGTCACGGCAGGTCGACGACCGGTGCGGCGGGGGCCGTGTCCATCGGCGTCGGCACCTCCTCCGGCGGGGCGGCGTCGGCCGGAGCGGCCGTCGCCTCGGGGGAGCTCTCCGCCGGTTCCTCGCAGGATTCCTGCTCGGACGGTTCGTACGGAGGCACCAGTCCGCGGCCCTGGATCCAGACGCTGTCGGCGATGAACTCGATGCGGGTCTCCGGCGAGGTGATCGCCGCGATCTCCGCGGGCGACTTGCGGGCGTCCTCGGCGTAGTGGCGAAGCATGGCGACCGAGACGGTGTTCACGATCGGAGTGCCCCGGATGACCGCCTTGCGGCCGATGGCGTTGCGGGGCACGAAGAAGGAGTAGTCGCGGAACTTGACGAAGACCGGCTCCGCTCCCGCATCGGTCATGGTCATCCAGCAGCCCTTGGTCTGGCAGACCCCGCGGATCACCCCGCTGAGGACCACGTCCCCATAGATCGGCCGGCCGCGGGCGGCGGCGCGGCGGAGATCCGCCACCGAGACCGCCTGCTTCTCAAGGGCGCTCTCGGTCCCCTCTGGATCCATGGCGCCGTAGTGGGACCACGCTTCGGCCTTGGCCACGCCGGCGGGATGGGTCGTTGCGCAACCGGCGATCGCCGCGGCGAGGGCGAACACGATCGCAAGCGGCAGCACTCTCGAGATCGGCATGGGATTGGCTCCGGGAGGCCGAATCATAGGGGATCGCAACTCGCCCCCCGGCGAGGCATCGATCCTCCGGCGGCGGTCTTGCCAAGCGAAGACGCCCGCCGAGTTGGCGGGCGTCTTCATCGAACCTGATGCGGAGGCGGGAGGGCCCGCGGCTCCGCGAACCGGCCGAGGCCGGCGATTTTCAGGGGGGCGAATCAGGCCTTGGAGCCGCAGCCGGACTTCGCGCTGCCGCAGCCGGACTTCTTCTCGCCGCAGCCGCTCTTGCCGCTGACGGCGCCCATGCTGGCCTCGCTCTTGGAGCCGCAGGAGGTGGCGCAGTCCTTC
>CAZQUA010000097.1:0-8249 GCA_964596455.1 uncultured Isosphaeraceae bacterium
AACCGGCCGCCGAATCGGCGGACGATCGAATCGTTGTTGAGGGCTTCGATCATGGGGAGGGTCGATGTTCTCGAGAGGACCGCACGAGGGGACGGGGTCGCCGCGGTCTTCTCCAGCGGGAATCGGGCATGGTACCGTGACCCCGCCCTTCCGACGAGTCCCCTTTCGCCCCTTCGCCGAAACCGTCCCACCCCCCCGCCGCGTGCCCCCTCCACCGACAGAGTCCCCCGGCGTGCCGCCGAGTCCGCCCCCCGGCAGTTCTCCCGGCGAGCGGCCCGAGGCGGGAACGCGTCTCGACCTTCGCCGCCAGGGGATCGGGTTGCTCGTCGCCACCGCCATCGGGCTCGCGATGGGCACGGCCGCGCTGGCTTTCATCGCGCCGCTCGAGTGGATGGAGCGCATGCTCGGGCAAGGCGTGCTGAGCAGTGCCCGCGAGGACGCCTCGGGGCGGTCGCTGCTGCCGCTGGTTCTGCTGCTCGCCGCACCCGCCCTCGGCGGCCTTCTTGCGGGCATCGTCAAGCGGTTCTGCCCCCTTCGGAGCGCCGGCCACGGGGTGACCCATGTGCTCTACGGCATTCACCGCGAGGGCGGCCGCCTGCCGCTGCGGCTGGCCATTCGGCAATGGCTCGGTTCGACCGCCACCATCGGGTTCGGCGGTTCCGCCGGGCCCGAGGGCCCGATCGTGGCGATCGGATCGGTGGTCGGGTCGCGGACCGGCTCCCTGCTGCGGGGCGACACCGCCTCGACGACCTCGCTGCTCGGCTGCGGCGCCGCCGCAGGCCTTGCCGCGGTGTTCAACGCCCCGATCGCCGGCATCTTCTTCGTCCTCGAGGTGCTGCTGCGGGACTTCTCGATCCGCACCTTCACGCCCATCGTGGTCTCCGCGGTCGTGTCGGCGGCCACCGTGCAGACGCTGCTTGGCAGCAACCAGCCCCTGTTCGGCACCGGTCCCGAGTTCTTCGGGCCCAACGGCGACCGGTTCACCTTCGCGGAGATCCCCATCTTCCTGCTGCTTGGGGCGGTCTGCGGCGCCAGCGCCTTCGGGGTGGTCCGAACGCTGATCCTTTCCGAACGGGCGTGGGCCGCCGGGTTCCGGCGGCTTCGGGTTCCGGAGATCCTTCGCCCGGCCCTCGGCGGCCTGCTGCTCGGCATCATCGGCGCCGCCTACTGGTGGCTCGCCGAACCCACGCTCGAGGCCAACGAAGGACTGCCTCCCTTCTACGGCACCGGCTATCCGGCGATCCGGCAGATGCTCTCGGCGGAGTTCTACCTCGCGGCCGGCAGCACCGTCGCCATCCTCGCCGCCTGGTTCCTGCTGAAGGTGCTCGGCATCTCCCTCACCCTCGGGAGCGGCGGCTCGGGCGGTCTCTTCGCACCCTCGCTGGTGCTGGGGGCCACGCTCGGAGGCCTCTTCGGCCTTGCGGTCGAGCGTCTCGGCTGGTTTCCCGGTGCGAGCCCGCCGGTCTATGCCCTCGTGGGCATGGCGGCGATGCTGGCCGCCACCACGCACGCCCCCATGACCGCGGTGCTGCTGGTCTACGAGTTGACGCGGCAGAACGAGATCATGCTCCCGCTCATGCTGACGGCGGCGATCGCGACCACCGTCGCCAAACGCCTCGCCCCCCGCAGCGTCTACACCGCCGAACTGGCCGAGGAGGGCGTCCGGGTGGGGCAGGCGGGCGACCTGACCCTGCTGCGGCGCTCCTCGATCGGCGACCTTCCGCTGGTTCCGCCGGTGCTCGTCCGGCCCGAGGACTGCAGCAGTCGCCTTGTCGAACTCTCGGAGCGGTTCCCCGTCAACGACTTCGCGGTCGTGGACGAGTCGGAGCGGTACCTCGGCCTCGTCGCGGGCCGGGACCTCCGGGATGCCCTGCTGTACCGCGAGTCGATTCCGCTGCTGCAGGTCGAGGAGCTCATGCGGTCGGACCTGCCCACCCTCGAACCCGCCGACACCCTCGATCTCGCGGTCGAGCGGTTCGGCGCAGCCGACGTCGAGAGCCTGCCGGTCCTCGATCCGCAGCGGCGGGTCATCGGCATGCTCACCCGCACGCGGCTGCTTCGCCACTACCACACGCAACTTGGGGAGGATGCGTGAGTGCCGCCTCGCCTCGCCCGCATCGGTTCGGACGCTCGCTGCGGCTCCATGGCCGCGGTGCCTTCGATGCCGTCTTCGCCGCGAAGATGCGTCGGCGAAGCGGACCGCTCCTGCTCTTTGGCCGTCCGCACGGCGGCGAACTCAGCCGTCTCGGTCTCTCCGTGGGCCGTCGCGTTGGCAACGCGGTGACGCGGCATCGCCTCAAGCGACTGCTGCGGGAGGCGTTCCGAACGACGCGGTCCGATCTTCCGAAGGGCCTCGATCTGCTCGTGGTGGTGCAGCCCCACGCCATCCTCACCCTCGACGCCTACCGCGAGCATCTGCACCGGGCGGCGTGGGCGGTCCATCGGGCCTGGCGGGACCTCCCGCCGGCGTCCACGACTTTGTCATGAGGCGTCCCGGTCGGGTCGCGATGCTGGCGATTGCCCTTGTGCGGGCCTATCAGCGATGGCTCGGACCTTGGCTCGGCGGGCACTGCCGCTTCACCCCCACCTGCTCGGCCTACTCGATCGAGGCCTACCAACGGCACGGCGCCCGCCGAGGGACCTGGCTGACCTTGCGTCGCCTCCTTCGCTGCCATCCCTGGGGCGGCCGTGGAGACGACCCGGTTCCGCCCCGACCCTCCCCGCCGGCGGCGACTCCGACTCCGCCGCAGCGATGATCCGAAGGTCAGATGGCGCGCGGAACGGCAGTGACGCCAAAGGACTCGACGATCCGGCCAAACGCCATGCGATGGGGCACGAGGCCGGCGAAGCGATCGGCGCCGGGGCCCTTGGCCAGAACCGGCATCCACTCGGAGGTGTGGCTGGTTCCGCACCAGCCGATCCCCCAGTGGGCCGACAGCACTCGGCCCAACTGGCCCTCGAGGTTCCGAAGCTGCGGATTGAGCTCTTCGGAGACCTCGCCCTTCGCGGCCCGCTCGATCGCCGCCGTCTCCCGGTCATCGAGTTGCACCCCGAGACCGGCATGCACGAGTTCCGCCACGCCCGGGCCCGCAGCGCCGCGGGCCGCCGCGGCGAGCAGCGGAAGCAGCCGCTCGAAGCTCCACTTCGCCTTGGCGATCCCCGCGAATGCCGCGGCCGTCTGGGCGTAGCCGCCGCCGACGCCGTTGAGGCCGGGGTTGGCGTTGCCATGGTCGGAGGTGGCCACCACAAGGGTGTCGCCTCGCTCGGCCGCGAACTCGAGCGCCGCCGCAAGGGCGTCGTCGAGGTCGAGCTGGTCCCACAGCAGGCCCGCGATGTCGTTGCTGTGGGCTGCATGGTCCACCCGCCCGCCCTCGATCTGCAGCAGGAACGGCTGATCCGAGGCCGCCAGCGAGCGAAGCGCGGCCCGTGCCATCTCCGCAAGGCTCGGCACCGAAGCGGCGATCGCCGGATCGAGACGGCGGTCGATCGCCATGGGCAGATGGCTGGGGCCGAACAGGCCGATCGCCCGGCCGCCGCCGAGGCGATCGAGGGCCTCGCGATGACCGACCACCGCATAGCCCCCTCCCGAGAAGCGGGCGAGCAGATCCTCGCCGTCGGCCCGCTTGGCAAAGTGGCGTCCCCCGCCGCCGAGCAGCAGATCGACCCCGCCGAGGTACTGCTCGGCGATGCGGTCCTCCTGATCCCGCGAAGGGACCGCCGCGACGAAGCCGGCGGGTGTCGCGTGCGTGACCCGGGTGGTGGTGACCAGTCCGACCCGGACCTCCGCAGGACGCAGGATCGCCGCGAGCGGCGTGGTCCGGCGGCCGTCGGGCAGGGTGTTGATCGCACCGTTGGAGACGGCGAAGCCGCTGCCCCATGCCGAGGATGCCGCCGCGGAGTCGGGCACCGGCGAGTCGAGGGAGGCCACCTCGAAGCCGCCGCGGACGGCCGATGGATCCGCAGCGAGGCGATGCCATGCGGTGCCCCGGCCGCGTGCCAGCACCGAGATCGCCTCGGCAAGTTCGGGCACCGCCGGGCTCATGCCGTCGGAGACCACCCAAATCAGATTGCGGAGCCGCGGCTCGGATCCGCTCGCGTCCCGCTGCGGCCATCCCGCCACCGGGGCGAGTCCGACCGCGGCTCCCGCCGCAAGCGAGCGTCGAAGAAAGCCGCGGCGATGCGTCCGATCGGGGAGCTGGGCCACGAGCGGGTCTCCAAGGGGTCGGCGGGCGGTCCCTCCGGAACATACCGCTCTCCCCGCCGGATGGGCATGCCCGGAGATGAAGTTGCGATGGTCCCGGATGCGGCTGCGACGGATCGCCGCCGCGGGTATCGTGCCCGGACTCCCTCCTCGACCGTCGTCGGAGCGAGCGAGGGATCGATCGCGGCCGGCCCTGCTTCCCGATGGCGGAACGGGCCGAGAGGCCTCCGCCTCCTCGAGGATCGTTGCATGAGCGACGCGCGACTGGTCGTCAACTCCGCCGCGAACCCGCGGGAGATCCCGCTGTCGCCGCCCGGTCCCCTGACGCTCGGCCGCCTCCCCAAGCATCCGATCTATCTGCCCGAGGACGAGGCGATCTCGCGGAGCCACGCGGAGCTTCGCCTCATCAGCCTCGCCAGCGGCGGCCCCTGCTGGGGCATCGTGGACCTCGACAGCCGCCACGGCACCCGCATCAACGACCATCCCATCCCGCCGCGGAAGGTCACCCCGCTTCGAGACGGCGACCACATCACCGCCGGTGCCACCACGCTCGAGTTCGTCGAGGGCAATCGGCAACGCGGCGGCATGGTGGCTTCGACGCTCGAGGACGAGAGTTCCCCGCCGCCCGGCTCGGCGGTGATCGAGCAGGGCGCGTCCGGCTCGACCGGCAGCGTCAACCGCCGCCGCTTCGAGCTGCTCCAGTCGGTGCTTCCCCGCCTGCAGTCCGCGGCGGACCGCTGGCAGCTCGCGGAGATCCTCGTGGAGGCGGCCTCCCGCGGCACCGAGATGGAGAACGTCGGGGTCTTCGGCCTGCCCTCGCCCAACGGCGACATCCGCATCTACGCCGCCCGCGGCGGCATCGTCGATTCGGAGGGACGCACCCGCATCAGCCGATCCATGCTGAAGGGCGCTGCCACCGGGCGGGTCATGGTGCTCTCCAACTCGAGCAACCTCGCGGCGCCCGGCTCCAGCCTGATCAGTCTCGGCATCGCCGAAGCGATCTGCGTTCCCGTCGCCTGCGGCGAGGTGATCTCGGCGATCCTCTATGCCGATCAGCGGGACTCCGCGATCCTGCGGGAGTCGAGCGACCTGAGCTCCTACCTCTCCATGCTCGCCCAGTTCGGGGGCATGGCCCTCGCCAACCTGCACCGTGCGGAGATGGCGGCCCGCTACGCGGCGATCGATGCCGACCTCGCCATCGCCGCATCCGCCCATCGCTTCCTGCTGAAGGATCTCGACACCGGCTTCGGCGGCCTCCGCTGCGAAGGCCGCAGCCGGCCGGGACGCGACGTGGGCGGGGACTTCTTCCGGTTCGTCCGCCGCGACCAGGCCCTCCGCCTCGTGCTCGGGGACGTGTCCGGACACGGCGTGGGGCCGGCGCTGCTGATGTCGGCCATGCACGGATTCCTGCGAAGCGAACTCCGCCGCGAGCCCACGCTCGAGTCGCTCGCCGAGGCGATGCAGGAGTTCGTCCTCGAGCATCGCGAAGGCAACACCTTCGTGACCGCCTGGATCGGCGAGATCGACGAGTCGACGGGGTCGCTTCGCTACCTCGACGCCGGGCACGGCCACGCCCTTGCGGTGCCGCCGCAGGGACGGCCCGAGTGGCTGCGGGAGGGTGGCGGCCCGCCGATCGGCATCGCCCCCGGCGTCGAGTACACCTCGGTGAGCGTGCCCTTCGAGCGGGGCAGCCGCCTGCTGGTGGTCTCGGACGGCCTGCTTGAGCAGATCGCCCTCGGCGGCGAGCATCGCGGCGAGCAGTTCGGCCACGACCGCATCGAGCAATGGCTCCTCGGGCAGGAGAGCGGGCGGATCGAGACCCTCTTCGAGGAGGTGCAGCGATTCGCCGGTTCGGAGGAGCTCGAGGACGATGCCACCGCGATCCTCGTCGATTGGCCCGCCGGCGCCTGAGGCGCCTCCATGACCTCCCCGGAAGGGACCGCCATGACCATGCTTCGGACCCTCACCTCGGCGGCGCTTGCGGTCCTGCCGCTCGCGATGCTCGGCTGCAATCCATTCCTGACCAACTACTCCGGCGAGAAGTGGCCGCCGGTCTCCTCCGCGGCGGTGGTGATGCAGGCACCGAGTCCGCAGGAGGCCCGCTGGATCGGCCGCGCCGACTTCACCACCACGCAGGTGGTCGGCGATGCGGACGCGATCGCCGCCGCCAAGCAGGTCGGTGCGGATCTCGTGGAGTGGAGCGACAAGGACCTCGGCCAGACCCTCGAGTGGACGAGCGTGCCGGTCTACATGAACGCATGGAACGGGCAGATGGTGGATGCCCCGGTGCCGGTCATGCGGGAGCAGTACCGCTACTCGGCGAGGTTCTTCCGATCCCACGCGCTCGGCGGGACGCCTCGTTCCTCGCCCGCGGGGGGCGAGACTCCGCGGGAGGTCCCGCCCGTCAAGTGACCGCCGATCGCCGCGGGCCGCCCCGCCGGCGTTTCGCCTACTCGCCGATGTCCTCCGCCCAGAGGTCCGGCTTCTCCCGCTGCAGCCGCTCCATCAACTCGACGCACCGGGGATCGTCGAGCACAAGCAGCTCGATTCCCTGCTTCCGCATCCACTCCTCCGCACCGAGGAAGGTCCGGTTCTCTCCGATCACCACCCGCGGAATCCTGTAGAGGATGGCCGTGCCCGAGCACATCGGGCAGGGCGAGAGGGTCGAGACGAGGGTGCACTCGTGCCAATCCCGGCGGCGGCCGGCCTTGCGGATGCAGCTCATCTCGGCATGCGCGGTCGGATCGCCCGACTGCACCCGCTCGTTGTGGCCTGCCGCGACGATCCGCCCCGCCGCATCGACCAGCACCGAGCCGATCGGAATGCCCCCTTCCGCCCAACTCTTGCGGGCCTGCTCGATGGCGGCGTCGATCCACGGGCGGACGGTGTCGGGGTCGAGCATGGGGACTCCTGGACGGGTTTGATCGTCGAGAATCGGCCGTCCGGGCCTCCGACCTTGGAAACCCTCTCGACCTCTCGAGGCCACAACGCTCCGACGCCCCGACGCATCGCCGAACTCATCGGCACGGGAGATCACGGCCGGGCGCCGATCACCCCAATGCCGCGCCGGGTCGCCGCCTCCGCGAGTCGACGATCGAAGGTCAGCAACATCGCCTCCGCACGTCCCGCAAGTTCGAGATAGGCCGCGTCGTAGGCGGTGAGTCCGTCGATCCGGCAGATCTCGACGATCCGCGCCCGCGTCGGTCCGTCGGGAGCGGGCTCGGTCTCGATCGACCATCTCGCGAGGAGGTCCAACACCTCTGCGATGTGCTCGCTCGCCCAGCGACCTCGCCGCTCGCCCATCACCAGCGCATTGATCACCTCGAACGACAGCAGCGCCGGAGCGTGGAAGCTTCGGATCCGACCGGCCTCGTCCGGGGCGACGATCCGTTCGAGCACCCCTGCTGGCGAGTCTGCCGAGGGCGAAGGATCCTCGACGAGCCAGCCGAGCACCGCACTTGCATCCACCACGATCGGTTGACCCTCGGCCACGACCTCGCCAGTCACCATCGACGGCCCGCCTCGACGAGATCTCGCAACACCTCGACGGACTCGGGAGGATCCGCCATCCTGGCTCGCAGCGATCGGAAGGCCTCCGCCAACGCCGGTCCCATCGCCTCGGTGGGAGGCTCCGGAAGACGCAACTCGGCAACCGGTCGGCCCCGCCGCTCGATCACCACGACGACCCCGGATTCGACCCGGCGAAGCAACTCCGAGAGATGCGTCTTGGCCTCAAGGACACCGATGCGGTACTCGCGTCTTCGAATCGCCATGCTTGAAGCATAGGCTGGTCAGGCCACCTGACCAGATCCAATCCTTCAATCGCCATAAGACGGCACCCGGCGGCCCCGAGACGACCCGGGGACAACAGGGTGGGCCTCGGCGAACGAGGCGCGAGGCCGAGCCGCTCCGGCGAAGTCACGAACGCCATGCCCCCCCGGTCGCGAAGGCCGGGTCGGAGACGTCGGGCCAGTCGAACCAGAGGAGCGAGGTGATCAGCCCTTGGCGTGGGTCGCGGTCCACATGCCCTTGAACTCGCGGATCGCCG
>CAZQUA010000098.1:0-8240 GCA_964596455.1 uncultured Isosphaeraceae bacterium
GGCTGGTCGATCGCGGTGCTGCTCGTTCTTCTCGGCGCCGCCGCGGCGGCGGTCATGCTGCTCGACGCCCTCCGGGGCGGCACCGCCGGGCCCTGAAGGCGGCGGGCCGTGGCGATCGACGCGGCGGATCGCGGCTACCCTCACCGTCGCGGCGGAGTCGCCGCAGCGGAGACTCCTGCATGCTCGCGGCCGATCCACCAACCTGCCGGCGTCCGGCGTTCTTCGGCCTCTCGCGGTCCGTGCCTCGCGGCGGCGGGTTCCTGCTGGCGATCGCGGCGGCCTGCGGAGGACTCGTCGGCTGCGCCTACCGGATCGAGGGGAAGGTCGTGGCGGGCGATGCCGACTTCGTCACCATCGTCGATGCCGACGATCCCCGCCTCTCGATGCCGGGGGTCGGCGGCACCCGAATCAGCTTCGTCCGCGATCCGATGCGGCTCAATCGGGCGGTCGCGGCGAAGGGCGTCTCCGACCCGGAGGGGGAGATCTCCATCCCGATCGACGCGTTCGGCGCGGGATGGCTCGAGGAGGAGTGGCTGGTGCAGGCGGTGCGGTCCGATCGCGGGGCTGCCGAGGGCATGGTGAGCCTGCCGCGGGGCGGCCGACGCCTGCTGATCATGCTGCGAAGCGCGTCGCCGCAGGAGCTTCGCGAGATCGAGCGGTCCTGGCGGGAGCAGGGCGACCTGATGCAGGAGGCGAGCCGTTGGAGCCGTTGAGGTTCGCGGAGCGCCCATGAGCCGCGGAAGGCGATCGCCGAGACTCGGCCGACCGCCCGCGGCGGCGCCGCGGGGCGATCGCGGCCCGAGGGTGCGGCGGCGGTATCGACTGCGGACCTCCGGCCTGCTCTACCTCGCGGTGACGCTGCTGCTCGGCGTCGCCGCCTCGACCCGGCCCAACAACATGCTGGTGTGGATCTTCGGCATGATGCTCGGCTCGATCCTCATGTCGGGCATCGTCTCGGGGGGAATGCTGATGGGTCTGCGGGCGAGGCGACTCGGTCCCCGCACCGCGGCGGTCGGCGAGGCGTCGCGGTTTCGCTACGAACTCTGGAACCGCTCCCGCCTGTGGCCCGCGTTCGGCCTCGTCGTCCGCGAGCAGGAGGTGGGCGGGCGGGAGGGATGGGAGCAGGCCACCGCGAGCGCCCCGGCGGCGGCGGTGCATGTGGGGCCGCAGGAGCTCGT
Source organism: uncultured Isosphaeraceae bacterium (assembly GCA_964596455.1). GTDB lineage: Bacteria > Planctomycetota > Phycisphaerae > Phycisphaerales > SM1A02 > CAZQUA01. The sequence goes on from CAZQUA010000098.1 coordinate 1,179, forward strand.
CCACGCCGAGAGCTGGTTCGTGCCCGACCGCCGCGGCCGCTTCGAGCTTCGGGGCGTGGTCGTCGCGAGCACCTTCCCGCTCGGCCTGCTCGAGAAGAGCCTGTCGATCGAGGATCGCTCGCATCTGCTCGTCCATCCCCGACGCCTGTCCCTCCGCCGCGGCCTGCTCGCGGCCCTGCGGGGCGAGGGGAGCGGGATGGTGGCGTCCTCGCGGGGCGGAGTGGGGGAGGAGTTCTTCGGGGTGCGGGAGCATCGCCCCGGCGACAGCCTGCGGCAGGTGGCCTGGAAGCGGTCCGCCGGCCTCGACCGCCTCGCGACGATCGAGCGGGCCCGCCTCGGGCCGTCGCGCCTGGTGATCCGCCTCAACCTGCTTCGCCCCACCGACCGCCTCTCGGCCGATCCCGCCGGGCCGCCCCCGCGGGAGCTCGAGGAGACCGCGATCTCCCTCGCCTCCTCGATCGCCGATGCCGCCGTGCTCGAGGGCTTCGAGGTGGGCCTGGCCGTGCTCGGTGCGGCGGTGGTTGGGGAAGGTTCGCCCGATGGGGTTCGCGGGCGGGCGATGCGATCCGAGGCGGCCGGCGAAGCCGCGGGGCGGATGGCGGTCCGCGGCGGCCGCCGCCATCTCGATCGCCTGCAGGGAGTGCTTGCGGCGATCGATCTCGACGCCCCCCGCACCCCGAGTCCCGCGGCCGCGGCGTGGCCCGGCGGGCAGGGGCGATCCTGCCTCGAGGTGGTCATCCATCCCGATCGGGCCGATCGCTCCCTCGGCGGGGACGCCGCGTGGCACTTCACCGCGGCCTCCGTCGGCACGCTGCTCGAGACGGCGTCGACTCGCGAGGCGGCGGCGGCTCCGGAGGAGGCGATGCCGCGATGATCTCGGGCCGCCGGATCCGCCTCGAGATGCTGATCCTCGCGATGCTCGCGACGGTCGCCTTCTGCGTGAGCATCCGCAGCATCGGCCTGCTGCTCGCCGCCTGCGGCCTCTCGCTGCTGAGCTGGTATCTCACCGAGGGGCCGCGGGGACGCACCTTGCCTCGCTGGGCCTCGGCGGTGCTGGTGGGCCTCATCGTGCTCAATGCGGTCCGGGAGTGGCTGGCGACGCCGGACCCGTCCGAGGCGATGGCCATCATCGGCCGCTTCGCGACCTGGCTCACGGTGCTCAAGCTCTTCGAGGCCCGCTCGGTCCGCGACGACCTGCAGCTGCTGGCGCTCTCGGCGGTGCTGGTGGTCTCGGGCACGCTGCAGAGCGTGGACCTGCTGTTCGCGTCGCTGCTGCTCGCCTACGGGATCGATGCCATCCGCGTCGCGATGCTGCTGCAGCTCGCGCAGGTGGAGCAGGGCGCCATCGAGGGGGCTCGCCGGGTCGCCGCCGCGATGCGGGTGGAGTCTCCGCGGGGCCTTCGCTTTGCCCCGCAGCTTCGCCGCACCGTCGCCGGTGCGGTCCTGGGCGCGTTTCTGCTGAGCGTGGTGGTCTTCCTGCTCTTCCCGCGTCGCCTCGAGGCGGATGCGCGGCGGACCGGCGGCTTCGGCGTGCCGGTGTCGGGCTTCTCCGAGGAGGTGGACCTCTTCGCCGGCGAGCGGATCAGCGAGAGCCGCCGGGAGGTCTTCAGCGTGCGGTGGCTCGACCGCAACGGCGAGTCCGTGGAGTTCCCCCGGCCGATGCTGCTTCGCGGTTCGGTCATGGAGGAGTACCTGACCGCCAGCAGCACCTGGACCGTCTCCGGCGGCCGGCGGCGGGTTCGGAAGGTGATGACCCTGCCCGACGCGGCGACGACCCCGCTCTCGCAGCCGCCGGTGGAGGCCCGCACCGAGACCTACCGGCAGCAGGTGGTGATGCGGAGCATGGCCTCCGACGCGATCTTCGCCGCCTGGGCGCCGATCGCGATCTCGACCCCGCAGCCCCGGCACATCGCCATCGACCTGCGGTCGCTGACCATGCGGGAGGTGGGACTCGACCGGATGCGCCGCATCGAGTCCTACGAGGTGCAGATCGAGCCGTTCCCCGCGGCGGACACGCTGTCGCCGCTGCTTGGCCGCATCGGCTCCTTCATTCCGCCGCTGCCGGACTTCCCGGTGCCGCGGGTCCGGGAGATCGCCGAGGCGGCGTTGGCGAACGCCGATCTCGAGGGCGTGCCCGATGCCGCGGCGGCGGCGGCGACCCCCGCGGACCGGTGGGAGCGGAACCGCCGGCTGTCGAGGGCCCTGTTCGCCTACCTCCGCGAGGGCGACTACCGCTACACCACCGATCTGCGGGACTTCATCCGCATCGAGGGCGAGGATCCGATCGTCTCCTTCCTCGATCGCCATCGCTTCGGCCACTGCGAGTACTTCGCCTCGGCCCTGACGGCGCTCTGCCGCTCCGTCGGCGTCGACGCCCGCCTCGTCACCGGCTTCATTGCGATGGAGTTCGAGACGGGGACCCGCCAGTACATCGTGCGGGAGTCCAACGCCCATGCCTGGGTGGAGGTCCGCACCGGCGAGGCCCTCTGGACCGCGATCGATCCCACGCCTGCGGAGACCCTCGAGGCGATCGCGGCGTCGCAGCGGAGCTGGTTCGACTCGTGGCGGTGGGCCTACGACCGGATCGACCTCTTCTGGAACAGCCGCATCATGAGCTACGACGGCGTGGTGCAGGCGTCGCTGGCGGAACGCCTCGGCCGACGCTGGGCGGATCGGCTGCGGGAGGCTCGCGAAGCCGCGACGCGGAGCTTCGGGGAAGTCTCGAGTCGGTTCAGCCTCGGCCGGGCGGCATGGCCGTGGCTGCTCGCGAGCGTGCTCGGGGCGGCGGCGGCGATCGCGGCGGCGGTGCTCCTGCTGCGTCGGCGGCGGCGGGTGCGGGCGCTTCTCGGTGCGGCCGGGGGTCGTCCCTCCGGACCGCTGCGGGCCCTTGCGGAGAGCTACCTCGAGGCGATGCGGCTGTGGCGCCGTCGCGGCATCGAGCCGCAGGCGTGGGAGCCGCCCGGGGCGTTCGTGGAGCGGCTTCCGCCGCAGTGGGCGGAGGCCGCCGCCGAGACCCGGCGGATCGTGGAGCACTACTACGGCGTGCGCTTCGGCGACCGCACGCCGCCGGAGGAGGAGATCCGGAAGGTCCGTGAATCGCTGGGGCGACTGCGGGGCCTGCTCGCCTGAGCGGCGGCGGCGCGAGGTCCGCATCACGGCGGCACGACCGTTCGCGGCGTTGCGACCCTCGCAGACCGCGGCCCATCGCGGGCGGGCTCGAGGCGGATCCTGCAGAGCCTGCTCGGGCAGGCCGATGCGGTGCGGTCGGGCCGCGGGAAGGGACCGCGGAGGGGCGAGTCCCGCCCGCGGCCCGACCGCTCCTGCCCTGAAACACCGTCAACGGAGAACGACCATGCCCGCCTTCCGCTCCCGAAACGTGCAGTGGCGGCGATCGCTCGAGCAGCTCGCCTCGCGGGGAGGTGGCATCGAACTGTCCATCGCGCCCGCCGGCGGCGATGGCGAGGCGACCGTCGACTTCGTGTGGCGGGTGCGGGTGGTCGGCGTCGGCGAGGCGTGGATCGACGTGGAGGCGCCGGTGGTGCTCGGGCAGGACGTGCCGGTTCCCCCTCGAGCTCCGCTCGTCGGGGCGATCTCGACCGGACCCAACCGGTGGGTCTTCGACACGGAGTGCCTCGGCGCCGGCGGGCCCGGCGGCCCGGTCTCGCGCACCGCCGCCACGCTGCGTCTGCGGATGCCGGAGGAGGTGCGGCGCAGCCGCCGCGCCCATCTGCGGGTCGGTGCGGCCGCCCTCGAACTGCCGACGGTCGAACTCTGGCCGCTTCTCGACGAAGTCTCGCTGCGGCCGATCGAGCGGGCTCTCGAACTCGCGGCGGATGCGTGCGGCGGGGAGATGGCCGCGTCGCTCGCGGGGCGATTCTGGGAGCGGGAGCCGCTTCGGCCCGCCCTCGGCCCCCGCTTCCCGGCGACGCTGCTGAATCTCGGCGGCGGCGGTGTGGGCCTGCGGATCGACGCCACCCACGCCTCGGCCCTGAACCGCCATCGTCGCTTCTGGATGGTGCTCGATCTGCGTCCGGAGTCGATCCTGCCGATCTGCGCGAGCCTGCGGATCGCCCATCTGCATCTCGATGCGAGCGGCAGCACCTACGCCGGCGCCGCCTTCGACACCGCCGCCAATCCCCGCCACGCCACGCTGCTTGCACGGCAGATCCTCGAGGCGGTCGCGGGTCGCCATCGCCGCGCTGCGGCCTGAGCCCGGCGTCGGCGGGAACGCTCGAGACGCCTCGCCCTCGCCCGCCGCCGAGCGGATCGACGGCCGCCGGTCCGCCTCTCCGCAGGCGACTCAGGCAAGCAGCGCCCGCAGCACCGCCGTCTTGTCGAGGCTCTCCCGCGACTCCGCGGCGGGATCGCTCTCCGCGACGATGCCGCAGCCGGCGAGGTAGTCGCACGCCGCGGCGGACTCGCTTCGGGACCGCAGCAGCAGGGTGCGGATGGCGACGTTGAGGATCGCGCCGTGGCGTCGGTCGATCCAGCCGATCGCGCCGCAATAGGGGCCTCGCCGCACCGGCTCGAGGCGGTCGATCACCTGCATGGCGCGGATCTTCGGGGCCCCGGTCACCGAGCCGGGCGGGAAGGTCGCCGCGAGCAGGTCGCTCGACCGGACGCCCTCCCGCAGGCGTCCTTCGACCTCGGCGACGCCGTGCAGCACCGTCGGGTGGCGATCGATCCGCCGGGGCGTCGGCACCGAGATGGAACCGAGTTCGCAGACCCGGCCGAGGTCGTTCCGCATGAGGTCGACGATCATCGCAAGCTCCGCGGCGTCCTTGGCGGAACCGAGAAGCTCCTGCTCCGACGCCGAGGCGGGGCGGGTGCCCTTGATCGGCGACGTGGCGATCCGGCCATCCGCGGCGATCCGCAGGAACCGCTCGGGACTCAGCGACAGGATGGCGCGGCGATCCGTGCCGCCGGCGAGCGACGCTTCGAGGTAGGCGCCGAAGGCGGCCCCGGAGGCGGGAAGGGCTCGCGAGGCGAAGCCGCGGACGGAACCGCGGAGCTCCGCGGTGAAGCGCTGGGCGATGTTGGCCTGGAAGAGATCGCCCGCATGGATGAGTTCGACGGTTCTCGCGACCGCCGCCTCGAATCGGGTGGCGTCGTGATCCGGACGCAGGTCGTGCAGCGTGCCGTCGACGCAGGTCTCCGCCGACTCCGGAAGGGACTCGATCCATGCCGGCGGCGCCTCCTCGCCGATCCACCACCACCGCCGCTCGCGGCGATCGAAGGCGAGCAGGCACGGGCAGGGGGCGAGGATGGCCGCGGGCCAGCCGCGGTCGTCCACCGCCGCCTCGAGGGCGGGTCCGCAGGCGGTGGGCTCGAACCATCGACCCATCTCGTAGGCGAAGCAGACGCACCAGCCGCCGCTGAACGGAGGGAGGCCCTCTCCGGGCGGCAGGGCCCGGTCGATCCGGCAGTCGTCGATGGCGTCGCGAAGCGATGCGAGTCCTTCCTCGCGGGGCTCGAGCGGGATGAGGCGGGAAGGCTGCGGTTCCGCCAGCAGGGTCCACCTCGCGTCCTCGTGCACGGGACCGCTGCTGTGCAGGGCCGCGAGGGCACGGTCGGGTGGCCAGCGGCGGAGCAACGCGTTCGGGTCGAGATCCCGCCACGGCAGGAGCGTGGCCGAGGGGGCGGCGGCGGAAGGGGCGGAGCAGGTCATGGGCGGCGTCGCGAACGCGACGGATCGTATCGGCGGCGGCCGCCTCGCCCGCAGCGGCGGTTCGCAGCGGTAGACTGCGACGCTCGCCGCGGGGCGTCCCTTCGGACCCCTTCGCCCGCGGCGCGAACGCCTCCCGGAATCGACTCGCCATGCCCGTCGCCGCTCCTCGCCGTTCGTCCGCCTCCGCCCGCTCCTCCCGGGGCCGCACCGCCAAGTCCGCCGTCCGCGGTCGCCGAGGACGCATGGTCTACGCCTTCGGCCCCGGGCGGTGCGATGGCGACGGCACCATGCGCCTGCTGCTTGGCGGCAAGGGCGCGAACCTCGCCGACATGACCTCGATCGGCCTTCCGGTGCCGCCGGGCTTCACCATCACCACCGAGTGCTGCGCGAGCTACGAGCGGAGCGGCGGCAAGATGCCCGCCGGCCTCATGAAGGAGGTCCGCGAGGCGATCGCCAACCTCGAGAAGGAGACCGGCAAGCGCTTCGGCAGCTCCGCGAATCCGCTGCTGGTCTCGGTGCGGTCCGGCGCCGCCGCGAGCATGCCGGGGATGATGGACACGATCCTCAACCTCGGCCTCAACGACTCCGCGGTGGTCGGCCTCGCCAAGCTGACCGGCAACGACCGCTTCGCGTGGGACAGCTACCGGCGCCTCGTGAACATGTTCGGCGACGTGGTGATGGGCGTGCACCACGACCACTTCGAGGAGGCCTTCGCGAAGGTCAAGCGGCAGTACGGCGTCGTCGCCGACACCGAGGTGCCGGCGGAGGGCCTGCGGGAGCTCTGCGACGAGTACAAGCGGGTCTACCGCCACCATGTCGGCGAGGCGTTCCCGCAGGATCCGCTGCGGCAGCTCGAGCTTGCGATCGAGGCGGTGTTCCGCAGCTGGAACAAGCCCACCGCGATCTCCTACCGCACCATCAACAGGATCGTCGGCCTCATCGGCACCGCCGTGAACGTGCAGAGCATGGTCTTCGGCAACATGGGCGACGACTCCGGCACCGGCGTCGCCTTCACCCGCGACCCCTCGACCGGCGAGAACCGCTTCTACGGCGAGTTCCTCGTCAACGCCCAGGGCGAGGACGTGGTCGCGGGCATCCGCACCCCTCGCCCGCTCGCGGAGATGGGCCGCTGGAACCCCAAGGTGACCCGGCAGCTCGAGAAGATCCGCCGCACCCTCGAGCGGCACTACCGCGACATGCAGGACATCGAGTTCACCGTGGAGCGGGGCCGCCTGTACATGCTGCAGACCCGCGGCGGCAAGCGGACCGGCCTCGCCGCGGTGCGGATCGCGGTGGAGATGGTGAAGGAGCGGCTCATCGATCGCCGCACGGCGCTGCAGCGGGTGCCGGCGGGCGACATCGTGCAGATGCTGCTTCCCTCCTTCGACGAGAAG
>CAZQUA010000099.1:0-8189 GCA_964596455.1 uncultured Isosphaeraceae bacterium
GCTCATCCGTCGAGCGGCAGACCAAGGTTTCACTCGAACCGTCAGCCAACTGGCTTCCCGAAGCACGGACGGGGGCAGATGGAGCACCGGACTTCGAGCCGCGGCACGGTTCGGACCCGTGCCGCCTTCAAATCAACCCCATAAAGGTACCAGAGCCCTTGGCGAGGGGCTACCGAACCCCCTGTTTCCAGCGACGGAAGTTGAGAGTTCCAATCCGGCGACCCCTCCGGCGACACCGGCATCGCCACCCGGCCGGCGTGGCATCGGCCTCCACCGCTCGAGCGGAGCGACTTCAGAAGGCTGCGGCGGTCCTTGACCAATCCGTCGCCGCGTCGATTGCAGGTGGCGGTGCCCCGCGACCGCCCCTCGCCCCCGCCGTTGGCCGCTCGGGACCTTGGCCTCAGCCGCCGGTGGGGGCGGCTTCCCCGCGGGTGCGGCGAAGGGCGGCCGCATCGCGGGCCGCGTCCCTTGGAGCCGCGGGGCGTTCGCCCAGGGCCGCGGCGGCGAGATCGCTCCGGAAAAACGCTCCATCGAAGCGGATCCGCCGGGCCGCCTCCCTCGAGAGGTCGCGGGCCCGTCGAAGGTCTGCCGCGAGCGCCGTGACCGCGAGGACCCGGCCGCCCGCGGTGGCGACGCCGCCGGGGCCCTGCGAGGGATCGGGGCGGGTGCCGGCATGGAACACGACGACCTGCTCGCCGGTTCCCGCAGCCGCCTCGGCCTCGGCGATGCCGGCGATCGGGAGGCCGGTCTCGACCGGGCCGGGATAGCCCTCCGAGCACACCACGGTGCAGACCGCGGAGCGGGGGTCGAAGGAGAGGTCGATCTCGTCGAGGCAGCCGGCGGCGGTCGCCCAGAGGATCTCGACGAGGTCGCCCTGCAGGCGGGCGAGCAGGGGCTCGGTCTCGGGATCGCCGAAGCGGCAGTTGAACTCGAGGACCTTCGGCCCGCCGGGGGTGAGCATCAGGCCCGCGTAGAGGACCCCGCGGTACTCGATCTCCTCGCGGCGGAGGGCATCGACGATCGGGACGAGGACGTCCCGCTCGACGGTCTTGAGGATGGTCTCGTCGATGCCGGGCACCGGGCAGTAGGCGCCCATGCCGCCGGTGTTGGGGCCGGTGTCGTGCTCGCCGACCCGCTTGTGGTCCTCGCAGGGGTCGAGCACCCAGATGGTGCGTCCGTCGACGAGCGCCATGACGCTCAGCTCGCGGCCCTCGAGCCGCTCCTCGATGACGATCGAGGCGCCGGCCTCGCCGAAGGCCCGCCGCTCCATGGCCTCCTTGATGGCGTGGATCGCCTCCGCCTGGGTCTCGCAGACCGCGACCCCCTTGCCCGCGGCGAGGCCGGAGGCCTTCACCACGCACGGTTCGTCGCGGACGCTCGCGTAGGCGAGGGCGGACTCGAGGCTCGTGAACGCCCGGCCCTCGGCGGTGGGGATCGCCGCGGCCCGCATCATCGTCTTGGCGTAGGCCTTGTCCCACTCGAGGCGGGACGCCTCCTTGGTGGGGCCGAAGACCAGGCGTTCGCCTTCGGCAAGGGCATCGGCGAAGCCCTCCGCCAGCGGGCCCTCCGGGCCGATGACCACCAGATCGATCCGCTCCCGGTCGCACCAGCGGTTGAGGCGGAAGATCTCCCGCATCGAGATCGGTTCAGGGCAGGGCGTGCCCAGCGCGAGGATGCCGGCGTTGGCGTTGGGCTGCACCCACAGCGTGCCGAGGCGGGGACTCTGCCGCAGCTTCGAGGCGATCGCATGCTCCCGGCCGCCGGTTCCGAGCAGGAGGATGTTGCAACGCTCGGGGCAGGGTCGGCGCATGGTCGTCTCGGATGGATCAGGAGGTGCGGAGCGAGGCGTGCAGGGGCGTGAACTCGAGGTCGTGCGCCTCCGCGACCGGCAGGTTGGTCAGGCGGCCGCGATCGGCGTTGACGGCGTTGGCGAAGTGGGGATCGGTCTCCGCGAGGCGATCGACGCCGTGGCGGGCGAGGCGCAGCGTCCACGGCAGCGTCGCGTTGGTGAGGGCGATCGTCGAGGTGCGGGCGACCGCGCCGGGCATGTTGCCCACGCAGTAGTGCACCACGCCGTCGACGGTGTAGACCGGGTCGCGGTGGGTGGTGACCTTCGCGGTCTCGACGCACCCGCCCTGATCGATGGCGACGTCGACGATCACCGAACCCGCCTGCATGTGGGCGAGGTCCTCGCGGCGGACGAGCCGCGGCGCCTTGGCCCCCGGCACCAGCACCGCGCCGATCACGAGGTCCGCCCAGCCGAGCCGCTCGCGGATCGACTGCGGGTCGGAGTACACGGTGGTCACGTTGGCGGGCATGATCTCGTCGAGGCGGCGAAGGCGGTCGAGGCTGATGTCGAGGATGACCACGTCCGCACCGAGGCCGGCGGCCATCCACGCCGCGCAGGTGCCCACGACGCCGCCGCCGAGGATCAGCACGTGCCCCGGGGCCACGCCGGGCACGCCGCCGAGCAGCACCCCGCGGCCGCCGAAGGGACGCTCGAGGTACTTCGCGCCCTCCTGCACCGAGAGCTTGCCCGCGACCTCGCTCATCGGCGTCAGCAGCGGCAGGCCGCCGCGGTCGTCGGTGAGGGTCTCGTAGGCCACGCACACCGACCGCCGCTCGAGGCAGCCGAGGGTGAGGGCCTTGTCGGCGGCGAAGTGGAAGTAGGTGAAGACGACCTGCCCATCCCGCATCTGCGGGATCTCCGCGGGCTGCGGCTCCTTCACCTTGACCACCATCTCCGCGGCGGCCCAGACCTCCGCGGCGGTGGCCACGATCTCGGCGCCGGCGCGGCGGTACTGCTCGTCGTCGAAGCCGCTGCCGAGTCCGGCGCCGGCCTGCACGAGCACGCGATGGCCTTCGCGGCAGAGCATCTCCGCGCCGACGGGGCGGAGGCCGACTCGGAACTCGTCCGTCTTCACCTCGGTGGGGACGCCGACGATCATCGCGGTGGATCCTCTTGAAGGGGCGGGTCGAAGGGGCCGGTCGAAGCGGCCGGGCGGGAAAGGCGGCGCGGGCAAGCGTCGCGGGCGTTCGGAGCGGAGCGGACGGGGTCGAAGCGGAAGCGGACCGGGTGCCTGCGGGTCGCCGCCGCAGCCTCGCGGGCCCGCCGAGCCGAACGGTCGCCGGCCTCGGCGGCGTCGCTCGCGTAGGGGCGGCGGGCCTCCTCCCGACGCCGCGGGGAGATCGCGGATTGTACCGATGGCGTTGCTGTCGGCGGGCGGCCTGCGGGACGGGTCTGCTACATTCCACCGCTTCGCCACCGCAATGGGGCGTCTCCCCGCGGGTCGCCCCTCCGGAGCCGTGCATGCTTCAGGATCGAGACGCCCGACCCGATCGCGATACGCCTTGCCGCCGCCGGCCGGAGGCGTCGCGGACGAGACGCTCCGCCCTCGTCGCGGCACTGGCCTCGGCGGCGGTGCTCGGAGGCGCCGCGGGGGTGCAGGCCGACACCGCGGACCTGCTCCGGAAGCTGAATGCCCCGCAGGAGCGGGTGACCGAGGGCAACCGCGCCTGGCGGCCGCTCTTCGAGGCCGTGCTCGCCATGACGCCGCCCCCGCAGGCGGTGGGATCGCGTTTCAATCAGGAGACGATCTGGCCGGGCATGCCCGACTGGCCGGAGGTCGCCGCGTGGGCGGCGGCCAACGAGGCGATGGGCAAGACCCTCGTCGAGACCGCCGACCGGATGGTCCTCGGCCTCCCCTACGGCAAGGGAACGCTCGACCCGAAGTTCGCCGATGGCGGCCTCTATGCGGAGATCGTCGTCTCGCCCGAGCAGCGGGTGGTCGACCTGGCCTATCTGCGGGGGATCGACCTCGTGGTCGCCTACGCGGCGGCGGAGATGTACCGCCTCGGCGAGGCCGGCGAGTTCGATGCCGCGTTCGCCCTCGGGATCGCCAACGCCAAGCTGCTGCGGAAGGTCGCCGACCGCGAGATGGTCTCGGAGAAGATCTTCGCGATGACCCGCCTCGCCCGGGCGATGTCGGTGCAGCGGGACTTCATGTGGACCTACCGCGAGCGGATCCCCGCCGCCACCTTCCAGCGGATGGCGATCCGCGAGTACCCCTTCCTCCGGCCGACCGACAACGAGCGCCTGCGGCGCCTCGAGCTGCCCGAGGGCGATCGCCTCGTGGCCGAGGCGACCCTGCAACTCGCCTTCGACGATCTCGGGCAGCCGATCACCGAGCGGTTCGAGGAGATCTTCGCGGACCTGCAGACGCTGCAGCAGCCGCTGACCCGATTCGGCGCCGCCAAGCGGTGGCGGGCGATCTCGAACGTCCACGGCAGCCTCGAGGCGTCGCAGCAGAAGCTGACCGACATCTACGACGACTGGTGGCGGCGGTGGCGGATGCGGGCCTACGACCCGCTGCAGGACCTTCCGATCGAGCTCGATCGCACCAACGAGGTCCGCTACGCGGCGGTGCTGGTGTCGATCCTCGACATCCAGGTGCTGTTCGAGCTGCGACGCCTGCTGATCGCCGAGATCAACGGGACCATCCTCGCCGCCGGGATCTGCGGCTACGAGCGGAACTTCGGGGTCTGGCCGGACCTGCCCGCGAAGTACTACGCGATCTACGCGCCGAAGCGGTTCGACTACGACCCCTACGACCGCGCCTACGGCTCGTTCCTCTTCCGCTTCCTCGGCTCGGAGCGCCGGGCCGTGGACACTCCGTGGGGACGGGTCTGGGCGACCGGCTGCATGCTGTGGGCCCGGGGCGAGGGGAACCAGGACGATGGGGGCGTGCTGCACGATCCGGAGGGCCGCAGCGGCGATCTCGTCCTGTGGCCTCCGCTGCGGGCGCTCGCGAGGCAGGAAGGCCTGATTCCCTGACCGCCACGGGGCGGAGCGGAGAGAGCGGAGGCCGGTGCACGCCGCGCGAGGGCCGGGCCCCGCGGCATCGAGGAGAGCGTCTTGAGCAACGCAGCCACAGGAGCGGTCGAACGGGTGGTGATCATCGGCTCCGGCCCGGCGGGCTGGACCGCGGCGATCTATGCGGCGAGGGCGAACCTCGCCCCGGTCTGCGTCATCGGCGTCCCCGCGAGCGATCCCGCGCCGGTGCTGCCGGGCGGGCAGCTGATGCTGACCACCGAGGTCGAGAACTACCCGGGATTCCCCGACGGCGTCACCGGGCCGGAGATGATGGAGTCCTTCCGGCGGCAGGCGGAGCGGTTCGGCACGCGGGTCGTCGAGGCCGACGTCGTCTCCTGCGACTTCTCCTCGCGTCCCTTCACGCTGCGGCTCTCCGAGGGCGGGGAGATCCGCTGCGAGTCGGTGATCGTCGCGACGGGGGCGGTCGCCAACTGGCTCGGGGTGCCCGGGGAGCTTCGGCTCGCCCGCAGCGGCGGCGGCGTCAGCGCCTGCGCGGTCTGCGACGGGGCCCTGCCGGCCTACCGCAACCAGCCTCTCGCGGTGGTGGGCGGAGGCGACACCGCGATGGAGGAGGCCGCCTATCTCGCCAAGTTCGGCTCGACGGTGACCGTCATCCACCGCCGCGACAGCCTGCGGGCCTCGAAGGCCATGCAGGATCGCGTGAAGTCGCTGCCCAACGTGCGGTTCCGCTGGAACAGCCGCGTCGCCGAGGTGCTCGGCGAGGAGCGGATCGAGGGCCTGCAGCTCGAGGACACCGTGACCGGCGAGCGGAGCACCCTCGAGGTGCGAGGCCTCTTCGTCGCCATCGGGCACAGCCCCGCGACCCGCTTCCTCGAGGGCAGCGGCATCGAGTTCGACGAGAGCGGCTACGTCCTCCTGCGGGAGCGGGGCAGCCGCACGAACATCGAGGGGATCTTCGCCGCGGGCGACGTGGCCGACGCGGTCTACCGGCAGGCGGTGACCGCCGCGGGCATGGGATGCCAGGCGGCGATCGACTGCGAGCGATGGCTCGCGGCGCAGGGCATCCACTGAGCGAACGCCCCCGCGGCGGCTTGCGGAATCCCGCCGACGCCCTAAGGTCCCTCCCATGACCCGTTCGGGAGGCCGCCTCACGGCGTTGATCCTGCTCGGCCTCGTGGCGGGCGCGCTCGCGGGGCAGTGGCTGCACGTCTCGGGCCACGTCGACGTCGCGGAACTGTGGATGTCCTGGGGGGACCTGGTCCTCATCCGGCCGCTGCGGCTGCTCGTCATCCCCATCGTGCTGCTCAGCGTGCTCGTGGGGGTCACGAGCATCGGCGATCCGTCGCGGCTCGGCCTCGTGGGCGGCGCCACGCTGCTCTACTACCTCTCCACGATGCTGGTGGCGGTGATCCTCGGGGCGGTCCTCGTCACCGCGATCGAGCCGGGCGTGGGGGTGCCGCCGGAGCAGTCCGCCGCCCTCCGCGACGCGGGGCAGGCCGAACTCGCCCGGCAGGACGTCCTCAAGGGGCGGATCGACGATGCCGCGGACCTCGGCATGGGCGGCGCGTGGACGAGCATCGTCGACCAGCTCATTCCCTCGAACGTCTTCGAGGACATGGTGGCGGTGCGGCCCCTCGGGGTGATCGTCTTCGCCCTCGCCCTCGGCCTCGCCCTCGCCGCGGGCGGGCCCGCGGCGACGCCGGCGATCCGGGTGATCAACTCGCTCTTCGACGCCTTCATGCGCCTGGTGCGGTGGGTGATCTGGCTCACTCCGATCGGGGTCTTCCTGCTGGTCGCGGGCACCGTCGGGCGGATCGGCCTCGGCGAGCTCCTCGGGCCGCTCTCGCGGTACATGGCCACGGTGCTCGTGGGCCTCGCCATCCACGCCTTCATCGTGCTGCCGCTGGTGCTGCGGCTCTTCGCGGGCGGCAATCCCTACCGGTTCATGTGGCGGATGAAGCGGGCCCTGCTGACCGCGTTCGGGACCGACTCGAGCTCCGCGACCCTGCCGGTGACCATCGAGACCGCCCAGGAGGAGGCCGGCTGCTCGCGGCGGGCAAGCGGGTTCGTGCTGCCGCTCGGCTCGACGATCAACATGGACGGCACCGCGCTCTACGAGGCGGTGGCGGTGGTGTTCCTCTTCCAGTTCTTCGGCATCGACCTCTCCTTCACCGAGCTCGTGGTCGTGGTGATCACCGCGACGCTCGCGGCGATCGGCGCCGCGGGGATCCCCTCGGCGGGCCTGGTGACCATGGTGATCGTGATCACCGCGGTGAACACCAGCCTCGCGGGACGCGGCGCGGAGGCGCTGCCGCTCTCGGCGATCGGCATCCTGCTCGGGGTCGACCGGATCCTCGACATGTGCCGCACCACCGTGAACGTGTGGGGCGACGCCGTGGGGGCGAAGATCATCACCCGCATCGCCCCGGACGAGGAGCCCGGCGACGCGGCCGCCGAAGCGCGGGCGTGATCGCCGAGGCCGCAGCGGTCGTCAGGCCGGCGGCGCCTCCGTCCGCAGGCGAAGCTCCCGCAGCTGCGAGGCGTCGATCTCCGAGGGAGCCTCGCAGAGCAGGTCGGCCCCGCTCTGGGTCTTGGGGAAGGCGATCACGTCGCGGATGTTCTCGGTTCCGGCGAGGTGCATCACCACGCGGTCGAGTCCGAAGGCGATGCCTCCGTGGGGCGGGGCCCCGTGCCGCAGCGCCCGCAGCAGGAAGCCGAACTTCGCCTGCGCCTCCTCGGCGGAGAGGCCGATCAGCGAGAAGACCCGCTCCTGCAGGTCGCGGCGGTGGATGCGGATCGAGCCGCCCGCGATCTCGGAGCCGTTGACGACGAGGTCGTAGCCCGCGGAGAGGCACCGGCCGGGATCGCTCTCGAGCAGCGGCTCCTGGCCCGGCAGCGGCGCCGTGAAGGGATGGTGCAGGGCCACCCAACGGTTCGCGTCCTCGTCGAACTCGAACATCGGGAAGTCGACCACCCAGAGGAACCGCCACTGGCCTTCGGGAATCAGCGACAGCTCCCGGCCGAGGCGGAGGCGGACCTCGCCGAGGGCCTTGCACACCGTCTCCCAGCGGCCTGCCGCGAAGAGCAGCAGGTCCCCGGCCTCGGCGGCGGTCCGCTCGCGAAGCGCCCCCGCGATCGGCGCGAGGAACTTCGCGATCCCGGTCTCGAAGCCGCCATCGGCGAGCTTCGCCGAGGCGAGGCCCGCGAGGCCGAACCCCTTCGCGAACTCGACGAGGGCGTCGAGGGCCTTGCGGGAGAGGCTCGTGGCGCCGCCGGGCACGCGGATCGCCCGCACCACGCCGCTGCGGCCGCGATGGCTCGCGGCGATCGCCTCGCGGAACGCCCCGAACTCGCA
>CAZQUA010000100.1:0-8161 GCA_964596455.1 uncultured Isosphaeraceae bacterium
AGTCGTGCGGGTGCCGTCCCTGAACCTGCCGAGGCGATGCCGGCGAAGGCTCCCATCCGATGCCCGACGACACCGATCCATCCCGAACGACCGCCACCGCGTCCCCCGAGGCGGCCCCGCGATGGATGGCCCGATGGCTCATCGCGGCCGGCCTCTACAACCTGTTCTGGGGCGCTGCAGTGGTGCTGTGGCCGCAGGGCCTCGTCGATCTCGGCGGCGTCGAACTGACGCCGGCAGGTCTGGCGATCTGGCAGTGCCTCGGCATGGTGATCGGCGTCTACGGCATCGGCTACCTCGCGGCGAGCACGGCGCCGCTTCGGCACTGGCCGATTGTCCTGGTGGGCCTGCTCGGCAAGGTCTTCGGCCCGATCGGCTTCCTTTGGACCGCCTCCCGCGGCGAGATCCCCTGGAGCTTCGGCTGGACGATCCTGACCAACGACCTGCTGTGGTGGGCGCCGTTCCTGCTGATCCTGCGGGCGAGTTGGCGGTCCGCGATCGATGAGGATCGGTCTCGGCCCGGACCGTCGCTGCCGGAGGCCCTCGCCGAGGCGACGGATCAGGAGGGCGTCTCGATCGCCGCACGCTCCATGCACGCGCCGCTGCTGCTGGTGGTGCTGCGGCACTTCGGTTGCACCTTCTGCCGCGAAGCCGTCGCCGACGTCGTGGCGCGGCGGGGCGAGATCGAGCGGGACGGCCTGCGGATCGTGCTCGTCGCGATGGCCACGCCGCCGGAGGCCGATGCCTTCCTGTCGCGGCACCATGCCGGCGGCCTGCTTCGGGTGTGCGATCCGCAGCGTCGCCTGATCCGGGCCCTCGGCCTCTCGCGAGGATCGCTCGGATCGCTCTTCGGGCCGCGGAACTTCCTGCGGGCGGCAGCGGCCATGCTCCGCGGGCACGGAATCGGCCCCGCCATCGGCGATCCGTTGCAGATGCCGGGGGTCTTCCGGATCGATCGCGGCCGGGTGACCGCCTGCCATCGCCATCGGTTCGCCGGGGAGCGTCCGCCCTACGAGCGGATCGCGTGCGAGTTGCCGTCGCCGGTGGCCTGACGCGGACCGGGCCGCCTCGGGGGCCGAGCAGCGCTGCGGCGGCGACGCCGCGTGCGGGTCGCTACCCTCGCGGTTTGCCTCTCGCTGCCGGATGCTTCCGCAACCCATGACCGCCCGTGCCGACACGCCGGCCCGCATCACGCTGCTCTGGCGCCTGCTCGAGGGCGAGCGCCGTCGCTACCTCGCGGCGATCGCCTGCACGATCGGTGCCGCGGTCTTCGCCTACGGCACCCCGCTGGCGCTGCAGGCCCTGCTCGACGGCGTGCTGGCGCCGCCATCGGGCGACGGATCGCCGAAGCTCGCGCCGGCCGCGGCGTGGCTGCTCGGCCTGCTCGGCGGAGCGGAGCGGGTCCGCGAGCATCTGTGGATCATCGCCGCATTCGTGGTGGCGACCGCCGCGATCTCGGGCGCCTGCCTCTTCGGCCGCGGCGCTCTCGCCGCCGGTGCGAGCCAGCGGTCGATCCGCCGCCTGCGGGAGCGTCTCCACGCCCATCTGCAGCGGTTGCCGAGCTCGTTCTTCCGGCGGAGCGAGTCCGGCGACCTGCTGCAGCGACTGACCTCCGACATCGAGACGATCCAGACCTTCATCGGGACCCAAGTGGTCGAGATGGGCCGTTCCGTGGCCCTCCTGCTCGCGGCCCTGCCGCTGATGCTGCTGACCAACGCCACCATGACCGCGGCGTCGCTGGTGGTCACGCCGGTGGTGCTGGTGTTCGCGGTCCGCTTCTTCCGAAGGGTTCGCCGGACCTTCCTGCTGAAGGACGAGGCCGAGGGCCGGATGACGGCGCGGGCCCAGGAGAACCTGACCGGAATCCGCGTGGTCCGGTCGTTCGATCGCGGCGGGTTCGAGGAGGCCCGGTTCCGCGGTTCGAATCGCGAGCATCGCGACCTCGATCGCCGCCTCTTCGGGCACTTTGCGCTGTTCTGGTCGGTCTCGGATCTCCTCTGCCTGCTGCAACTCGGCGGCGTGATCGCCCTCGGCCTCTCCGGGGTCTCCCGCGGCTGGCTCTCGATCGGCGACTTCGCGTTCTTCCTGATCGCGGTCAACCTCTGGCTGCTGCCCATGCGGATGCTCGGCCGGCTGCTCGCCGACCTCGGCAAGGCCACGGTGGCGATCGATCGCCTGCAGGAGATCCTCGACGAGCCCGAGGAGGCCCCGCCGCCGCAGCCGGCGCCGCCGCACCCGTTCCCCGCGACGCCGCGGATCGAGTTCGACCGCGTGCGGTTCCGCCATGATGCCGCGGGCCCCTTCGCCCTCGACGGCGTCTCCTTCAGCGTGGAGCCGGGCGAGACGGTGGCGCTGATGGGGCCGAGCGGCAGCGGCAAGAGCACCCTGCTCGACCTCTTGCTTCGCCTCGACGATCCGGCATCCGGCCGCATCCTGATCGATGGCGTCGACCTCGCCACCCGGCCCCGCGAGGAGATCCGCGGCCTCGTGGCATCGGTGCTGCAGCCGCCGTTCCTCTTCTCCCGCTCCGTCCGCGACAACGTGGCGATGGCCTCCCGCATCCGCGAGGAGTCCGAGATCGTCGCCGCGGCGGCGATCGCCGCGGTGCACGAGACGGTGACGCGGCTTCCCGGCGGCTACGCCACCGCGGTCGGCGAGCGGGGCATCACCCTTTCGGGCGGGCAGCGGCAGCGCCTCGCGATCGCGAGGGCCCTGCTTCGCGACGCCCCCATCCTGCTGCTCGACGACGCCCTCTCCGCAGTGGACACCGAGACCGAGCGGCGGATCCTCGAGGCGATGCGGGCACGGCACGGCCGCCGCACCACGATCATCGTCGCCCACCGCCTCTCGACCCTCGAGGCGGCCGACCGGGTGGTGGTCCTCGATGGCGGGCGGGTCGCGGAGTCCGGCACGCCCGCGGATCTCCGCGGCCGCCCGGGGCTCTACCGCCGCCTCTGGGAGATCCAGGGCGAGGTCGAACGGGAAGCGATCGCCGCAGGGCCGTCCGGGAAGGGAGCGGCGGAGTGAGCCTCGTCGACGACTTCGACGATCCGCTTCCGCCGCGGATCGACTGGCGGCTCTGGAACCGCTACCTGCATCGGGTGCTTCGCCTGCGGGGGCCCCTGCTCGGGGTCGTCGGCGGAGGCCTCGTGGTCGCCGGCGTCGAGAGCCTGCGTCCGCTCGTCGTGGCGGGCATGATCGACGAGGTCGCCGCCCACGGCTGGAGCCATCGCCTGTCCATGCTGCTCGGGGCGTGGCTGCTGCTGGCGCTGCTCTTCTGCGGGGGCGTCTGGGGCTTCATCCTCGCCGCGGGCCGCCTCGGATCGGGCCTCGCCTACATGCTGCGGGAGGAGGCCTTCGCGAAGCTGCAGCGGCTCTCGTTCTCCTACTTCGATCGTCATCCGGTGGGATGGCTGCTCGCGAGGATCACCTCCGACTGCGCCCGCATCGGCGGCATGGCCCCGTGGATCGTGCTCGACTTCGCGTGGGCGACCCTCATCATGACCGCCTGCGCCGCGGCGATGCTGGCCCTCGATCCCGGCCTCGCCCTGCCGGTGCTGCTGATCGTGCCGCCGCTGGCGTTGACGAGCCGTTTCTTCACCCGCCGCATGGTGGAGAGCGCCCGCCGCATCCGCCGTGCGAACTCCATGGCGACGGCCTTCCTCAACGAGGCGATCGCAGGGGTCCGCACCACCAAGACCATGGTCCGCGAGGCGGAGGCTTCGCGGGAGTTCGGGCAGCTCGCCGGGACCATGGAGCGGTGGAGCATCGTGAACGCGAGGCAGGGGGCCCTCCATGCCCCCCTGCTTGCGACGATCGGCGCGGCCGGTGCGGCGGCGGCGCTCTGGCTCGGGGGCGACGCGGTGCAGCGGGAGGGCCTGACCTTCGGCGAACTCGTGGCGTTCTGCCAGTACGCCCTGCTCTTCGTCTTTCCGGTGCAGGACCTCGCCCAGCGCTTCGGGGAGCTGCTCTCGGGGCAGTCTGCCGCGGAGCGGATCGAGGGCCTGCTCGACGAGCCGGTCGAGATCGAGGACTCGCCCGCCGTGAAGGCGAGGATCGAGGCGCAGGCCCGGTCGCCGCACGCCGGCTCCGCCATCGATGGCGGCCCGCCCCGCCTCGGGCGGATCGACCTCGAGGAGGTCTTCTTCCGCTACGGGCCCGGCGACGAGGCTGCGTCCGACGAGACCGCGTGGACGATCGCCGGCCTCTCCCTCGCAATCCCGCCAAGGCAGAGCGTCGCCCTCGTCGGCCCCACCGGCGGAGGCAAGACGACGCTCGCAAGCCTGATCTGCCGCTTCTACCGGCCGCAGCGGGGACGGATCCTCTTCGATGGCATCGACGCGGAGGAGCGGTCGCTGTCGTGGCTGCATGGCCAGCTCGGCGTGGTGCAGCAGAGCCCGTGGCTCTTCAACGACTCGATCGCCGCCAACGTCCGCTTTGCGCGTCCCGACGCCACCGAGGCGGCGGTCGCGGCGGCGGTCGCGCTGTCAGGGGCCGCCCGGTTCGTGGAGCGGCTTCCCGGAGGCCTCGAGTTCGTGGTCGGCGAGGGCGGCGAGCGGCTCTCGCTCGGGCAGCGGCAGCTCGTTTCGCTCTCCCGGGCGGTGCTGGCGGACCCCGCGGTGCTGGTGCTCGACGAGGCCACCAGCAGCGTCGACACCGAGACCGAGCGGCTGATCCAGTCGGCGATCGAACGCCTGCTCACGGGGCGGATCTCCATCGTCATCGCCCACCGCCTCTCGACGATCCGCCGGGTCGATCGGATCCTCTTCGTCGAGGCGGGGCGGATCGTCGAGGACGGCAGCCACGACGCCCTCATGGCCCTTCCGCAGGGCCGCTACCGCCGCCTCTACCTGCGGCAGTTCGCCGAGGAGCGGATCGGCTCGGCCCTCGCGGGCACCGCCGGGGACGCCGAGGCCTCAGGCCTCGCCTGAGCTGCCGTCGACGGCCGCGAGACGCTCGATGCGGACCTCCCGGATGTGGGTGGGCTCGGCGACGGCGACGCTGAAGCGGAATCCCCCCGCCTCGACCGCCTCCCCCGCCGCGGGGACCCGCCCGAACCGCTCGAGGAGGAAGCCGCCGACGGTGTCGTACTCGCGGTCGTCGTCGATCTCGAAGCCGATCCGGTCGGCGAGATCGTCGATGGAGAACCGTCCCGCGACCGACCAGGCTCCGGCGGCGGTCTCGACGAGATGCGGGGGCTCCTCGTCCTCCGGCTCGTGCTCGTCGTGGATCTCGCCCACGATCTCCTCGAGCAGATCCTCGATGGTCACGAGGCCGCTCGTGCCGCCGTACTCGTCGATCACGATCGCGAGGTGCACCTCGCTCTGCTGGAACTCCCGCAGCAGGTCCCGCACCGGCTTGGTCTCGGGCACCCGCAGCGGCTCCCGCAGCAGCGGCCGCAGCGCGAAGCCGGAGGCGTCGCCGCCGAGCCAGGGCACGAGGTCCTTCACGTAGAGGATCCCGAGAAGATGGTCGAGGTTGCCCTCGTAGACGGGGATCCTGGAGTGCCCGGCCTCCACGATGAAGGCGCGGATCGAGGCGAGGTCGTCGGTGCTCTCGATGCCGTCGATCTCGATGCGGGGCGTCATCACCGCGGCGACGTCGGTCTCGTTGAAGGCGATCACGTTCTCGAGGATCTCCGCGGCGGACTCGTCGAGTCCCCCCTGCCGCTGGGTCTCCTCGATGCTCCGAAGCAGGTCCTCCTCGGCGTCGCTGTCCCGGAGATTGGCGCCGCTGAGGCGGCGGACCGCCTCGTCGACGAGTCGCCACACCCGCTGCAGGGGCCATCCGAGGATCGCGAGCAGCCGCAGCAGGCCGCGGCTGCGGACCACCAGGCCCACCGCGGCGTGGCGGGCGATGCTGCCGGCGAGCACCGAGGTGAAGAGCCACAGCACCGCGATGCTGCTGCCTCCCGCGGCGGCGAGGCGGTACGCATCCACGGTGGCCTGCTCGCCGACGCCGCAGAACTCCACCACGAAGAGCAGCATCACGGTCACGCGGCTCGCGGTGCGGAGGAAGCCGACGGTCTGGGAGAGTTCCCCCCGCCGCTCGATGAGCCAGCGCCCCCGGCCGCTTCGCTGCGGGTCGAGGCGGTCCTCGATCGCGGAGGCGCTCGCGTCGAGCAGCGCCATCGCGAGGGCCGAGAAGTAGGTCGCGAGGGTGATCGCCCCCGCGAGCAGCAGCAGGATGGCGCCGCTCATGCCGAGGGCTCCGCCGCCGCCGCGGGAGGATCGGTCGGCGGCGCCCCGATCGCCGCGAGCACCGCGTCCTGCCGCTGCCGCATCCTCGCCGCCGCCGCGGCGGTGTCGTCGCGTTCCCCGCCGAGGTGCAGCAGGCCGTGCACGGCGTAGAGCAGCACCTCCTCCTCGAGGCGACGGCCGAGCCGCGCCGCCTCGCGGGCGGCGACCTCGATGCCGATCGCGACGTCCCCGGCGGCGCCGGCGGACTCGAGGTCGGGATAGCTCAGGACGTCGGTGGTCGAGTCGAGGCCGCAGTGCTCGCGGTGCAGCGACGCCATCGCGGCATCGTCGAGCAGGGCGAGGCGGACCTCCTGCACCGCGGGGGGCAGGCCCAGCGGCGCCGCCGCGAGGCGGCCGGCGAGGGCGTCGAGGTCAAGCCGCAGGGCCGCGGCGGCCGAGCCGGTCCGGCGAAGGTCGATCCATTCGAGTCGCAGCTCGCCGCGGCCGGTCGCCCCACCGGAGGCGCCGCCGGCGTTCGGGCACGAGGGAGGCTCGGCGGCTTCGCCGCCGCCTTCGCCGCTTCGCGACTCGCCAAAGGCGATGCCAGGTTCGTTCGAGGGACCCATCAGCGTGGTTCAGTGCCCGGAGGTCGGGAGGATAGCGTCCTTCCCCGCCTCCGCCTCGTCGCCCCCGTCCGCCCCCGGATCCCCCGCACCGGTCTGCACGCTCCAGAGACGGGCATAGAGGCCGCCGCGGGCCAGCAGCTCCTCGTGGCGGCCCCGCTCGGCGATCCGCCCGCCGTCGAGGACGTGGATCGAGTCGGCGTGGCGGACCGTCGAGAGGCGGTGGGCGATGACGATCGTGGTCCGCCCCCGCCCGATCCGCCGCAGGGACCGCTGCATGGCCGCCTCGGTCTCGTTGTCCACGCTGCTGGTGGCCTCGTCGAGGATCAGCACCGGCGCGTCCTTCAGGATCGCCCTCGCCATCGCGATCCGCTGCCGCTGCCCTCCGGAGAGCTTCTGCCCCCGCTCCCCGACGATGGTGTCGTAGCCGCGGGGAAGCCGCAGGACGAAGGCGTGGGCCTCCGCGAGCCGCGCCGCCTGCTCGATCCGCTCCGCCGAGGCGTCGGGATCGCCGAGGGCGATGTTCTCCCGCACCGTTCCGTCGAAGAGATAGACCTCCTGGCTGACGAGGGCGATCGATCGCCGCAGCGGACCGAGGGGAAGCTCCCGCAGGTCGATCCCGTTGAAGGCGATCCGCCCGCCATCCGGCGGCAGGTCCCGGAACCGCAGCAGCAGCTTCACGATGGTGCTCTTGCCGGCTCCGGTCGCGCCCACGATCGCCGTCGTCGAGCCCGCCGGGCATTCGAGATCGAGGCCTTGCAGCACGGGATGGCCGGCCTCGTAGGCGAAGGCCGCGTCCTCGAAGCGAAGCTGCGGCGGCAGCGGCGGCGGCAGCGGGCGGGGACCATCCACGATCGCCGGCGGCGATTCGACGAGATCGAGCACCCGCCGCGTCGAGGCCATCGCCCGCTGGTAGAGGTCGAGGATCGCGCCGATGCGGGTGAAGGGCCAGAGCAGGCGTTGCGTCAGGAAGACCAGCAGGCCGTAGGCGCCCACCGCAAGCTGGCCCTCGAGGGCGAGATGGCCGCCGTAGAGCAGCGTCACCGTGAAGCCCACGAGGATCACGATGCGGATGAGCGGGCTGAAGGCGCTGGAGAGGGCGATGGCCCGCCGGTTGGCGGCGGCGTAGGCCAGGCTCCGCGACTCGAGGCGGGCGGTCTCGGCCGCCTCGGCGGTGAAGCTCTTCACGGTGGCGATCCCCGCGAGGGAGTGGCCAAGCTGGGCCTGCAGCTCGCCGGCCTGCCGCCGCACCGCCGCGTAGCGAGGTTCGAGGTGCCGCTGGTACCAGAGCGATCCCGCGATCACCGCCGGCACCGGCAGCATCGCCCACCAGGCGACCTCCGGCGAGATCGCGAAGAACGC
>CAZQUA010000101.1:0-8129 GCA_964596455.1 uncultured Isosphaeraceae bacterium
TCGACGGCGACGAGCGGAAGCTCATGGACGAGTCGATCTCGCACGTGAAGGACCTCGTGGCCATCGTCACGAAGACCTTCCCCGAACTCGCCTGACCGGCCCGGGGGGCGGGCCTCCCGACGCGGAGCCGCGAGCGGCGCGGCCCTCCGGGAGCCGCCGCGTCAGAACGAGACGGCGAGTCCCTCTTCGCGGATCTTCTGCAGCAGCAGCTCGAGCTGCCGCAGCGTGATCTCGAGGCGGGCCGCGGCGTCCACGACGCTGTCGTGCAGTTCGGGGTTCCGCAGCAGGCGCCCCACCGAGCCGTCGCCCTCGGCGGCGAGGCGGGCGAGTTCGCCGAGACGCTCGAGCAGCTTCGAGGCGTCGTCGGCGACCGGAACGACCGCGCGGCCGAGCGTCCGCACCTGCTCGTCGACGGTGTCGGCGACGCGGCCCACGTCCTGCTGCACGGCCGCGGCCGCGGCGGTGAGCTCGTCGATGGCCTCGACGGCATGCTCGACGAGCACGCTCGATCGCCACACCGTGCTGCGGACGTCGGCGAGCAGCTGCTCGTCGCCGAGCCAGCTCGAGGCGAGCGTGGCGGTCTGGCGAAGCTCGAGCATCAAGGCGTTGGCCCGCAGGATCGAGGTCCGCAGGTTGCTCTCCGCCGCGGGATCGCCGGGATCGAGTTCGCTGGTCATGTCGGCGAGATGGCGTCCGAGCTCGTTGTAGGTGCGGGCGAGCACCCGGAACTCCTCGAGGCTCTCCGTCAGCGTCGCAAGGCGGGCATCGAGGGCCTCCATCACCACCTCGTCGAGGCCGCGGACCCGCCCGAACAGCAGTGGCGGAGCGTCCTGCGGCAGGTAGACGGCGTCCTCGGCGATCGGGAGCTGCGCCACCAGGGCCAGCCGCGCCGATCCCCCGAGCAGGCTCGTCTCCACCTTGGTCTCGACGGCTGCGGGAAGGCGGATCGACCGCTCGATCGCGGCCTCGACGAGCACCGGGTGGGAGGGATGCTGCGGCGGCGTCGAGATCGAGACCGAGCGGACCTCGCCGATGGGCACGCCGTTGAGCGTCACCGGGCTCCCGGTCCGGAGGCCGCCCGCGGAGTCGAGGGCGAGCGGCAGGGACCAACGCGGCGTGGCCACGGCGGCGAGCTCGCCGTAGTAGAGCAGCAGGGTGACGAGTCCGACGACCCCGCCGATGCCGCAGAGGCCGATGAGCAGATCCCGCATGCCGCCCCGCATCGCCATCAGGCGATCCTCCGGCCATCGGCCAAGGGGGCGTGGGGCGTCCTCGAATCCGCGGCGGCGTCGAGGCGGTCCGCCGACTCGGCGACGATCGCCGCAAGATCCTCCTCGGAGGCTTCGCCCCGCAGGAAGCGTCCCACCACGGGGTCTTCGCTGCCGCGGAAGAGTTCCGGCGGCCCTTCGAGCAGCACCCGGCCCTCGTGCAGCATGACCATGCGGTCCGCCACCTTGAAGGCGCTTGCAAGGTCGTGGGTCACCACGACGCCGGTGACGCCGAGCGATCGCTTCAGTCGCAGGATCAGCTCGTTGATCAGATCCGCGCGGATGGGGTCGAGGCCGGTGGTGGGCTCGTCGTAGAGCATCAGTTCGGGCCGCAGCACGATCGCCCTCGCGAGGGCGATCCGCTTCTGCTGCCCGCCGGAGAGCTCCGCGGGCATCCTCGCCGCGAAGCCGTCGAGGCCGACCATGCGAAGCACGATCCGCACCCGCTTCTCGATCGGCGCCGCATCGGACCAGCCGGCCTCCCGCAGCGGGAACGCCACGTTCTCGCCCACGGTGAGGGAGTCGAAGAGGGCGCCGTGCTGGAAGAGGTAGCCCACCCGCCGCCGCACGCCCGCGAGGCGGGACTCGGCGAGGCGATCCACGCGGACGTCGTTGAACCAGACCTCGCCCGCGTCGGGCCGCAGCAGGCCCACGAGGTGCTTCAGCATCACCGACTTGCCGCAACCGCTCGGCCCGAGCACCACCGTGGTCTGCCCGGGCGGGAAGTGCAGATCGACGCCCCGCAGCACCTCGGCGCCGCCGAACGCCTTGCGGAGGCCGGTGATCCGCACTTCCGCAGGAAGGCCGCGGCCTTCCCGGCGAGGGGCAGCGGAGAGTTCCTCGTCGCGGGCGGAGTGCATGAGGGGGTTATCATCGGACCAACCGCCATGGAGAGGCAAGTGCCGCCCGATGCGCGTCGCGTCTTCGAGGGATCGTACTTCGCGGTCGACGCCCTGCGTTGGCGGGGCCTCGGCGGCGGCTGGGTCGAGAAGGAGGTGGTGCGGCACCCCGGGGCGGTGACGGTCATCCCGATGCTGCCCGATGGCCGCCTCGTCCTGATTCGCAACTGGCGGATCTCGATCGAGGCGTGGTTGCTCGAGTTCTGCGCCGGGCGGCTGGCCCCCGGCGAGGATCCGTCCGCCGCGGCGGTTCGGGAACTTGCCGAGGAGACCGGCTACCGCGCCGGCCGGGTGGTCGAGATCGGGCGGTTCTTCACCTCGCCCGGCCTCGGCGACGAGCTCATGCGGGTCTACGAGGCGGAGCACCTCGAGGCGGGCCCGCCCCGGCTCGAGGCGGACGAGCGGATCGAGACGGTCCGGCTCGAACCCGGCGAGATCGAGGCGATGATCCGCAAGGGCGAACTGGTCGATGGGAAGACGATCGCGGCATGGTCGCTCTGGCGGGCCCATCGAGGAATCCGGTCATGACCTCCTGGCGGGACGGGCGTTCGGACGGCACCGAATCGGAGTGGTCGACGCCGCGGCCGCGGATCGAGTCGCCGCTGGGCTGGTCGATGCCCTTCGGCCGCATCGCCCGCATCGAGATCCGCCTGCATCTGCTGCTGCCCCTGCTCTTCGCGATCGAACTGCTCCGCTCCTGGCTGGGGCACTCCGGATTGGGGCCGCTCGACACCTCGCTGCTGCTCGCGGCGCTGCTGCTCTCGGTGCTGCTGCACGAGTTGGGGCACTGCTTCGCTTGCCGGCGGCTCGGGGGAACCGCCGACGAGGTGCTGCTCTGGCCTCTCGGAGGACTTGCGGGCTGCCATCCCCCGCACGACTGGGCGAGCCGCTTCTGGACCGCCGCCGCCGGGCCGCTGGTCAACCTGGCCATCGCCCTCTTCGCAGCGGGATCGCTCGCGGCGACCGGGGCGGCGTGGCTGGGGACGGCGATCCCGCATCCGCTGCATCCGGGGATCGGCCTCGAGGCGGTCGGCGGCAGCGTGTTCCTTCGCTTCCTCTTCCTGCTCGGTTGGATCAACACGGTGCTGCTGCTGCTGAACCTCGTGCCGATGCTGCCGCTCGATGGCGGGCAGATGCTGCAGGCCCTGATCTGGCGACGCCGCGGTGCGGCGATGGCGACCGCGGCGGCCGTGCGGGTGGGCTACGCCTCGGCGGTGGCGTTGGGCGCCGCGGGCCTCGTGCTCGACCGCCTCCTGCTCGTGGGCCTTGCGGTGGTGGGCGGACTCTGGTGCTGGCAGGTGTCGCGGCAGCTGTGGAGCCGCGGCGAAGACCCGGAAGAGGCGGAGGCGATGCCCGCCGGTGCCTTCGGCGGCGGCGGGGCGATGAACTGGAGCGAAGCCGGCGAGGCGCCGCGAGGCCGCAGCCGATCGGAGGCGCGACGGGCGCGGCGGGGGGAGATGCAGCGGCGGCGCCGCGAGGCGGCGGCGGAGCGGGAGCGGCAGGAGGTGGACCGGATCCTCGCCAAGATCGGCGAGCGGGGCCTTCGCAGCCTGACGCTTCTCGAACGGTGGCGGCTGCGGCAAGCCACGCGGCGGAGGCGCACCCGACGCTAGGCGGGGCACCGCCTCCGCCCGGCGCCGCGGCAGCGACCGCTACACTCTTCGCCCCCCGGCCCCGCCGGCATGCCCCGACTCGGCCGTGCGCCGGGCCCGGTCGCCTGCCGCCGCCGCGACTCGACGCCATGGGACTCTCCGACCGCGACTACGCCCGACGACCGAGCCGCGACCGGCCCTCCCGCGGACCGGGATGGACGGTCACCACCTGGCTCATCGTGCTTTGCGTGGGCGTCTTCGTCGTCGACGGGTTCCTGCCGCCGGCGCGGGTGATGGACCGCAACGATCTCGAGCAGAACCCGGTCCTGCGGCAGCTCCGACCGGAGAACTTCATCTTCAGCGAGTACCGGCGAACCGGTCCGGACCGCGTCGAGCGGTTCGTCCTGCTTCGGCAGAACAACCTGATCGTCGGCAAGCAGGTCTTCCGCGAGGTGCCGCCGCTCCAGAAGTTCATGCAGTTCACGACCGCGCAGGCCCTGATGTACTTCTCGCCGAGCACCGGCCTCGAGGGCGGGCAGTTCTGGCGGTTCCTCGGCTTCCAGTTCCTGCATGCGAACCTCTCGCACCTGCTCTTCAACATGCTCGGCCTCTTCTTCTTCGGGCCGGTGGTCGAGCGGCATCTCGGCGGGAAGCGGTTCCTGGCCTTCTACCTGCTCTGCGGGATCTTCGGGGCCTTCCTGTACCTGCTGCTCAACGCCGGCGGACTCGCCGCCGCGGCGGCCTTCGGCAGCGAGGTGCGGATCCCGGGACTGCTCTTCAACAATCCCTGGACGCCGCTCGTGGGGGCATCGGCAGGGGTCTTCGGGGTGCTGATGGCGGGGGCCTACCTGATCCCCAACGCCACCGTCCTGCTCTTCTTCATCATCCCGATGCGGCTCGCGACGCTCGCCTACGCCCTCGTGGCGATCGCGATCCTGAGCGTGCTGATGGGCAGCCAGAACGCCGGCGGCGAGGCCGCCCACCTCGGCGGCGCCATCGCGGGCTACTTCTTCATCCGCCGGCCGCATCTGCTGCACGACTTCTTCAACGTGCTCCGCCGCTTCGATCCCACGAGCGAGGGCTTCCGCATGCAGCGGGGCGGCGGCAGCCTGAAGCGGCAGGCCGAGGTCGACCGGATCCTCGAGAAGATCAACCGCTCCGGTCTGCAGAGCCTGACCGATTCGGAGCGGAAGGTGCTGCGAGACGCCTCGCGGGGGCGCTGACCGCCGCCATCCCGATGCCGGTCCGACTGACCATCCTCGCCCGCACCAGCGGCAATCAGGCCCGCCTCGGACGACTCGACACGCCCCATGGCAGCGTGGCCACGCCTGCGTTCATGCCGGTCGCGACGGCGGGATCGATCAAGGGCGTGCCCTTCCCGCAACTCGCCGAACTCGGGGCCGAGATGGTGCTCGCCAACGCCTACCACCTGCTGCTGCGGCCGGGGGCCTCGCGGGTGGCCCGCCTCGGCGGCCTCCATCGCTTCATGGGATGGGACGGTCCGATCCTGACCGACTCCGGCGGCTACCAGGCCTTCTCGATGGCGGACCTGCTCTCGATCGACGAGGGCGGCTTCACCTTCCGTTCGTTCATCGACGGCGCCGCGGTCCGCCTCGGACCCGCCGAGTGCATGCAGGTCCAGAACGACCTCGGGGCGGACGTGATCATGCCCCTCGACGACTGCCCGCCGGCCGGCGCCGATCCGGCGCGGCTCGAGGCCGCCCTCGAGCGGACCCACCGCTGGCTCCGGGAGTGCGTCCGGCACCATGCCCGGCCGAGCGAGCAGGCCCTCTTCGGGATCGTCCAGGGCGGGACCGACCCCGACCGCCGGGCCCGATCGGCCGAGGCGGTCACCTCGCTCGATCTGCCCGGCTACGCCATTGGCGGGGTGGCGGTGGGCGAGGGCACCGAGGAGATCCGCCGGACCGTCGAACTGACCGCGCCGCTGCTGCCCTCGGACCGCCCGCGGTACCTGATGGGGGTCGGCTACGAGCGGGACATCGTGGCGGCGGTGGCGGCGGGGGTCGACCTCTTCGACTGCGTCCTGCCCACCCGCAACGGCCGCAATGCCCGCGTCTTCACCCGGACCGGCCCGCTGAACCTTCGGAACGCCCGCTTCGCGGAGGATCCCGGGCCGATCGATCCTTCCTGCGACTGCCCCGCCTGCCGCCGCCTGAGCCGGGCCTATCTGCGCCATCTCTTTCTCGCTGGGGAGATGCTCGGACCGATCCTCGCCTCGGTCCACAACCTCCGGCACCACCAACGCCTCATGCTGGACATCCGAAGGGCGATCCAGCAAGATGCGTGGTCCTCCCTCGACAGCCTGTGGCCGGTGCTCGCCGGCTCGGTCGGTTCCCCCTCCGCCTCCAGAGATCCCGAGCCATGAGTCCCCTCGCCGATCTGGTCCCTTCCTTCGTCCTCGCCGCGCCGCCCCCGCCGCCGGGGCTCCCGCTCGGGCCGGATCAACGCCCCGACGCCACGGCGACGACGGGTGCCGATGGGGGTGGGGCGGCTCCTCCGCCGGATCCCGGCTTCAACATCCTGCTGCTGCTGCTGCCGATCCTGGTGCTGATGGTGGTGTTCTCGGCGATGGGATCGCGGCGGGAGCGGAAGCGGCGGGAAGCCCTCCTGGCGTCCATCAAGAAGCACGACCGTGTGCAGACCATCGGCGGGGTCATCGGCTCGGTGGTCGAACTCAAGCCGGACACGGTGGTGCTGAAGGTCGATGAGAACTCGAATCTCCGCATGACCTTCGCCCGCTCCGCGATCCAGCAGATCCTCAAGGAAGCTCCGGAAGCCGCGAGCTGACCGCCGCCGGCACCGGCACGCCCCGGGACCCCCTCGAATGGCAAACCCCCAGCAAGCCCGCTCCTCGACCGGGCTCCTCCTCAAGACCCTGCTCCTGGCCGGCCTGGCGCTGTTCTTCGTCTGGGAGATCTTCCCGGTCGAGCGGCAGATCCGCCTCGGCAAGGACCTCCGCGGCGGCGTGAGCCTCGTCTACTCGGTGCGGGTGCCCGAGGGGGCCTCCGGCGAGGAGGTCATCGCGCAGGTGATCGACGTCCTCAAGCAGCGGGTGAATCCGCAGGGCGTGCTCGACATCTCGATGGAGCCCCAGGGCAGCGATCGCATCGAGGTGGTGATGCCGCTGCCCAACCCCGCGGTGCGGGAGCTGCAGGTGGCCTTCCGGGATCGCCTGCAGGCGCTGCTCGACTGCACGAACCTTCGTCCCTCCCAGCTCGACGCGGCCTTGCGGCAGGGAACCCTCGCGACCCGCCACGCCTGCGTCGCCGACGCGGCGTCGCTCGAGCGGGTCCAGTCCCGCTTCGATGCGGTCATCGAGGCCCGTGCCGCCCTCGAGCAGGCGATGCTCGCCGGCGGCGAAGAAGCGGGCCTCGGCCCGTTCCAGGACCGCGTGGTCGACGCGGAGCTCGCCTTCGAGCAGCTCCGCAGCATGCTGCTCCGCCCCCTGACGGAGGCCCGCCTGCTGCGGGTGCTCGCCCTCGAGAAGATCGGCAAGCCGCAGGTCGGCGACGACGGCGAGCGGGTGGTCGATGCCGAGGGGCAGCCGGTTCGGGAGGCCTCGCTGCGGGAGCTCGCGATCGCCGATCTGAAGGCGGAGCACCCCGGGCAGGAGGAGCGGATCGACGCGGTGGTCGCGGCGTGGGACGCCTACGACTCGGAGCGGACCGGCCTCGACGATCCCGAGGACCTGAAGCGGCTGCTGCGAGGCGCCGGCGTGCTCGAGTTCCGCATCGCCGTCGATCCCACGCGGCCCGAGGAGGTCAACCTCGACCTCATGCGGGAGCAGCTGCGGGAGCGGGGCCCCCGCAACACCGACAGCCCCGTCGCGAGGTGGTTCGAGATCCACGACCTCAAGCAGTGGTACGAGACCGACGAGCAGCTCGCGTCGCTGCAGGCGGATCCGGCGGCGTTCTTCGCGGGGCGGCGCCTCGTGGCCGCGGAGCGGGACGGCCGCTACTTCCTGCTGCTCTACGTCACCGAACCCAAGAGCATGACCCACGGCGGGGAGCGGCCGTGGAGCATCAAGAGCGCCGGCCGCACCCGCGACGAGCTCGGCCGCGCCGCGGTCGCCTTCGCGATGGACCCCAACGGGGCCACCCTGCTCGGCCGCCTGACGGCGCCGCACATCGGCGAGCCGATGGCGATCGTGCTCGACGACAAGGTCTACGGCGCCCCGACCCTGCAGTCCCGCATCGCCGCCAACGGGCAGATCACCGGCAACTACGGCGAGGAGGAGATCCGCTACCTGATCCGCGTGCTCGCCGCCGGCGCCCTCGAGGCCCGCCTGAGCCCCGAGCCGATCGCGGTCAACGTGCTCGGTCCGTCGATCGGCCGCGAGAACCTCGTGA
>CAZQUA010000102.1:0-8080 GCA_964596455.1 uncultured Isosphaeraceae bacterium
CCGCGAAGAACTCGAGGCGGCCGAGCAGCATCAACGCCATCAGCACAACCTGCGAGCCGCGGCTCATCGTGGCGTAGCTCTCGACGGCCCCCACCTGCCCGAGGCCCGGGCCGACGTTGCCCATGCTCGAGAGGGCCGCACTGAAGGCGGTGGCAGGGTCGCAGGCCCCGCCCTCGAAGACGAAGACCAGGAAGGTCCCGATCGCCACCGCAAGCATCGCCGCGAGCAGCAGCGACATCGAGGCCGAGACGGTGCCGGAATCGACGATCCGCCGCCCAAGGCGCAGCGGCCGCACCACCGCAGGCCGGAACTCCCGCTCGACCTCGCCGACGATCTGCCGCATGCCGATCCAGGCGCGGATCACCTTCACTCCCGAGCCGGTCGAGCCGGCACAGCCGCCGATGAACATGAGGACGAGCAGCACCGCGATCGCGGGGATCGGGAAGTGGTCGAAGTCCGCGGTGCAGTAGCCGGTCGTGGTCATGATCGAGACCGCGGTGAAGATCCCCGCCCGCAGCGAGGCGGCGACGCCCGGCTCCGCCGACTCGCCCGAGACGAGCAGGATCGGCGCGCCCCGCGCGAACAGCGCCGTCGCCACCGCGAGGCTCGCGCCAAGCAGCAGCAGCAGGTAGAGGCGAAGTTCGGGATCCCGCCACACCAGCTCGAAACGCCGCTTCAGCAGGCGGTCGTAGACCACGAAGCTGACGCCCCCGAGGATCATGAAGGGAATGGTGACCGCTTCGATCGCCGCCGAATCGAAGGCCGCGAGGCTCGCGTTGCGGGTGCTGAAGCCGCCCGTGGAGAGGGTCGTGAAGGCGTGGTTGATCGCATCGAAGGGGGTCATGCCGCAGAGCATCAGCAGCAGGCCCTGCGCGAGCGTGAGGGCGAGGTAGAAGCCCCACAGGGTTCGGGCGGTGCTGCGGACATGGGGGCGGAGGCCCTCCGGCGCCGGCCCGGTGCTCTCGGCCATGAACAGTCGCTTGCCGCCGACGCCGAGCGACGGCAGCACCGCCACGAAGAGGAGCACCACTCCGAGACCGCCGATCCACTGCGAGAGGCTTCGCCACAGGAGGATCGCCCGCGGAAGCCGCTCGACGTCGAGGAGGATCGTCGCACCCGTGGTGGTCAGGCCGCTCACCGACTCGAAGAGGCACGCCACCACGCCGTCGAGGCCGACCTCGTTGGCGAGGGTCTCGAAGCCCGCCTGCTGCGAGTAGGTCCGCCAGGCGAGATAGGGCACCGCGCCGAGGAATCCCCCCAGCAGCCACGACAGCACCACGAGCAGGACCGCCTCGCGACGGCCGAGCGGGCCGGGGCCTCGCGCCCCGCGGACCCGGCGGGCCCCCACGATCGCGGCCCCGCCGACTCCCGCGGCGGCGATCGCCGCGGTCAGCATCGCCCCCATGGCGGCGAAGTCCAGACGCCCGGCGCCGGGAGCGTCGAGGGCCGCCAGCCCATCGGCGAGACCCAGCAGCGAGATGCCCGCGAACACCGCCGCGAGCAGCATCAGCAGCTTGCCGATCTCCGCGGCGATGAGGGTGAAGTTCACCAGTGGATCTCCGCGTCTCGCCCGCCGCCGCTCACGCGACTCCGAAGATCTCCGACAACTCGCCGCCCCGGCCATGGGGGCCGAGCACGAGCACGGTGTCGCCCGGCTCGACGAGATCCTCGGCGCCGGGGACGCGGGTGTCGTCGCCATGGTGCACCGCGATCACCGACCAGTGCGGCGTGAGCTTCACGTTGCGAAGGCGGGTGCCCACCGCCCGCCCCCCCGCCGCCGCGGTCACGCGGTAGAGATCGAGCTGCCCCCTCGCCAGCACCGTCAGGGTCCGCAGGGGACTGCGGTCGAGCAGTTCCTCGATCTGCCTCGCCGCGACGATCTTGGGGCTGAACGCCCGATCCACCCCGATGTCGTAGAGCACGTCGAGGTAGTCCGCCCGCTGCACCAGCGTGACCACGCGGGCGACGCCGCGGCTGCGGGCGAGCACGCCTCCGATGATGTTGTCCTCGTCGTCGTCCTCCATCGCGACGAAGTCGTCGGCGTCGCCGATCCGCTCCTCGCTGAAGACGGTGGCGTCGATCGGATCGGCGTTGAGGACGGTGACCGCCTCGAGTTCGCCGGCGAGCCGCTCCGCCCGGACGCGGTCCCGCTCGAAGAGGCGGATCGAGAAGCCGCTGCCGACCAGCAGCTGGCAGACCCACGCCGCGGTGCGGTTGCCGCCCATCACCACGACCCGCCGCCGCCGCAGGTCGGAGCGGCGGAAGAGCGTCCGGGCGCGGCCCAAGGCGTCGCGATGGGCCACCAGGAAGACCGAGTCGTGGGCCTCGACGACCGTGGATCCGTCCGGGATGAACGCCTTGGATCCCCGCACCACCGCGGCGAGGCGGACGCCCGCCGGCAGGGGCACCTCCGAGAGCGGGCGACCCACGCCCTCGGCCGAGGCCTCCACCTCGAACTGCTCCATCTGGATCTCGCCCCGCGCGAAACTCTCCACCGCCGTGGCGGCGGGATTGCGGAGGGTCTGGGCGATCGCCATCGCCGTCGAGTACTCCGGGCAGATCAGGTGGTCGATGCCCAGACGAGCGGCGTAGTCGAACTCCGCCTCCTCGACGTAGGCGAAGTCGTGCACCCTCGCCACGGTCCGCTTGGCGCCGAGCTTCTTCGCGACCGCGGCGGCGAGCAGGTTGACCTCGTCGCTGTCGGTGGCGAGGAACACCAGGTCGGCGTTCGCCGCACCCGCTTCCGCCAGGACGTCCGCACGGCCGCAGTTGCCCTCGAGCGTCCGGATGTCCAGATTCTCCTCGAGGGCCCGCAGGCGTTCCGGACGGGCATCGACCACGGTCACGGAGTCGCCGCGGCGGTCGAGCACCTCGCATGCGTGGGAACCGACCTCGCCGGCGCCGCAGATGACGATCTTCATGGCCGGGATGCAGTGTACGACAGCGGCGAGGATCCGCCGGGGCGGCCTCAGCGGGGCCTCAGGAAGCGATCGATCAGGCCGGGAATCGCGGCCTCGGCGCCGCGGCGGAGGAGATCGCCGGGATCGAGGTCGATCCGATGCTGCAACCGCTCCCCCTCTCCCATGGGACCGTAGAAGGTCACGGGGATCGAGAGCGTCTCGAGCAGCTCGGGCGGCAAGCGCCGCAGGTCCGAGGAGAACTTCGCCAGATTGGACCCCGGATAGGTCGTGGTGATCGCCTCGGCGTAGGGAGGCGTCCGGGTCAGGTCGATGGAGCCCGAGAACGCCAGGGTCTGCCGCCAGGATCCGCCGGACCGCACGAATCGCATGGTGAAGTCGTCGTAGCGGAGGATCCCGCCGCGGATGGTCGCCACCAGCGGCTCCACGAGACCGTCGAAACCGTCGGCGCTGGCATCGCCGGCGAAGGCGAGCGGCAGGCTGAGGGCGAGCCCGGGCTGGATGCGGACCGGACCGCACTCGAGGCGGAGATCCGCATCGAGCTTCGACCGGTCGCCGTCGAGCGGAAGGCGTTCCGCGAAGAAGGCCAGCCGAAGCGGCCCGTCGGTCCGCTCGACGTCCGCGAAGATCGGATTCAGGCGCGCCAGCAGCGATCGCCGCAGCTCCGGGCGGAAGGCCAGCGTCGCCTGCAGCGGCCGATCCTGCGGCACGGTGGCGGATCCCGCCGCGAACTGCACGTGCGGGAGGTCGAGCTGCCCGAAGGGCGATCGCACCGCCGCCGCGAGGCGTCCTTCGCCCCCACCGAGTCCTTCGCCTTCGAGCGAGATGGACAGGGACTCGCCCAACGCCGCCTGAAGCAGGCCGCCATCGTCGATCAGCAGCGCGAACAGGGCCGTGGGGATCTCCGCGGCGGCCAGCGTTCCGCCGAGTCGGCCCGGGGAGCCAGCCTCCTCGCCGCGTCGCCACCGGATCGATCCCCGCAAGGCGTCGCTGCCGATCGAGGCGATCTCGATGGCGGTGGTGCCGCGAACGGCGGCCTCCGCCACCGTGATCGAGACTGCCGGAATCGACTGCGGCCGAGTCCCGCTGCTCCCCGCGAAGCGAACCGGCACTGCGGCGGTCCTGAACGCGAGTTCCCCGGGTTCGAGGCCGCCCGCCGAGGACCATCGCCACGCCGATGCGGCACCCGAGAGTTGCAGCGGGCCGATCGGCTCGATGCGGCGTTCCTTCGCGAGGCCTGCGGCATCGAGGAATGGTCCGATCGCCTCCGGAGGGATGGATGCCTCGAACGACTCGATGGCGGCCTCGATCGCTCCGAGGCCGCCCCCGCCCCAGTCCGACGCGGCCATCGACGCCCGAAGCTGCAGGCGGTCCGAATCGGCCTCGATCGTTCCGTCGGCGGAGGAACCCTCCCAGCGAACCCGCGTCGTCAGACTCGCCTCGCGACCGAGCAGCATCTCCAGAGCGGGGCGGATCGACTCCGGCAGGATCGGCAGCGCCGCCGGATCGAGTCGCGGCATCGCCAACTCGAGCGAGCCCCGCACGCCGGCGGCATCCGTCCGCCCCTCGGACGTTCGGACCTCGCCCTTCCACGCGAGCGGACCCACACGACGGCCGTTCGCGGCGGCCTCGGAGCCCCCCTCGAACTCGATGCGGGCAGCCTCGGGCGACCATCCGATTGCCGTGCGGAACGCGGCGAGATCGATCCGCTCGCCCGGCGAGGGAACCCGTTCCGACTCGATCCCCAGCGAGATCTGCTCGACCTGCACCGTTCCCTCGACCCGCGGCAGCGGCGGGAACGCCGGCCACGGCAGCGGGGCCAGGGCCAGCGGTGACAGCTCCGCCCGCAGCGGCAGGTCGCCGAGCACCGCGACGCCGTCGACAAGGCCGGCCAGCCGCGCCGCCGACAGCGTCGCATCGAGCCGCCCCGGCCCGACCAGCACCCGTTGCGAGTCGAGGCCCATTCCGAGCTCGACCGTGGCGCTGCCCCCCTCGATCCGAAGGGATCCCGCAAGGCGATCGCCCTCCGCTCGCGTCACCAGCACGAGGCGGATCGGCGAGAGCGCCAGACGCTCGAACTCCGCCGCCGCCTCGGGGATCCACGCTTCCAACCGTGCCGGCGACAGGCCCGCGAGCTCCACGCGGCCATGTGGGCGAAGGCGATGCAGCGGAGGCATCCGCCCGGAGGGAAGCAGTCCCTCGATCCGCTGTTCGATCGAGAGTGCAGCGCCATCCACGAGGGCGGTGCCGCGAAGCGAGAGGGACTCGCCGAGCGGCTCCGCGAAGGCTTCGAGCGTCGCATCCGCGACCTCGATCATCGGCCGATCGGGCCGCGGGCGAAGGCGCCATCCGCCGTCGGAGGCGAGGCGGATCCGTCCGGAGATCGCCCCCCGATCGCCCGAGGCAGCGCCCTCCGCCGCGGCGATCTCGAGCAAGACGCTCGCGGCGTCGCCGCCGATCCCGAGCGAGGGTGCTGCGGCGGCGAGCAGCGGAATCGGATCGGACACCTCGAGGCGGCCGTTCTCGATGCGCCATCGCCCGTCGCTGCCAAGACCGATCCCCTCGCCCTCGGCCTGCACCCGCACCCGCACTTCGGGCCCCGCCTCCATCTCGGGGGCGAACGCCGAGAGCATCGCGCCCGACGGCGTGGCCGAGATCCGGATCCGGCCCGCCGAGAGCGAGCGGCGGACGCGGTCGAGCACCGCCTCTGCAGACGCCTCGAGGTGCGGCAGGCGAACCGTTGCCACGACCGACGCATCCGCCTCCGGCGGCAGCGTGAGCGTGGCCTCGATGGTCTCGCCGAGATCCTGCATCGCAAGCCCGGCGGACGCGGGCAGCCATGCCGCGACGACCTCCCGCGGCACGCCGGCCACCGCGAGGTTCCCGTGGATCGCCGCCAGCGCGAGCGGGAGCGAGTCGAGCCGACCCGCCGCTGCCGGCATCGACAGATCCGCCGTCGCCGCGGCGATGCCGCCGTCGATCCTCGCCTCGAGGCGAACCCCCAGCGAGACCGCATCGCCATCGCCCCGCAGCGAGGCGATCGCCTCCTGCAGTTCGATCGTGCGTCCCTGCCACCCGACCGCGAGCCCGCGGGCCTCGAGCGACGCGACGGTGCGGGCAACCGCGGCGGCCGGATCCGCCCAGGCGTCGGCGAGATCGCCCACCGCCGCTTCTGCGCGGACCCGCCCGGGCAGATCGGGCCACTCCTCGACGCGACCGATCGCCGCATCGATCAGGATGGCGGCTCCCTGCTCGGCATCGAACTCGATCCGGTCGGACCGGAGGGCCAGATCGATCCCCCGCGTCTCGTCGAGGAAGCGAAGCGACGCCGTGCCTCTCGCCTCGACCGCCCACCGCGAACCCCTCGCCGCCACGGACGGCGGCGATCCCCGCGTCGGTTCCGGCGAGTCGCCCGCCGCAAGCAGGCGATCGAGCACGTCGCCCGCCAACGGGCCCATGGCCTCGCCATCGATCGTGAACTCGAGCGGCAGCGGCCCGGAGGCAAACAGGATCGACCAGGCGCTTCGCCGCACTTCCCCCGTACCTTCAAGGGCAAGACGGCCGGACGCCTCCGCCGCCGAGTGGGCGACGGCGATCTCCGCCCGCTGCGTCTCGAACCACGAGAAGCGGCACCGCACCGCGATGTCCGCGGAGTCGAGGACGCCGGCTTCCCGGAGCGACTGGCGGATCGCCGCGGTCGCCCAGGCCGAGGCGACCCAGGAGGCGATGGTCGGCGCCGCTGCGAGCAGCAGCACGAGCAGCGTCGCCGCTCCTGCCGCCACGAGGCGGAACCGCCGCCGGACTCGTCCCCGCGGACGCTGTTGGGGAGCCGCCATCGGGTCAGTCCACCGCCACGCCCGCCACCGGACGATCGACGAGCGAGAGCATCCGGTCGAGGGCTCGCAGGGCATCCCCGCGGGCGTCGGCGTGGACCCGGACCTCGTTGACGACCACGCCCTCGGCAAGGCGGTCGAGCGACCAGAGCAGATGCGGCGGATCGATCCGGTACATGGTCGTGCAGAGGCACTGGCAGTCGCTCAGGATCCGCACCCGAACGCCCCGTCCCGCGGCCTCGCGGGCGAGGCGGGTGACCAGGTGGATCTCCGTGCCGACCGCGAAGGAGCGGCCGGCGGGCGACTGCCGCACTTGATCGATGATGAACTCGGTCGAGCCGACGAGATCGGCCTTCTCGACCACCTCCTGGCAGCACTCCGGGTGGGCGAGCACGAGCGTGCCGTCGCCCTCGCGGCGGACCTGCTCGACATGCTCGGGGCGGAAGAGCTTGTGCACGCTGCAGTGGCCCGCCCAGAGCAGCACCGTGGCGTCGCGGATCCGCTGCGGATCGAGGCCGCCGAGATCCTCGCGGGGATTCCACAACGCCATCTCCGCCGGCGGTCCGCCGCGGGCGGCGTCGATCTCGCTGCGAAGGCCGCGGCTTCTCGCGGTGTTGCGGCCGAGGTGCTGGTCGGGCAGGAAGAGCAACTGCACCCGCTCGCCCGGCAGCAGCGGCTCGTCGCCCCCCTGCAGGGCCCAGTCGAAGACCCGGCCCGCGTTGGAACTGGTGCAGCACGCCCCGCCGTGCCGGCCCACGAAGGCCTTGATCGCCGCGGAGGAGTTGACGTAGGTGATCGGAATCGTGCGGACCCGCTCACCGCCCGCGGCGTGCGCCGCCGCGATCGCCTCCCAGGCCTCGTTCACCTCGTCCCACGCGGCCATGTCCGCCATCGAGCAGCCGGCGGAAAGATCCGGCAGGATCACCGACACCGTCTCGTCGGTGAGCAGATCGGCGGTCTCCGCCATGAAGTGCACGCCGCAGAAGACGATGAACTTCGCGCCTCGCCGGACCACCTCCTCGGCGGCGAGGCGGCTCAGGCGCAGGCTGTCTCCGGTGAGGTCGGCGTGCCGAATCACCTCGTCCTGCTGGTAGTGGTGCCCGAGGATCAGCAGATCGCTGCCGAGTTCGCGGCGGCGGGAGGCGATGGCCGCAGCGATCGCCTCGTCGCCCATCTGTCGGTACCGGTCCGGAAGCGGTGGTTGCCACAGCATCGCGAGGGGGATTCTAGGTCCTGCCTCTTTGTCGCCCCGGCCGCGGCGGCCCCGCCACGCTCCCTCCCAAGGGAACCGCCGCAACCCCCGGCCCGGCCTCCCATCGCTTCCCTCGA